>JBAXMH010000256.1:0-6588 GCA_037134395.1 Chloroflexales bacterium
TGGGGTCTGGCCCTGACCTACATCTACTTTCAGATCCCGCTGATGGTGCTGATCATGGCCCCGGCCCTCGATGGGCTGCGCCGCGAGTGGCGCGAGGCCGCCGAGAGTCTGGGAGCCTCGCCCTGGCAGTATTGGCGTCGAGTCGGGCTGCCGATCCTGCTGCCCTCTCTGCTCGGCACGATGGTGCTGCTGTTCGGCAACGCCTTTGGTGCCCACGCCACCGCATTTGCCCTCACCGGCGGCGGCAGTCAGGCCAGCGTCGTCACCATCCTGATCGGTGCCCAACTCAGTAGCGATGCCTTCTCGAACCCTGGCCTGGGCAACGCCCTCGCCCTGGGCATGATCGTGATTATGGCCCTGACCATCACGCTGTATACATGGCTCCAGCGGCTCGCCGAGCGCTGGCTCCAGCGCTGAGGGAGAACGATGCGCCGTGCATCCTATTGGTCGTGGCTCTGGCTGATTCTGGGTAGCCTCTACTTCGCGTTACCCCTGCTGGCGACGTTCCAATTCTCATTGTTGGCGAAGAAGGGTGAGATTGGCCTGACCGCCTACGCCAGTGTCTTCCGCGACAGCGGCTTTGCCGCCAGCTTCGCCTTTTCATTCCAGACCGCCCTGGCGACCATTGTAATCAGTGCGCTGCTGATCGTACCCACGACCTATTGGGTGCATCTCCGGCTGCCCGAACTGCGCCCGCTGATCGAGTTTCTGACCCTACTGCCCTTCGTGGTTCCCGCCGTGGTGCTGGTCTTTGGGCTATCCCGTAGCTACAACCGCACGCCGCTCACCGACAGCCACGGGGGGTTGCACCTGCTCCTGATCGCGGCCTACGTGGTATTGTCGTTTCCGTACATGTATCGGGCAGTTGATACCGGGTTGCGGGCGATCAACGTGCGTGCGCTCACCGAGGCGGCACAGAGTCTAGGCGCACGCTGGCCCACAATCCTCTTTCGAGTGATCTTTCCAAACGTCTTTGTCGCACTGCTTAGCGGGGCGTTTGTCACCTTCGCCATCGTCATGGGCGAATTCACCATCGCCGCGCTGCTCGCCCAGCCGGCCTTCGGCCCGTACATCAACCTGCTCAGCAGCAGCAAAGTCTACGAACCCTCGGCCCTGGCGGTCGTCAGCTTCGCACTCACCTGGGCATCAATCGGGTTGCTCCAGTGGCTGAGCCGTGGTGTGGGCCAGAGCCAGCTCGGTGGGCCGCGCTAGCCTGAAATAGCCGATAGGTCATTCTCATGCCGTTTCTTGAGATCGTTAACCTCCACAAGCGCTACCCAGGTGGAGTCGCCGTGGAGCAGGTCAACCTCGCGGTCGAGCGGGGTGAGTTTATTTCCTTCCTCGGCCCCAGCGGCTGCGGCAAGACCACAACTCTACGGATGGTCGCCGGCTTTGAGACGCCGACCTCCGGCACACTCACCATTGATGGTGCCGATATGACGCGCACGCCCACAAGTCAGCGCAATATCGGCATGGTCTTCCAGAGCTACGCGCTCTTTCCGAACATGAGCGTAGCCGACAATATCGGCTTCGGGCTGCGCGTGGCCGGGCGACCGGCGGGCGAGATCCGCGAGCGGGTCGCTGAACTGCTGGGTGTCATCCATATGGTTGACTTCGCCCAACGCTACCCAGCCCAGCTCTCGGGTGGACAGCAACAGCGCGTCGCCCTGGCCCGTGCCCTCGCTATCCGCCCACGGGTGCTGCTGCTCGACGAGCCGCTCTCGGCCCTGGATGCCAAAATCCGTGTCGTGCTGCGCCACGAGATCCGGGCTATCCAGCGGCAGCTTGGCATAACGACAATCTACGTCACCCACGACCAGGAAGAAGCTCTGGCACTCTCGGATCGGGTGGTGGTGATGAACAACGGTCGGGTTGAGCAGATTGGCGCACCTAGCGCAATCTACAATACGCCGCAGACCGCCTTTGTGGCCTCGTTTATTGGCACACTCAACGTGCTACCTGCCCGAGTCGTCAACCGTGATGCCGGGCATGTGGAGGTGGGCGGGCAAGTGGTGCGGGTTGGGCGGGCGCTGACCGATCCGACCGGCAGCCAGGTGAGCTTGGCCCTACGGCCCGAGATCTTCTCGCTCAACGGAGCCTACGGCCCAGACGCGAACCGGCTGAGCGCCGTCGCTGAAGAGCTGAGTTTCCTCGGCCCAACCGTGCGTGTGCGTACTCACGTTGCGGGTCATGCTCTGAGCTTTGACCTCTTCAACACCACCGGCTTGGTGCTGCCGCAGCTTGGTGAGAAGATCGATCTCCATTTTGCGCCCGAGGCATGCCTGGTGCTGCCGCCAGGATAGCACTGTTTACAAGGTTTTAGATTGCGGATTTTAGATTGCGGATTTGCAGCAACAGGAGGCATCGTGGCACGCCTCCCGCCTCCCGCCTCCTGCCTCCTGCCTCCTGCCTCCTGCCTCCTGCCTCCTGCCTCCCTACTCACCCATATCCGTGAGCGCAATTGTCCGGGTGCGCGGGGCCGTGTTGGTTGGCAGCAGCCGCGAGAGGACACCGGCCACAAGGACGAACGCCGCTGATGCCCACAGGCAGGTGATCAGTCCGCCGTTTGGCCCGGCCTGTAGCCCGAGTTGGTAGAGCAATCCCGAAAGCACGGTGCCGGCCAGTCGGCCTAGCGCATTCGCCATGTAGTAGAATCCTACGTTCATCGCCACCTTATCGCCGTCGGTGTAGGCCAGGATGAGGTACGAGTGAACCGCCGAGTTTAGGGCGAAGACCGCGCCAAAGGCCAGCAACCCGGCGACCACCACCAGCGCCGGGGTCAGCCCGACATTCAGGGCCAGGGCGATTCCTGCGGGGAAGGCGGCCAGCCCAAAGGCCAATGCCGTTGCTGTGCGCCCGTCCGGTTCGCCCTGTCCCTCGACCCGCCGCCGGATCAGTCCCGGCGTAGACGCTTGCACCGCCCCGTAGCCAATCGTCCATGCGGCCATAAATCCACCGGCCATCCAGAAGTTCCAGCCCAACACGCTCACAAAGAAGACCGGCAGCCCGATCACAAACCAGACATCGCGTGCGCCGAAGAGGAAGATTCGCGCCGCCGCCAGCATGTTCACCGCCCGATTCTGCGAGAAGATCTGGCGGAATTTTGCTTTCTTGTTTGCTGTCCCCAGGTCGCCCCGGATCAGCACGATGGCGAGGATGAGGACGGTTAGAACCAATCCGCCCAAGATCCGCAGGGCCGGCTGGAATCCCACCAGGGTCAGCAGTAGCGCACCTACAAAAAAGCCAACCCCCTTGATCGCATTCTTCGATCCAGTCAGGATGCTCACCCAGCGGTAGAGCTGGCCCTGGCTTTCGCCAGCTACCAGCTTCACCGCGCTCTTTGACGACATTTTGGTGAGATCCTTGGCGATGCCCGAGAGCGCCTGGGCCAGCATCACATAGGGCACCACCAGCAGCGATGGTGGGGCGAAGGCCAGCAGGCTCAGGGCGATGATCTGAGTTCCTAGCCCCATAAACAGCGTGGCCTTCAGCCCAAAACGTGCGCCCAGGTAGCCGCCAAACAGGTTCGTGACCACCCCGAAAATCTCGTAGAAGAGAAAGAGCGAGGCTACCTGGAAGGCGCTGTAGCCGAGTTGGTAGAAATAAAACAGCACCAGCATGCGGATCGCCCCGTCGGTGAGGGTATCAGCCCAGTAGGCCAGCGTCACCAGGACGTAGTTGCGCAGGTTGCTGGTGTTCATAACGCGAGCGCTACTTTCCGCGCCAGCTCAACATAGCGGTTCGCGTAGCCCCACTCGTTATCGTACCAAGCGAGGATCTTCACCTGCGTGCCGTTGGTTACCATCGTCGAGAGCGCGTCCACAATTGCCGAGCGCGGGTCGTCGCGGAAATCTACCGAGACGAGCGGACGCTCTTCGTAGCCCAGGATGCCGTTCAGATGGCTGTCGGCTGCCGCTTGGAGCAGGCTGTTTACCTCTACAACCGTTGTCGGTCGGTTCACCTCGAAAACACAGTCGGTCAGGCTGGCATTCAACAGCGGCACCCGCACCGCGATGCCGTCGAGCTTACCCTGAAGTTCGGGGAAGATCATGCCGATAGCGGTGGCCGAGCCGGTACTGGTGGGGATCAGCGAGAGCGAGGATGCCCGCGCCCGACGCAGATCCTTGTGCGGCGTATCGTGGATTGATTGGGTGTTGGTCATGTCGTGAATGGTGGTAATCATCCCGTGGCGGATGCCGATGCCTTCGTGGATCACCTTGACCACCGGGGCCAGGCAGTTGGTGGTGCAAGAGGCGGCGGTGAGCAGGTGATGTTCATCGGGCCGGTACAAGCCGTCGTTCACGCCCATCACCACATTCAGCGCGTCACCCTTGACCGGCGCGGCCACGATTACCTTCTTCACCCCGGCCTTAAAGGAGGCGTTAAGCTGCTCACGGGTACGAAACTTCCCGGTCGCCTCTAGCACAATCTCCACGCCCGCCTCGGCCCAGGGCACCGCGCCAGGGTCTTTGATGCTGCTGTAGCGGATCGGCGTCTCATCAACAAAGAGTTGCTCGTCTTCGCCACGGGTCTCATGGCCCCAGCGACCGTGGATCGAGTCGAAGTACAAGAGGTGAGCCGCCGTCGCTGCATTGCCGCCCGTCTCGTTGACATAGGCGAATTCCAGATCGGGCCAGCCCCATGCCGCCCGCAGGGCCAGTCGTCCGATCCTCCCAAAGCCATTGATGCCAATACGTATACTCACGCCCGTACTCCTGTGCCCACCTGACGACGGTCACGCTCAATGAAGGTCAAGAGATACCGGATCCGCTGCGCTAGCTCGATCGACACGGCCTGAAAGGCTTTCGGCTGGCGGTTCACCTCGGCCGCAGCGGGGTCAGGCAGTGACCAGTGCATGTGCTGATCCGCGTTAGGGAAGATCGGGCAAACTTCACGAGCCTGATCGCAGACCGTGATCGCATAATCGAAGTGCTGGCCGGCGAAGACATCCATATGTTTGGAGTCCATAGGCGCGGTAAACGCGCCGACGCGCTCCAACGACTCGCGGGCCAGCGGGTGGAGGCTGGCGGGGGCAACCCCGGCGCTGAAGGCATCAACGGTGCCACCGCTGATCATACGCAGCAGGCCCTCGGCAATCTGTGAGCGGGCGCTATTGCGGGTGCAGAGGAAGAGTACACGCGGGCGGACGGGCTGTGGCAGAGGCGGCGGGTTGTTCGGTGGCGGCGCAAGAGTGAGTGCCGGATGGAGTGCGGTCAGGGTCGCCTGAGCGAGCGCCGCGAGCCGATCTACATGGAGTTGGTAGTAGACGATCTGCGGGTCGGCGTCGCTCGGACGACTCATGATGGTCTCGGTCGCGCACAGATGATCCAGCGCGTGGGTAATCGCTGCGGCGGAGAGCCCTGTGTAGGACTGGAGGTCGTCCACGTGGGCGTCGCTGCGGGCCAGAGCCTGCACGGTCATCCAGATCTGCGGGTCGGACAGGAGTGTAACAAACAACCGCTCGGGCGGCACGTCAGGCACACGGGGTGTGTCCATTGAGGCTCCTTGATGCACAATTAAACAGTCTCAATTGATACTATATCAGGAAGTTAGCCTCTGTCAAGGTGTCCACAATCGTCGCCTAGGTATGAATTTTTTGCTCTTGACATCGCTACGACAGTACACTAGGATAGACGGGTGGAATAACGGAGATACACCAATGAAAAGTGATATATCTTCTGGGCAGTTGGACGGAGAGCCGTCAGGGCTGAAGCTGATCGCCGACGAGACGCGCTGGCGAATCTTGCGTGTACTGCGTACCAGCGACCGGCAGGTTGGTGAGATCGTGACGCAGACCGGCCTGCCACAGAACTTGGTCTCCTACCACCTGGGAATATTGCGTCAGGCTGAGCTGGTACAGCAGCACCGCAGCGATGCCGACGGGCGCGCAATCTATTACGGAGTCAACCTGGGGGAAGTATCCGCACGCTATCGGCAGATTGGGGCGGATCTGGCTATTCCGTCGCGGCTTCCCACAACAGAAATAACAGCCGTGACTGTTTTATTTCTCTGTCGGGCCAACAGTGCGCGCTCGCAGATCGCCGAGGGCTGGCTGCGCACCCTCACCGGCGGACGCATCGTGGTGCGCAGCGGCGGGACGCAGCCCGCGCAGCTACATCCGCTGGCCACCCAGGTGATGGCCGAGGCGGGCGTTGATATTGGCCACCAGCAAACGAAGTCCATCAGCACCTTGGCCGACCTCGCCCCCAACGTGGTCGTCACCGTCTGCGATGTCGCCCGCGAGGAGTGCGCCCTCTGGCCTGAGGTAAAGACTCGCATACACTGGAGCATCCCCGACCCCGTGGTGGTGACGGGAGCCGAGGAGCAACTCGCCGCCTTCCGTGCTGTTCGCGATGAACTACGCGGACGAATCGAGGGGCTGATCGAACTGCTGATCAACCCCTCCTGGCTGGCGTAGAGCGTGTGGCTATCGGCTATTTTCACCTCAGACAACCATGCGGCTTCGCCGCACACCACCCGATGAAAATTGGGCCGTAGGGGCGCGTCGCGACGCGCCCCTACCCGACACCCGGCTATTTTCACCTCAAGTGCCACATTGCGTAGATCGTGTAACCAGCCCCGGCCAGC
>JBAXMH010000257.1:0-6587 GCA_037134395.1 Chloroflexales bacterium
GGGCTGGGGGTGGGGGAGCGGGCAGCAATCTGAGGACTTTGCAACAGCCCTGGTTCCATCATTGCTACGTCCGTATAAGCTAGAGAAGCCATGCTATACTTCTGGGCAACACACAACCTACTCTGGTTGCCAATCTTCTCCGAGTACTACCTGAACACGATTCTCTCTCGGCGTGAGGATTGGCAGCATCTGGCCGCGCAGTCCGCTCAGGTAATGATGTCAATTCAGGCGATCTGCATCGCCTTCTATATGCAGCATAGCACCGCTAAGTGACGGCTCCCAGGGCTAAAGCCAATACCTTATCAAATAAGCAGATCCCATGCCGACCTTTCCCCCTCACCCCTTGCCCCTCTCCCACCAGGGGAGAGGGGAAATTCCGCACCAGCGTACGTTCGGCTCCCCCTCTCCCATTTTGGGAGAGGAGGCTGGGGGTGAGGGCTGCGCGGCAAGGTGTTGGGGCTAACGCCCCTGGGCTTTACGGGCTATTTCTGTAAGTGAAGTTGCGCTGGTGGAGGGTCAGCCAGCCATGTGAACATCGGGCCATATGACAATGTAATCGCGGAGGAGCGTTGCTGTGACGAAGTCGGCGAAGGAGACTCTGGGGTGGGCGGCGGCGCGCACTGAGATGATTGTGCATATGGCGACGGATGGGATTGTCACCTTCAGTCGGCAGGACGTGCTGATCAACACGCTGAACCCAGCGGCGGAGGCGATCTTCGGCTACCACGAGGCGCAGGTGGTTGGTCAGCCTGTGCGGGTGCTGCTGGGCGACAGAGGTGGAAACGATCTCTCTGTTCTGGCGGCGACGGCGCTGGTCGGCGAGATGCTGGCGACGGCGGAGCGGCGCGAGATCATCGGGCGACGGGCCGACGGGAGTATCTTCCCGGTTGAGACGATGTTTACCGAGGCTCTCCTGGGCAACGAGTCCTTTTACATTGGCACCTTCCGCGACATCACCGAGCGCAAGCGGGCCGAGTCCGAGTTGGTTGGGGCGAAAGATGCTGCCGAGTTGGCCAACCGAGCCAAGAGTACCTTTCTGGCGAACATGAGCCACGAGCTACGTACACCACTGAATGCGATCATCGGCTACAGCGAGATGCTGCGCGAGGAGGCTCAAGAGACCGGCAACGTCGATCTGGTGCCCGATCTGGAGAAAATTCGCACCGCAGGCAAGCAACTGCTGGAGCTGATCAATAACATCCTCGACCTCTCGAAGATCGAGGCCGGACGCATGGATCTCTACTACGAGCGATTCGTTGTGCGTCATATGGTCGAAGAGGTCGTGACGACGATCATGCCGCTGATGGATCATAACCATAACCACCTCGTGGTAGAGCTTGATCCCAGTGTTGAGATTATGAATGCGGATAAGACCAAGGTACGCCAGATACTATTAAATCTGCTCTCAAATGCCAGTAAGTTCAGCACTAGCGGCACAGTAACGTTGCGCATCAACGCGATTGCCGATGTGAAACCTGACGCGGCTCACTCTGCGATCTCCCATCGGCAATCGGCCATTGTGTTTGAGGTCGTTGATACCGGCATTGGCATGAACGAGGCTCAGATGACCGGGCTGTTCAAGGAGTTTAGTCAGGCCGATGCGAGTACGACGCGCAAGTATGGCGGGACGGGCCTGGGCCTAGCGATTAGCCGACGCTTCTGTCAGATGATGGGCGGCGATATTACGGTGATGAGTGCGCCCAATGTCGGATCGACGTTCCGCGTGGTGCTGCCGCTGGGGCTGCCGATTGTGCCAAACTACACGCCAGTGCATGATGGAGGTGGCGCTCTCCATGCCAGCACGCCGCAAGCAGCGGTGCTGGTGATTGATGACGATCCCGAGGCCCGCGAACTCATCCGGCGCACCCTTAGCCGCGAGGGCATCCGGGTGATGCTGGCACGGAGCGGATCCGAGGGTCTGGCTATGGCCCGTGCGCTGCGGCCAGCGGTGATCACGCTAGATGTGATGATGCCGGAGATGGATGGCTGGGCCGTGCTGTCTCAGATCAAGGCCGATGCGAATCTGCACGATGTGCCGGTGATTATGATGACAATGGTGGAGGATCGGCAGCGCGGATTTGCCCTCGGCGCAGCCGACTATCTGATGAAGCCGGTGGATCGGGCGCGCTTGCTGGGCGTCGTGAACACGCACCGGCCAATTGACGACTCCGGCGCAAACATCTTGGTGGTGGAAGATGATGTGGTCACCCGCGAGATGCTGCGGCGAATGCTGGAACGCGAGGGCTGGACAGTGGTCGAGGCCGACAATGGTGAGACGGCACTCGGGCGAGTTGCCGAGCATCGGCCCGATCTCATTCTGCTTGACCTGATGATGCCGAAAATGGACGGGTTTGAGGTGATCAGCGCACTCCACTCAACCGCCCTGTGGCGATCCATCCCGATTGTGGTATTAACGGCGATGGATCTCAGTGCGACCGACCGGCTGCGCCTGAACGGGTATGTCGAGCGGGTGATCCAGAAGGGAGCCTACGCCCATGAGGAACTGCTGGGCGATGTGCGCGAACTAGTGCTGCGCTACATCGGGCAGCGCGATAAGGGCTAGTGCAGGAGGCAGGAGGCGGGAGGCAGGAGGCGGGGGAATTTTCCACCGGAGTGTGTTCGACACCCCCTCTCCCGTTCTGGGAGAGGGGGCTGGGGGGGTGAGGGCAGAGCGGCGGAAGACTCCTTCCCTCACCCTATCCCATCAAGAGCTTGATCGGCAAAGGATGCGGGGTCTTCAATAGGCTCAAGGTGGGTAAAGATCGTGGTGTTGGGCAGGGCGGCGCGCACATCCTGCTCGATCTGATCCAAAAGTTTGTGACCATGCTGAACCGTCCACGAGCCAGGGACGAGGATGTGGACGGAGATGAAGCGGCGGGAGGCAGCCTGACGGGTGCGCAAGGCGTGGTATTGGACGCCTTCATCGGTGACGTAACGGGAGAGGACTGCAATCACCTGCTGGCGCTCCTCGGCGGGCAGGGCGGTATCGAGCAGGCCGAGGGCCGATTGCTGTAGGATCCGCACCCCCGTCCAGACGATATTGGCAGCGACGATCAAGGCAATGATGGGGTCGAGCAATTCCCAGCCGGTCAGCGCTACCAGGGCCACGCCGACGACCACGCCCGCCGATGTCCAGACATCGGTCATCAGATGGTGGGAGTCAGCCTCCAGGGTGATCGAGTGGTAGTGGCGACCGGCCTGCATAAGGACGCGGGCCACCGCGAAGTTGATCATCGAGGCACCGACATAAATTGCTAGGCCCAGCCCGGCCTGCTCGATTGACTTTGGGTCAAGCAGGCGACCGGCGGCGGTGTAGGCAATGCTGACGGCGGCTACCAAGATCAAGGCACCCTCGACGCCACTGGAGAAGTACTCGGCCTTGCCATGCCCGTAGGCGTGATCGTCGTCCGGCGGACGGGCGGCCACCGTCAGCACCACCAGCGCCACAATTGCCGCAACCAGATTCACCACCGACTCCAGGGCATCGGAGAGCAGGCCGACCGAGCCGGTTATATAGTAGGCTCCCGTCTTTAGGCCGATGGTGATGACAGCGGCGGCAATCGAGAGCCAGGCAAAGCGGGTCAATGATGATGGTGCTATGGATGTCATAGTGAGTTCGGCTCCCCCTCTCCCGTTCTGGGAGAGGGGGCTGGGGGGTGAGGGCGGAGCGACGGTGGATTCCCTATGTGAACAGTAGTGATCCTAAACGAGTTCGATGGACATAGCCACGGCCTCGCCACCACCAAGACAGAGGGTTGCGATGCCGCGTGTGCCGTTGCGCTGGCGTAGGGCGTTGATCAGGGTGACGATCACGCGTGCGCCGCTGGCTCCAATCGGGTGGCCGAGGGCGATAGCTCCGCCGTTGACATTCAGCCGGTCGGGGTCAATGCCGAGAGCGCGCACATTGGCCAGCACCTGGGCGGCAAACGCCTCGTTGATCTCGAACAGGTCGTAATCATCAATGCGGGTGTCGGTGCGCTGCAACAGCCGCTCCACGGCGAAGGCCGGTGCAGTGAAGAGTTCAATTGGTTTCACGGCGGCCTGGGCAAACCCTGCGATGCGGGCCAGGGGAGTCAGCCCAAGGGTGGCGGCACGTGATGCGCTCATCAGCACCAGGGCGGCGGCACCATCAGTAATACCAGGAGCATTCCCAGCGGTGACGGTGCCGTTGTCAGCGAAGGCGGGCTTGAGTTTGGCCAGGGAGGGCATACTGGTATCACGGCGCGGATTCTCGTCCGTATCCACCAGGGTGGTCTGGCCTTTCGGGCCGGGCACCGCGACCGGCGCGATCTCATCGCGCAGGCGTCCGGCGTCCATCGCCGCAATGGCGCGGTGCTGCGACTGGAAGGCGAAGGCGTCCTGCTGCTCGCGGGTGACGTGGTGATGAGTGGCGATCCACTCAGCCGAGTTCCCCATGTGGTGATGCTCAAAGGGGCACCAGAGCCCGTCGTGGATCAGGGCGTCGAGCAGTTCGCCGTTGCCAAGCCGGTAGCCCTGACGAGCATTGGCGAGGAAGTAGGGCACGCGGCTCATGTTCTCCATACCACCGGCGACGATCACCTCAGCATCGCCGCTGCGGATGAGCGCCGCGCCGAGCATGGCCGCCTTCATACCGCTGCCGCAGACCTTGTTGATCGTCAGGGCCGCGACGCTATCGGGCAGACCTGCGCCGAGGGCGGCCTGGCGTGCGGGAGCCTGGCCGAGCCCAGCACCCACCACATTGCCCATAATGCACTCGCTAACACTGGCCGGGTCAACCTGGGCGCGCTCGACAGCCGCACGTATCGCTGCTGCGCCAAGCTGAGTCGCCGTCATCCCGGCGAAGGCTCCGTTGAATCGCCCAATCGGCGTACGCGCCGCGCCAACTATAACGACATCTTCCATAGATGTATCCTCTCCTACATACGAGATGGCCCGCGCCCATTATACCGCTCCTATGGCCAATACTTTGCGAATGGATCGATCCACCCTCAGCCCTCACCCCCCAGCCCCCTCTCCCAGAACGGGAGAGGGGGAGCCGCTCAACCCTCACCCCCCAGCCCCCTCTCCCAGAACGGGAGAGGGGGAGCCGAATGCACTCTGGTGCAGAATCTCCCCTCTCCCCCGGTGCATATCTTTACCCATATCTTTTTTACCGCAGTACACTGCGGTTTGTCGGCCCATCCGGGCGGGCGACTGAAGTCGCGCCTGTGGGGCGTTCCGCCGGGCGTCGGCCTGCGCCGACGCCGGAACCGCCCGCAATCGCCCGCGTAGGCGGGCGACCAGCCGTAGGCTCCCGTGGCGCGACTTCAGTCGCATGCCCCTCGCAGAGATGATAGTTACAACTGTAGTAATAGCCGATAGCCGGCTATCGGCTATCAGCCACCGGCCAGGGCCAACAGCGTGCGGTTGGCCACTACCGCCTCACAGAAGGTCGCCCGCTGATCTGGGTTTGTCAGTCGTGCCGCCCGTTCCCGTAGCTGCTGTGCAGCCTGGAGAAGGAACGGCGTGGCGCGGGTATCCTTCGCCACAAGTAAGCTCCGATAGCAGGCGAGGATAATACGGCTGGGTTCTTCCACCCCGGCGAGGTGGGTCTGGGCATACGTGGCGAGGATGGCTTCGCTATGGGCAAGGGCGGTGGGCAGGTCGCCACGGGCCAGGGCGAGTTCGATCAGGCCCGCCAGCGGTTCGGGGATGAGGTGGACTTGGCTGATGGCCCGGCGGATGGCAATCGTCCGCTCGTAGCAGGCGGTTGCCTCGGCGATATCGCCCATAGCGGCGAGAGCGTGGCCCAAAATCGTCAGCGCGTAGGCCACCATTACGATGTCACCTGCCCGTTCGGCGATCACCATCGCCTCACGGCAGGCGGCAACGGCTCCGGCATGATCGCCCAGCAGGTGCCGCAGCAGCCCCATGAGGTTCAGCCCGAGGCTGAACGAGAGATGGTACTTGAGCATTTGCCCGAGCGCGAGGCCCTCGGCCAGGGTCGCCTGTGCCGCCGCGTAATCGCCTAACCGCAGCAACAGCATGCCCCTGAAGACGATCATAATACTCTCCGCCTGCCGGTACCCGACCATCTGGAGGAGGCTCTCACATGTGTTGAATACCTCCTGTGCGGCGGTCTCCTCGCCCCGGTGCAGGTGGGCCAAGCCCACGCTGAGCAACCCGAGGATCTCGGTGGTACGACTGCCGTTCACCCGAGCGCTGGTTATGGCTGCCGTGCCATGCTCGACTGCCTCGGCGTAGTTGCCCTGCATAATGGTCGTCATCGCCAGTGCATAGTAGCCATAACTCTCGCTGTGGCTATACGTAATGGATTGGGCGAGTCGCAGAGCAGCGCGGTAGTGGGCACGAGCACCGCCAAAGTGGCCGAGGTTCCATGCCGTCAGGCCCAGGAAGTTGTGGATGTCGCAGCGCAGCCGCCGTTGAACGCGACTATCCGCGCTCGTCCGCACCAACCGATTGGCTGTCTCCAATTGGGTATGCGACTCCTGGGTCATGCCCTGGTACCGTAAGCTCTTGCCCCACACGCAGCGGGCCTCGGCTTCAAGGTAGGGCTGCCCGAGGGCGTCGGACATCTGGATGATCTCCTGCACCGCACCGGTCGC
>JBAXMH010000258.1:0-6580 GCA_037134395.1 Chloroflexales bacterium
GATGTACGACTCGAAGTGTGGGGGGCGGCGTCCCCTCGCACCACGGTAATCACGGCCGTAGAGGGGAGCGGGAGAGGGGGCAGGGGGGGGAGGGGGAGAGGGGGGGGGGGGGGGGGGGGGGGGGGGGGAGGAGGGGGGGGGGGGGGGGGAGGGAGGGGGAGGGGGGGGGTGGGAGGCGGGGGGAAGGGGGTAGGAAGAGGGAGGCAGGAGGTGGGAGGACGATCCGAGATCCTGCCAGGCGGAGGCGAGACTGGTTAGTGCGAGGAGGAAAGCTATGCTCCAGAGCAGGGAGGTACTTAGGGCCAGCCCGAGCGTTGAGAGCCATAGGTAGAGGAGGGCGATCAGACTCAGGCTTAGGCTCATCCAGAGAGTAAACCGAGACAGGATAGAGAGTTGGGCCGTGGGCGACATGCGCTCCAGCAGGTAGCCTGGGGCGATCAGCAGCAATGGCATCGCCAAAGCAAGCCGACCCATCGGATTGGCCAGGGCTACCGCACCAGCGCAGATCAGTGCAACCAGAAGCGCACGGCGTCCAGGCGTAAGGGTGGTGAGGTGCATCATTGAAGGGTGTACTCGTACTCGTTATTTTGCACGGCCCCCGAACGCCGTGCTATAATCCCGAACTGGGTCTGGGCATAGCGCAAGGTAACATACATGGCGCAGACATCAACAAGCCGACGGGTCGCGCTGCGCACCGAGCTACTGGCCCTCTTCCAGTATGCCTCCGAGGCCGATCTGGAGTCGCGCATTGATAAACTCCTCTCCACAGTGCTGGACGACGATCCGATCTCCGCGCCACTGCGGCTCTTCCCTGATGAGTATAGCGAAGATAGGCGGATTGTCATCACCGGGATCGGTGTAGTCTCACCCTTCGGCGTCGGCGTCGAGCCGTTTTGGGAGGGTCTGGCTGCCGGGCGCAGCGCGATTAGTCGGATTAGCCACTTCGACCCGAGCGGGTTCCCGTGTCAGATCGCCGGCCAGGTACCGGCTTTCGTTCCGCAAGAGTTTATGGACGCCAAGGAGGCGCGACGGATGTCGCGCTCCAGCCAATTCGCCGTGGCGGCTGCACGTATGGCCGTGGATGCGGCGGGTCTGCGCATTGATGCGGGCAACCGCGACGATATTGGCACGCTGATTGCCTGCGGCACCATCTCGATGCCCGATGTTGAGCAGGCTGTCATTACGATGGTGCAGCGCGGCCCGATGAAGATTAGCCCTTTCTTCATCCCGGCGGCGGTGCCGAACATGCCCTCTAGCCAGGTGGCCATCCAGCTCGGACTGCACGGCTATATCTCGGCAATTAGCACCGCCTGTGCCGCAAGTTCTCAGGCCATCGGTGAGGCCGCCGAGGTGATCCGCCGGGGCGACGCCGAGATTATGGTCGCCGGTGGTGCGGAGGCTCCGATCACCGCCCTCAGCCTGGGCTCCTTCTGCGTCATGCGCGCCCTCAGTACCCAGAGCAATGACGATCCTTCCCGCGCCTCGCGGCCCTTCGATAGCCTGCGCGATGGGTTTGTCTCCGCCGAAGGCGCGGGCGTCTTCGTGCTTGAGCGGCTCTCTAGCGCCCGTCGGCGCGGTGCGCCCATCCTCGCCGAACTGGTGGGCTACGGATCATCCGCCGACGCCTACCATGTTACGTCGCCTGACCCAGATGGTTACGGGGCCATCCGCGCCATGCGCCGCGCCCTGTACTGCGCCCAGATTGATCCACAGCAGGTAGACTATATCAACGCCCACGCCACGTCCACCCCTGTTGGGGATGTGTCCGAAACAAGGGCGATCAAGCATGTGTTTGGCGAATACGCCCACAGCGTCCCGGTCAGTTCGATCAAGTCAATGATTGGTCATCTCACCGGCGCAGCCGGGGCTGTCGAGGCCGCCGCTACCGTCCTGGCGATGCAGCGCGGCATCATCCCACCGACGATCAACCAGGAAGAACCCGACCCCGAGTGCGATCTCGACTACGTGCCGAACGTCGCCCGCCCAGCAAACCTCCAGGTGGCAATCTCCAATTCCTTCGGCTTCGGCGGGGTCAACTCTGTCCTGGCGTTTAGAAAGATCTGATACCCTTCAGGAATCTGCTGCCGTTCAGCCCTCACCCCCCAACCCCCTCTCCCAGAACGGGAGAGGGGGAGCCGAACGCGATCTGGTGCGGAATCTCCCCTCTCCCCCGGTGGGAGAGGGGCAGGGGGTGAGGGGGCATAGGTTGGTAAGATCCGCTGATGCTCGGCTATCGGCTATCGGTTATCGGCTATGTTCACCTCAGAGATTAGGATACATGAGCTGGAATATTGTCGGTCACGAGTGGGCGGTTGACCAACTGCGGCACAGCATCCTCGCCAACAGCGACGCTCACGCCTATATTTTCAGCGGCCCGCCGGGGATTGGCAAGGCTGCCCTTGCTCTGCATATGGCGATGGCCCTGAACTGCGAGCGCAGCCCTGGCGATCCCTGCCAGGAGTGTCGGGCCTGTCGGCGGATTGTGCGCGGTAGCCACCCCGATGTCCGTATCGCCGGGATGGCCTCGCAGGCCGCAGCGATTAAGGCCGACGAGGCCGCTCGCCAGAAGGAGCTGAAGATTGCCACCATCCGCGAGTGGCAGCACGACATCAGCCTGCGCCCCTACGAAGGTCGCCGCCGCGTCCTCATCCTGCACGATGCTGAGCGACTGAACGAAGAATCCTCGAACGCGATGCTGAAGACGTTGGAGGAGCCGCCTGACTACGCGACGATCATCCTGGTTTCTAACAGCACCGACCTGCTGCCCACCATTGTCTCACGCTGCCGGGTGCTGCGCCTGCGCCCGCTACCTCGCCGCCAGGTCGCCGAGGCGCTGGTGGCCCGCAACATTATCGCCGACGATGCCGAGCTACTGGCGGCATGGAGCGGCGGGCGCGTGGGCTGGGCTATCGCCGCCGCCGCCCAGCCAGAGACGATCACCGCTCGCCAGGAGCAACTGACCGCCCTGGTTGAACTGGGAATCCACAGCCACAACCGAGGCATCGCCTTCCGCTGGGCCGAGCAGCGGGCCAAAGAGTACCGTGGTGGCGAGCAAGAGATGGTCTTTGCGTGGTTGGATCTCTGGCAGGGCTGGTGGCGCGACGTGTTACTGGTTGCCGCAGGCTGCCACGAGAGCGTGGTCAACATTGATCGGCGTGAGGATCTCGTCCACACGGCCAATAACCACACTATTTCCGTGATTCACGCCTTTATGCGCCGCATCAGCACCACCGCTCAGCAACTGCGTGAGAATGGCAATCCCCAGCTCGTGCTGGAGAATTTGTTATTGCATATGCCCAAGGATGGGCGAGGCATCGCCACCTGATGATCGGATGTCTTGACAAACCAAGACGTGCGCCATATACTCCAGACGTTTGCGAGAGATCTACGAAAAAGCACCCGTCATTCCGTGTCAATCCTTCGTTAGGCGCGGTGCTCCCACGAACATAGGTCACTGTCCCGGCCCGTCGAGAGACGCTCAGGGGCATACGGCGTGGTTCGGCCTAAGGGCCACGTCAAGGTGACTGCGGCATCGCCGCTACGTTGTGGGAGCGCTTAAGCTCAACCAGGGGGGAAACGACGCACGCATCTGTGCCTGCGCCTTTCGCCCCCCTGACTCGAGTCAGGGGGGCGTTTGTGTCGGGAGGCTCACTCAAACAAGGAGGTTTATTGGACGACCCGCACCAACATCCAGGAATCTGGGTGTATGTTACCAATCGGTTGCTCGCGCAATGCCTCGCAGTTGTGTGGGGTGATGGCTGCCTCGTCTCGGTGCGCCTTTAGCTCGGCGTGCCGCTGCGTCGCTGCCTCACCCCCGTACCTGCGGCACGGGGGTTTTTGCTGCCCAACACAGCGGATATTGTCACGAGGAGGCTCCTCATGCACCTGCTCTCTCAACTTCTGGGCCGTCCGGTACGCGGCGAAACCAATGTGCCCCTTGGCACACTTGATGATCTCGTCATCCGTATGGAGGAGGGACCCTACCCCTCCGTCACAGGATTGGTGGTGCGCGCCGGTCGCCGACGCTTCTTTGTTCCGGCCAACCAGCTCCGCGAACTCAGTGGAGTCGCTCTGCTCAGCTCTGCTCGCGTCGATCTTAAACAGTTCCAGCGACGGGAAGACGAAGTGCTGCTCGGTCGCGATGTGCTTGATCACCAGATTATTGATATTGCCGGTCATCGCGTCGTGCGGGTCAATGATATTCAGATCACGCAGGTTGATGCCAATTTCCGCGTCGTCGGTGTTGACACGAGTCTGAAGGCCATTGTGCGACGGGCCGGGCCGCGTGCGCTGGCTGATCGGATCGTCGGCGGCCAGATCATTGACTGGGCCGACCTGCACTACTTGGCGGGCACCGCGCCCGTGCGCCTGAAGGTTTCCTATGATAGGCTGGCCGAACTGCATCCGGTTGACCTCGCCCGCATCGTTGATGCGCTCTCCCTGCGCGAGAGCGCCACGATTGTCGCCGCTCTTGATGACGAGACGGTAGCCGAGACTCTGGAGGAAGTGAGCGACTCGCGTTTGGCCGACCTGATCGAGGGTATGGATCAGGAGCGTGCTGCTGACATCCTCGAAGAGATGGACCCCGGCGTTGCCGCCGATGTGTTGGAGGATCTGGATGATACGGTCGCTGAGCAGTTGCTGGCCAAGATGGAGCCGGAGGAAGCCGCCGAGATCCAGACCGTTCTGGCCTACGATGAAGATAGCGTCGGTCGGATTATGATCACCGAGATCGTGCGCGTCGCCGAGGGCTCGACGGTTGGCGCTGCCCTGGCCTTGCTGCGCTCGCTTGACGATGTACCCAATCCCTTGCTCGCCGTCTATGTTGTGGAACAGGATCAGCCCGAGACACTACGGGGGATTGTGCGGCTGCGCAGCCTCATCCTGGCCGATCCTGCGACGCCCCTCCAAGAACTGATGGACGAGGATATGCCCACGATCCACCCCGATGCGCCAGCCGAGCAGGCCGCCCGCTTGTTGGCCGAGTACAACCTGCTGGCTCTTCCGGTGATTGACGATGAGGAACACCTTGTTGGAGTTGTGACGGTTGATGACGCCCTGGCGGTATTAATGCCCGAGATCTGGCAGCGGCGTAGCTCGCGGATGTTCCATTGATGGAGGCTCTTCATGAAAACACCAGATCGAACCCTCGCGCTGCCCCGTGATGGGCAGGCCACTGGACGCCCGAAACCATCGCTGCGCGCCCGCCTTCTCCTCATGATGGCGGTTGTTGGCCCTGGCATCATCACCGCCAATGTTGATAACGATGCGGGCGGTATCACCACCTACTCTGTGGCTGGCGCGCATTACGGCTACAGCCTGCTCTGGATGCTCGGGCTGGTCGCCCTGGCCCTGATTATCATCCAGGAGATGAGCGCACGGCTTGGCGTGGTCACCGGCAAAGGTCTGGCCGACCTGATCCGTGAGCGCATGGGCATACGGGCCACCCTGGCGATTGTGGGAGTCCTGCTGATCGCCAACCTGGCCAACACAGTCAGCGAGTTTGCCGGTGTTGCGGCCAGCATGGAGATCTTTGGGATCAGTAAATTTATCTCGGTACCGATTGTTGCTGTGGGCGTGTGGCTGCTGATCGTCAAGGGGAGTTACAAATTTGTTGAGCGAATCTTTCTGGTCGCCAGCGCCTTGTACCTCACCTATGTCGTCTCGGGAATCATGGCGAATCCGCCTTGGGCCGAGGTACTCCAGGCCAGCGTCACGCCAACCTTTCACTTCGATTCTAACTACATTATTATTGTGGTGACGATCATCGGGACAACCATCGCTCCGTGGATGCAGTTTTATCAGCAGGCATCCATCGTTGATAAGGGATTACGGGTAGAGGACTACGCCTACGAGCGGCTGGATGTGATCATTGGCTCGGTGTTTGCAGTGGTCATCGCCGCTTTCATCACCATCGCCTGCGCGGCGACGCTCTTTAAACATGGGCTGCAAATCGAGACCGCCAAAGACGCAGCACTGGGT
This sequence comes from Chloroflexales bacterium, assembly GCA_037134395.1. GTDB lineage: Bacteria > Chloroflexota > Chloroflexia > Chloroflexales > Chloroflexaceae > Oscillochloris. Next base: position 5,983 of record JBAXMH010000258.1, read on the forward strand.
CTCGGGCCGCTGGCCGGATCGAACGCCGCCGCGCTCTTCGCCCTGGGCCTGCTGAACGCATCCGTCTTCTCGGCGGCCATCTTGCCGCTCTCGACGGCCTACGTCGTTTGCGAGGCTCTGGGCTGGGAGGCTGGAGTCAACCGCAATCTGAAGGAGGCTCCCGTCTTCTTTGGGGTCTATACCGCACTGATCGTCCTGGGCGCGGGGATCATCCTGCTACCGATCAAGTCGCTCATCCAGGCCATGCTCGCCAGCCAAACGCTCAACGGCGTGCTGCTGCCGGTCATCCTGATCGCCATGCTGGTGCTGATCAACGACCGTGAGTTGATGGGAGACTATGTCAACGGGCGGATTTTTAACATCATCTCCTGGGCTATGGTTGTTGTGTTGATTGGATTAACCGCCTTGCTCGTGATCACCAGTGTCTTTCCGAATTTCCTAACATGAACATAGCCGATAGCCGATAGTACGACAGTTGTAAATATCTTTGAAGAAAGGCTCCCACCGATCACCCCCCCTAGCCCCCCGCACGCGGGGGGGAACCAATGCATTGTCCCCCCCCGCGTGCGGGGGGGCTAGGGGGGGTAGAACTGTAAAG
>JBAXMH010000259.1:0-6563 GCA_037134395.1 Chloroflexales bacterium
GGCAGGTGCGTGAGAAGCTGTCTGAAAAGTCACCGCCCCCCTCCCAACCTCCCCCATCGGGGGGAGGAGCCGGACTCCCTCCCCCATCGGGGGAGGGCTGGGGAGGGGGAATCGCGGGATATGTGACCTTTTCAGTCAGCTTCTAAGCACACGAACCAGGATTATATAACGTACAGGGGAGAGAGGTTGTCGTTGATGAGTGCGCCAAATTGTACCATGACGACTCTCATGGAATCCGATCTTTTTCATTGTCTCGTTGGACGTGGAGCGCTCGCCGTTGACCACCACACAACAGAGGGAGAAACCTGCTATGGATGCAAAGCTGACCCCACTTGCCCCTGCTACCCTCCGCACCGACTATACGACCTTACTCGCCCTCCAGAATCTTAGCGACTATCAGCCGTCTAACCCAACCTGCGCTCTGCCACAACTCCTACCGGCAGCGGCAGACATGAGCCAGACCGAACAGGCCGAACTAGCAGCGCAGGAGGTGTTGCGCGAAGCCCGCAGGCTCCGAATCGCAGCCGGACACACCTTCCATACACTCATCCTCGCCGCAAAGGACCAAGTGATCGCCCAATACGGCGCGGACTCCCTCGCCGTCTCGCTTATTGGGCTGACCCGTAAGTCGGATTACCGCTGGCCAAAGCAGCGCCGCAAGCGGGGGCACAGTCGCACGAAGGGATGATCGCTGCATGTGCGCTCCCGCGACTCACGCCTGAGCATGTTTCAAACCAGCTTGACAGTTTGGGCAAATATACCGCGTCCTGTTGCGGCACATCTGCAATCTGCAATCTGCAATCTGCAATCTAAAATCTAAAATCTAAAATCTAAGACAAGGTTCGTAGATACTTTACAGTTCTACCCCCCCTAGCCCCCCCGCAAGCGGGGGGGAACCAATGCGTTGTCCCCCCCCGCTTGCGGGGGGGCTAGGGGGGGTAAGTATGCCAAGAGTGTAAAGTAAACTCGGCCCCTCTGAAACCATGTCTAAAATCTAAAATCTGCCCTGAGCTATCAACCTCCACGCACCACCGCACGCGGCCAGCCACGCGATGCCCACGGCATAGCCTGCCAGAACATCGCCCAGGTAATGAGCTCCGATGTAGAGACGACTGAACCCGATAAGCAGGATGAGCGTGATCAACATCAGGATCAGCATGACTCGCCTCTGTTTCTCCACAATCCGATCCCAGAGAAGGACTCCGAGCATGCCATACGCGACGAGAGCAGCGAGGGCGTGACCACTCGGAAAGCCCCATTCAAATCCCAAGTGCAATGGGTCGGAAATCGGAGGTCGAATCGCATCATAGACGTCCTTCAGCCACGCATTAAGCACGTAACTACCACAGAGCGCGACTGACCAGCGAATCAGGTTGACGCCTTCGCGTCGGAACGCAAGTATGAGCGCAACGGCGACGCCGAGGATGGGGACGCCAGGGTCAGCCAGTGCCGAGATCCACGTCATAACACGCACGCCTATCAGGGTTGTGTGTTGGTGTACATAGACTGCGACCAAGGTATCAAGTTGGAGCAGTGGGCGCTGTTTGAACACAATATCGGCAATGCCGAGAAAGGCGAACACGGCGAGTACACTGATGAGACATGCAACGAGTAAGGCGGGATCGCGCCAGCGGTGTAATCGGTGTGCGGGTGTACGCTGAGGGTTCATGTGTTGCCTTTGCACTGTGTAGGGGAGCTTTGGTGCGTGATGTCTAGCTGCACCACACCCACATGTGGAAACTGACGCCCATCATCCCACGTCCCTCACTAAAAGTGCGCAAGATTATCCCCATCCCTTGCCAAAAAGCCAAATTCTAACGTGGCGTTAACACTGGAAGGCACCGACACGGGTGTTTACAGCGTACTATGGGAGTACACGTAGACGCCGCCCTGCGGCGATGAGAAGGAGTCCGTTATGCTTCCACGTCAATCACGGCGGCCCGATGGCCCGCAATCTGGCGGCCCGAGCATGTTCGGCGGTCCAGGAATGCGCTGGCTGATGCTGCTGCTTGGCCTGACGCTGGTTTGGAATATCTTTACGCTACGCCCGACAACCCCGATGATCGATCTGCCCTATAGCAGTTTTCTGGATCAGGTGCAGGCGGGGAATGTGACTAAAGTTGATCTGAATGATCAGCAGGTGCGGGGAGTGCTGGCGACGGCGATCAATGTGCCAGCGGGTACGTCGGTGAGCGGCGGGACGCTCTTCGGTAGCGCGCCGACGAAGGCCGATCAGTTCACGAGTACGATCCCGGCGGTGGGCGACCTGAGCCTGCTGCCGCTATTGCGCGAGAAGAAGGTCGAGGTTGTTGCCTCGGTGCAGAACCCGTCGCTCTTCTGGAATATTCTGCTCTCCTTTGGGCCAGTGCTGCTCATTGGTGGCCTCTTTATCTTTATGATGCGCCAGCAGACGCGGGGCCAGCAGAACGTCTTCAGCTTTGGCAAATCGCGGGCGAAGTCGCATACGGGCGATAAGCCGACGGTGAAGTTCGCTGATGTTGCCGGGGCCGAGGAGGCCAAGCGTGAGCTGAGCGAGGTAGTAGACTTTTTGAAGAGTCCGGATCGCTACAAGCGGCTCGGCGCGAAGATCCCACGCGGCGTGCTGTTGGTTGGCCCTCCCGGAACCGGCAAGACGCTGCTGGCGAAGGCGGTGGCGGGCGAGGCCGAGGTGCCGTTCTTTAGCACGAGCGCCAGCGAGTTTGTGGAATTGTTTGTCGGCGTGGGAGCCTCCCGCGTGCGCGATCTGTTCGATCAGGCTCGGCGCAACGGCCCGGCGATTGTGTTTATTGACGAACTGGACGCAATCGGTCGGCAGCGCGGCGCAGGTATGGGCGGCGGTAACGATGAGCGCGAGCAGACCTTGAACCAGATCCTGGTGGAGATGGACGGGTTTGAGACTAGTCCCACCCCGGTGATCATTATTGCGGCGACGAACCGGCCCGATGTGCTTGACCCGGCGCTGCTGCGGCCAGGTCGCTTTGATCGTCAGGTGACGGTGGGCCTGCCCGATGTACGCGGGCGCGAGGCGATCCTGCGCATTCACATGCGGGGCAAGCCGGTGGCCACAGATGTAGATCCGTCTATCGTGGCGCGGCAGACGCCAGGTTTCGCCGGGGCCGACCTAGCGAACCTCGTGAATGAGGCCGCAATCCACGCGGCACGACACACGGCCCGCCAAGTGACGGCGCAGCACTTCCGCGAAGCTCTGGACAAGATTGTCCTGGGGACAGAGCGCCCGGTGCTGATGAGCGAGCAGGAGCGGGCCGTGATCGCCTACCACGAAGCTGGTCACGCCCTGGTGTCGAGCCTTGTGCCAGAGTCTGATCCGGTGAATAAGGTAACGATCATCCCGCGTGGGCGGGCGCTGGGCGTCACCGAGTATCTGCCGGAGGGCGACCGATTCAACTACTCGCGACAGTTTCTGCGCTCGCAACTGGCGACGCTGTTTGGCGGACGGGCAGCGGAGCAGGTGGCAATCGGTGAGATCACCACCGGCGCGGAGAACGACCTCCAGCGGGCGACGCAATTGGCTCGGCGTATGGTGGGGCGTTGGGGCATGAGTGACGAGATGGGGCTGCTCTTCGCCAGCGAGGGCACCGAGAACCCGTTCCTGGGCCGCGAGATGGCGGGGCCACGCGACCATAGTGAGGCTACGGCGGCCCGCCTTGATGACGCGGTTCGCACGCTGCTCGATGAGCGCATGCACACGGCGATTAGGCTGCTGACCGAGAACCGGAGTACGCTCGACCGGCTGGCGCTGACATTGCTGGAGTACGAGACGCTCGACCGCAGCCAGGTGGAGGCTATCGTGCGCGGCGAAGAGTTGCCCCCGCCGCCGAAGGACACAACGGTGCCCGCCACGATCCCGCCAAGCGACCGACCGACTCCGCGTCCACGGCCCGGTATCCTGCCGGCGTAGGTTTTTTCTGTCGTATGATGAAGCCGCCCCCAATGGGGCGGCTTCGTGCATATGTGGGGAATATGATCATGATCAAGCATGCGCTTGCGGGCATCCATGTGGTCGAGGTGGCGATGTATATTCCGGGACCGGCGTGTACGCAAATCCTGGCGGGGATGGGCGCACGGGTGACGAAGGTGGAGCGTCCTGGGGGCGATCCGATGCGGGTGATGCCGCCGCTGGATGCGGCGGGCCAGAGCCCGCAGTTTGTGGCTCTGAACAGCGGGAAGCAGAGCGTGTCTCTCGATCTGAAATCGGCGGCGGGCGCGGCGGCTCTGCGTGATCTGGCACGCACGGCGGATGTGCTGGTGGACGGGTTTAGGCCGGGGGTTCTCGACCGGCTCGGGGTGGGGGCGGCGGCACTGCGAGCGAAGAACCCGCATCTGATCTATTGTGCGATTAGCGGGTTCGGGGCCGCAGCGGACGATAGCGGAATGGCGGGCCACGATCTCAACTTTGTGGCCCGCTCAGGATTCCTGGCGATGACCACGGCAGGGGGGGAGCCGGCGATGCCGGGGGCGCAGTTGGCTGATCTTACCAGCGGGTTGGTGGCAGCGACGGCGATCCTGGCGGCACTGCACGCCCGCGAACGCACAGGCGCAGGAGCCTTCTTAGATGTGCCTATGGATGATTCTGCGCGCTGGTTGATGGAACCCTGGTACGCCGTCTCTCAGGCGGGGATCACGGTGGATGCCGAGAAAGGGCACATGATCTCGGGAAACATGGCCTGCTACCGGGTCTATCCGACCGCCGACGGGCGACATTTGGCAGTGGCCGCCCTAGAGCGCCACTTCTGGGATCGGTTCTGCGCAACGATTGGTCGCCCCGACCTGGCCCCACGCCACGAAGATCTCGATCAGCCCGCGCTGATCGCAGAGGTGGCGGTCGAGATCGCCCGCCGCCCGCTGACCGAGTGGGCAACCATCTTTGCCGAGGTTGACGCCTGCGTGTCTCCGGTGCGGACAGTGGCGGAGGCGGCGCACGGCCCGGCGTCGGTGAAACTGCCGGTGAGGTGAGGGTGTGTGTCAGGTTTTGGTGGCTTCGCCGCCAAAACCTGACACACTGAGGGAAGACGCGATGGGCAGAGAGATGGTGAATGTCGTGCCTTGGCCGAGGGTAGATTCAACGGAGATAGTCCCACCGTGGGCGTCAATAATGGCCTTGGCTATCGCCAAGCCAAGGCCAGAGGCACCACTGTCGTCTCGCTGGCGGGCCTTGTCGGCGCGGTAAAAGCGGTCGAAGATATGCGGCAGATCCTCGGGAGCGATGCCGCTGCCGGTATCGCTCACCTGCAAGAGAACGTGCGAGTCCTGCTGACTCACCGAGAGACTGATCGCGCCATGCGTGGTGTGACGCAGGGCGTTAGAGACAAGGTTATTGAGTACCTGGGTTATGCGGTCGGTGTCAACCAGGATGGAGGGCAGATCACAGACAGAGGTGACGTTCAAGGCGAGGCCACTCTGCTCGGCCTGGACGATATAGGCCAACCCGGCACGCTCAATCAGGGCGCTCGGGTCAATCGCACGCCGGTTAAGAGGGAGCTCACCGGCGTCGGCCAGAGAGAGTATGCGTAGATCATCAACCAGATGCCGTAGGTGTTCTACCTCACGGTGCATCACGCCGTAGAGGGTGGCGCTGCCCTGGATACGGCCATCTTTCAGACCCTCGGTATAGCCGCGCAGGATCGTGAGCGGCGTGCGCAGATCGTGGGCGAGATCGGCGGTCATCTGGCGGCGGGCCTGGCTGGCCTGGGCAAGATCGCTGGTCATCCGATTGAATGAGGCGGCGAGTTGGCCAATCTCGTCACGCGAGCGCACGCGCACCTGCTGATCGAACTTACCGGCGGCCATTGCTTGAGTGGCGGCGGTAAGCTCGCGGACGGGACGAGTGAGGGTGCGCGCCAGGAGACTGCCGAGGACGAGGGCGATCAGAGCTGCGACTCCCGCACTGACGGCGGCAGCCCAGGCTACCCGCTCAAGGAAGGCCATCTCAGGCAACGGGTGATTCTCGGTCGTGGAACGCACAAAGCGGTCTATCTGAGGCACAAGCACATAGCCAACAATGCGACCGCTCACGCTGATCGGCTGGCCACCAACTGATTCAGCGTCGGAGATGGAGTCGCCCTCGTGGTAGGAGCGACCGCCGAGGACAACCGTATGGTTGGCATCGAGCAGGGTGATCCGGCGGCTGTAGAAGGCGGTACGCGGGTCGTCGGCCAGCGACTCCTCAACTCCGAGCCAGTTTGTGTGGTTGGTGTAGTAGCTGGTAAGGGTCTGGGAGATGGCTTCCTGATCACGCGAGGAGAGGAAACGATCAAACTCAAAGCGGGTGCGCAGACCCGTCAGCAGGGCAACAAGTATCGCGCCGACCACGCCGATCAGCAGGAAGGAGAGCGTGAGTTTGACCGCGAGGGAGTGGATCATGGGGATTGCCGATTGCCGATTGCCGATTGCCGATTGGGTCTACCCGCTAGATATTTTAGGCAGGGCGAAGCGGTAGCCCATGCCATAGACCGTCTCAATATACTTGGGGTGGCGCGGGTCGAGTTCGATCTTGGTGCGCAGGTTGCGGATGTGAACATCAATCGTGCGCTCGTAGCCCTCAA
>JBAXMH010000260.1:0-6536 GCA_037134395.1 Chloroflexales bacterium
GCTACCTGAATGATCCGCCGGATTATATTGGCGGTTTTGAGCGGGCAGATATTGATGGGTTGCTCGATATGATGGAGAAAAACTATATCGGGTGGGCGGGCTATCTTGCTCCTGTTGCCATGAAAAATGCAGATCGACCTGAGCTGGCATACGAGCTTGAGACGAGCTTTACCTCGACAAACCACGCCATCATGTGCCAGTTTGCGTCGGTCACGTTCTATTCTGATTTTCGGGATGATCTGTCAAAGATACGTACTCCATCGCTGATCTTGCAGCCATCTGAGGATGCGTTTGTGCCGCTCCACGTGGCGGAATATCTCCACCACCAACTGACACATAGTACGTTAGCATGGATGCAGGCCACAGGACATTTTCCCCATCTGAGTTCTCCCGACGAGACAATTCAGATGATAAAAGCATACCTGCCCACTGTTCACATCACATGAGGTCGTGGACATGGAACTTTATTTGGGGATACCTATGCGAGAATCGACCGCTGCACTGTTCACATCACATGAGGTCGTGGACATGGAACCCCTCGACGATCTCCTTAACATGGCTCCCTGCGGGTTCCTTTCGACAACTGACTCCGGAATCATCTTGGTCGCTAACATCACGTTGCTGAAGATGATTGGGCATGAACTGACGAGCTTGCAGGGACAACATATTGAGACACTCCTGCCGATGATTGGTCGCCTCCTGTATCATACGCATCTTGTCCCGCTCTTGGTGATGCATGGCAAGGTGGAAGAGGCCGTTCTCGCACTCCAGTTGCCGCGTGGAGGCACTCTGCCGGTACTGGTCAACGCGGTGCGACGCGAGCGTAGGGAGAAGATCGTTCACGATTGGGTCTTCATGCCTATGCACCTGCGGACACAGTACGAGGATCAGATTTTGCGTGCCAAGAAAGCCGCTGATGAGGCAACTCGTCTCCAGATACAGGCCAATGCCGCGCTGGTAGAAGCGCGGGCAGCTTTGGAGATCAAGCAGGCCGAACTTGTGGAGGCAAACGCCCGACTCGAAGCTCTTGCCACCCTGGATGCGTTGACCGGGTTAAAGAATCGGCGCGTCTTTCAAGAACAGCTTGATTTCCAGATTGCGCTCGCTACACGGACAGCATCCCCGATCTCGGTTCTCATCCTTGATGTGGATCACTTCAAACGCATTAATGATACCTTCGGACACCCGACGGGAGATCTGTATTTGCAAATGTTGGCCAGCATCCTGCAACACAATTCACGGGATGTTGATATTGTGGCTCGCTACGGCGGTGAGGAGTTTGTCATTATCTTGCTCAATACGAACCAGATTGATGCGATGAATGTGGCGGAGAAACTCCGCAGGACAGTAGAGTCTGAATCGTGGCCGAATACGGCGGTCACTATCAGTATCGGTGTCTCGACGCTGTCGGAGGATGTACACGATCAGTTGCATCTCCTTTCTTCCGCAGATCAGGCGCTCTATCTGTCGAAGGAGCGCGGGCGAAACAGAGTGACGCATGCCTATGAGATGGAACGTAACGTACTTCAATGAACGACGTTATCCATGGGCTGCGCGAGTGCGGGCTGACGCTCGCCTATCACACGATTGTTACGCTACGCGACCGGCTGCGACGTATGATCAACCCGACCACACTCGGCGTGCGTACGGTGGTCACTCGCGATGGGCGGATCCTGATGGTGCGTCACCGCAGCGGTTCGTCACCCTGGAGCCTCCCCGGCGGCGGTGTGAGTCGTGGCGAGGATCTGACCGCAGCGGCCCTGCGCGAGGTGCGTGAGGAGGGCGGCTGCGTGGTGCAGGTCGAGCATCTGCTTGGCATGTACTCTCAGTGCGATCAGGGACTGAACAACTACATCGCCGTCTTTGTGTGTACGGCAACGGAAGATACTCGCCCGCCTGTGGGCGATCTGGAGATCGTGGACGCGCACTTTTTCTTGCCACAAGATCTCCCCGCCACCGCCGAGGCTGGCTCCCTGCGCCGCATCGCCGAGTTTCGCCGTGGTCTTGTTGGCCTGTCTACGTCGTGGTAGGAGATCCCCATGCCCTATACGCCAATTATCGCCACCTTGGGCTACGTCCTTTCACCCGACGGGCGCTCGGTGCTGATGATTCATCGCAACGCTCGCCCCGGCGACGCACATCTTGGCAAGTATAATGGACTGGGCGGTAAGGTCGAACCCGCCGAGGACATCGTAAGCGGGATGCGCCGCGAGTTGCGCGAGGAAGCTATGATCGAGGTCACCGCCCTCACTCTGCGCGGCACGGTTAGCTGGCCGGGTTTTGGCTCGCAAGGCGAGGATTGGCTCGGCTTTCTGTTTCTGATCACGGCCTTCTCCGGCGATCCGCCCATACGCAACAGCGAGGGCGATCTGGAGTGGGTGCCCATCGAGCGTATGCTCGATCTGCCGCTCTGGCCAGGAGACCACTACTTTCTCCCGCTGGTCTTCAGCACCGACCCGCGCCAGTTCCACGGGGTAATGCCCTACCAGGATGGGCAGCCCGTGAGTTGGAGCTATAGCCTGATCTGATTTTTGATTTTTGATTTTTGATTGTAGATTGAGGTGTAATCTGCAATCTGCAATCTGCAATCTGCAATCTGCAATCAAAAATCAAAAATCAAAAATCAAAAATCAAAAATCGCTGGAGGTCGCCGATGGACTGGATGCTCATCACGGGTATTGTGGCTGTTGGCCTGCTGCTGGCCGTGATCGTGCTGGTGATGCTGAACCGGGCCTGGGGCAATTTCCCTGGGCCGATATCCGGTATTCCGTCTGATCAGCCACTACCTTCCCGCGCAGCGGCACCCTCTGCGCCGCTGGACAATGCGTTAGAGGAGATGACGCCGAATGGTGGGATGGTGCCGGTGAATCATCCGCTGCTGCGCCGGGCGGTGATGGCGGCCCTGGAGCGCGGCGGTAGCCCCTACGCGCTCTATTTCATCCGTGACGGCGAGGCGGTTTATCTGATACCCAGCCGCATCGCCGACCCGCAGCAGCGCGAGCAACTGACGCGCTTGTTCACCGCGATGGATAGCACGAGCAATGGTGAGGGGTTGCCATCGCTTGGCGAGGCTATCCGTATGATTCAGGAGATGGGGAAGAAGTAGAGGATGGCTGACTATAATCTGCAATCTGCAATATAAGGAATGACACGATGCTCGATATTAAGCTGATCCGTGAATACCCCGAGGTGGTGCGTGCGGGAATCCGCCGACGCGGGGACGATCCGGCCCAGGTGGATGCGCTGCTGGCCGTGGATGAGCGCCGCAGGGCGCTGATCACGCAGGTGGAGGCGCTCAAGGCGGAGCGGAATGCGGTCTCGAAGGAGATTAGCAAGCTGAAGAACCCGGCGGAGCGCGAAGGGAAGATCGCCGCCTCACGCGAACTAGGCGAGCGGATCGCCGAGTTGGATAGGCAGGCCGCTGAGGCTGAGGCCGAGTTTAACCAGATGCTGCTCTGGCTGCCGAATCTGCCCCACGCTGATGTGCCTGATGGCACCACCGAACACGATAATATTGTCGTCCGCACCGAGGGTCAGCCGCGTGAGTTTGCGTTTACGCCCAAGCCGCACTGGGAGTTGGGCGAGTCCCTGGACATCATTGATTTTGAGCGCGGCGTGAAGCTCAGCGGCAGCCGTTTTTTTGTCCTCAAGGGCGCGGGTGCCCGCCTCCAGCGCGCCCTCATCACCTGGATGCTTGATGTTCACACCCAGCAGCACGGCTACCGCGAGATCGCCCCGCCCTATGTGGTCAAGGCGGAGGTGCTGGTTGGCACGGGCAATCTGCCGCGCTTTGGCGAGAACCTCTTTAAGATCGAGGGTGCCGACCTCACGCTCATCCCGACGGCGGAGGTGCCGGTGACGAACCTCTACCGCGATGAGATCTTAGAGGCCAGCCAGTTGCCGATCTACCACGTGGCCTATACGCCCTGTTGGCGCAACGAGCAGATGAGCGCGGGCCGTGATGTGCGCGGGATCAAGCGCGTCTATCAGTTCGATAAAGTCGAGATGGTCAAGTTCGTCACACCCGAGACGAGCTATGCCGAGCTGACCACGCTGATTGATAACGCCGAGGATATTTGTAAGGCGCTGCACGTTCCCTACCGACTGCTGCGGCTCTGCACCGCCGACTTAGGCACGGCGACGATGAAGTTTGATCTGGAGCTGTGGGCACCGGGGGTGCAGGAGTGGCTGGAGGTCAGCTCGTGCTCGAACTTTGAGGCGTACCAGTCACGGCGGGCCAACCTACGCTACCGACCCGAACCCGGCGCAAAGCCCGAGTTTCTGCACACACTGAACGGTTCGGGTCTGGCCCTGCCACGGGTGATGATTGCGATCATCGAGAATTACCAGCAGGCCGATGGCAGTATTGTGATCCCCGAGGTGCTGCGGCCCTACATGGGCGGCATCGAGGTGATCCGCTAGGAACGCTATGACCACTTGTACTAACCACTCCGGCTGCGGGCCGGGCTGCGCCTGCGGCTGCCCCTACACGGGTATGGCCGAGGGCGAGCGGATCGAGCAGATCGCCGAGGTTGAGCAGCGTCACCCTGGCCGGTGGCTGGCCTTTGTCATCCCGCCCGGTGAGGACGAGTATGCCCCCGAGCGGGGTATGCTCGTGGCCTCCAGCGCAGACGATAACGAGGTCTGGGATGCGGTCGCCCGCGTCACCTCCAACCAGATCGTCCATGTGTACTACAACGGCCCGCTGGAGAGTTACCTGGCCTGGGCGGATGGCGTGTAGGGTTGTACTGCATTTTCCTCAATCTGCAATCTGCAATCCTCTACAGAATGAGCCCCTGGCTCTCTAGCCAAAAGCGCAGGTAGGAGAAAATGGTGAGGATGATCAGGGTGGGGATGATCGCCACAGTGGCAGGGCGGGCGAGCTGGCGGATGCTGGTGATCGAACCTTCGTAGCCCATAAACAGGCTCGTGAGTAGCAGCGCGACCATATACAGGACGCCGGTGATGCCGAAGAAGGCAGTAAAGGCCAAGGGCCAGAACATAATCCCCAGGTTGGCGTAGATTGCGGCGAGGGCCAGCAGGTTAATGGCCATGATCCCCAACAGTTCCCACCACGTTCCCAGCACCGGCACCGTATCATCCACGTTCTTGCGCAGGGTCATATTCAGTACGATGTGCAGCAGCACGGCGATACCGATGCCCATGCCCATACCGGTGAGCGTGCGCAGGAAATTATCGGGCGTGTAGAGGTGGGGCTGGCCGATATCCACAAACAGGGAGTTGAAGCCGTCCACGCCCATGATTACGGTGAAAAGGATGAGGATGGTCGTGATCGGCCAGGGCGGAATGCGCCCGGCGCGGGCGCGACCGATGGCGTAGATGTAGCCTAAGGTGAGCAGGAAACTCATGTAGATCCCGCTGTTGCGCGCACAGAGCGGGAACTGAACGCCGCCGAGGAAGATGTTGTGTTCCTGGGCGCAGACACCGTGGACAACGGCGTACATCTTCCATTGGAGCGGGACACCGGGGCTAAAGATCAGAGTCAGTAGCAGCACGGCACCGGCACCGGCGAACATCCAGCGCCAGGGCGTCTCGCGGCGCATGCGACCCTCGACCTGGGCCATGCGCTCGTGGTCTTCGCGCTCCTGGCGCTCGGCGATCTGCTGCTGGGCCTGACGAATCACGTCGTCTGTGGCATTCTCACTCATCGCAGATCTTCCAGGTGTTTGGCCAGGAGTGTCGGTGAGAGTGCGCCCATCTGCTTACTGCTGATCGTCCCGTCGCTGTTGATGAAGTAGGTAATCGGCAGGCTGGTGGCCCCGTAGCGGTCGCCAATGTCGCCGGCAATGTTGGCGATCAGGGGGAACGTGACACCGACCTCGTTGCCAAATGTCGCGATGACATCCGGGGCTTCGTTGCGGTTCACAGCGAGTACCACGAGATTGTCGCCGTTCGCCTTCGCGGTCTGCTGAAACTCAGGCATCTCCTCGCGGCAGGGCGTACACCAAGTGGCCCAGAAGTTCAGTAGCACACGCTTACCGCGCAGTTCACTGAGCTTGTGGACACTGCCATCGGCCAAGGTATAGCTGAAGTCGGGAGCGGCTTGACCTTCGGCGGGGCGTCCGCTGCCGCTGTCAATCATGGCGCTCTCGGTAGCCAGAGTGACGTTTCCGGCCTGGATGGTGGGGACTGTGGTAGGCGGGCGTGGGCCACACGCGGCTAGGGCCAGGGCGACAAGACCTAGGGCAACGGTGGAACTGAGGGTTCGCGGGATTGGCTTCATACAGCCATTATAGCGCAGGAACAACCCGCGCCCGACCGTTTTGCGGTCGGGCGTGGGTTGTTCCTGCGCCTTTACTTGCGAACTATAGCAATCCTCCTGGGGTTGTCGCGTGGAGTCGAGGCTTTAGCCGGATAGGGCCGCCTAAAAGCTCGACTCCTTGTTCATAACCAGTTTAGGATTGCTATAAGAACTTACGGCTGGGCCGGGGGCGGGCCACCGGGGCCGCCGTGACCACGGCCCTGGGGCGGGGTGGTGCTGGCGTGAACGGCGGTGGCGGTGAAGGCTCCGGCGC
>JBAXMH010000261.1:0-6506 GCA_037134395.1 Chloroflexales bacterium
TTCGGCCCCCCCCCCCCCGGGGGGGGGGGGGGGGGGGGGGGGGGGGAGCGGGCGGTAATCTGAGGACGTTGCATCAGCCCTACACCCTGATGCCCCTCCTGTTCAGTGTGGTAGACTACAGGGAGCAAACACATGATTCAGGAGAGCCTCTATGAGCGAGGATCTGTGCGGGGAGCTGACTCGGCTCACCTGCGACCTTGTATGTATTGAGTCGGTCGCCGACCGGCCAGAGTGTCTGGCTGAAGCGATGGACTATGTTGCCAGCTATGTGGCTGGCATCCCCCATATTTTTGTCGAGCGCTCGGAGTGCGGCGGCAAACCGGCAATTGTGGCAACCTTACGCGAGACTCGCTCGCCTGCCCTGATGCTGAACGGCCACGTGGATGTGGTGGTCGCTCGGCCTGCGCAGTTTGTGCCGGAGTTTCGCGATGGGCGGATCTACGGGCGCGGAACGCAGGATATGAAGGGCAGCGTGGCGGTAATGCTGCGCCTGCTTCGCGATCTCGCCGCTCGCCCCGAGCGTCCCGATGTGGGCTTCCAGTTCGTCGCCGACGAGGAGATTGGCGGTGCCCTGGGCACGGAGAGGTTGCTGGCCGAGGGCTGGCGCTGTGATGTTATGCTCTGCCTGGAGCCAACTGATCTGGGCATCCTCTACGAACATAAGGGTGCGCTGTGGGTCGATCTGCACATCCCCGGCGTGCCTGCCCACGGATCGCGCCCCTGGGACGGGGCCAACCCGGTCTACCCGATGGTATCTGGCCTCGCTGAGATCGCCCGGCGCTTCCCGGTGCCCGGCCCCGACGAGTGGCGCACCACCGTCTCGCCCACGGTCATCCAGGTCGGTGCCGGATCATCTAACCAGATCCCCAGCCTGGCTACCCTCACCTTCGACTGCCGTTTTGTTGCTGAGGATAGCGTCGAGTCAATCCTGGCGGCGATTCGGGAGTGCTTCCCCGGCGCGGAACTACGCATGAACCGCTCCGGAGTCGCGCTGCGTACCGACCCGCATCACCCTGCGGTGCAGCGCCTCGCCGAGATTATAGCCACCCACACCGGCGCTCCGGCGCGCCTCTACCGTGAACATTTCTCCACCGACGCTCGCTTCTATACCCAGGCTGGTATCCCCGCCGTCTGCCTTGGCCCAATCGGGGCCGGGCTGCACTCGGATGAGGAGTGGGTCAACCGCGAGAGCCTCGCCACGTTATACCAGATTATCACTAGCTTTATAGGATGAGGGTAGGGGCGCAGCCGTTGTTCCGCAACGGCTGCGCCCTTACAGACATATGCTTTACGTACTCCAGACCATCCCCGGTCTCGGCCAGCTCGCCTGGCGCGAGGTCGAGACTTCCATCCCCGGCGACAGCGAGCGTCCGGGGCCGCGCCTTATGGGCCTGAAGGCGGTACCCGGCCGCGACGATCTTATTATGATTGATCATCGCGGCGGCCCACGCGCTCTGCTGAAGCTGCGGGCCAGCGAGGATGTTTTTGCTGTGGCCGCCCGTGGCTTTAAGATCGCCTACGACGAGCGCGGTCTACGTCAGATCCACGCGGCGGTGCGTAACTCCGACTCGGTGCAAGATGTGCTGAACACCTGGCGCAAGGCGACCAATAGCCACAAGCAGAACGGTACCTTCCGCGTGATCGCCCGCACCGTGGGCACGCACCGTTTTATGCGCCGCGATGTGGGCCGCGCCGTAGCCGACGCCGTGCGCGATGGCTGGCCCGGTCGCTGGCAGATGGTGGAGGACGACTCCGACATCGAGATTTGGGCCACTCTGATCGAGAGTGAGCTGATCTGTGCGGTGCGGCTCTCGGACTCCGAGATGCGTCAGCGCGGCAAGGTGAAGCATCTGCCGGCGTCGTTACGCCCGGCCCTGGCCGGGGCCATGGTGCTGCTGACGAATCCCTCGGCCAATGATGTTTTCCTTGATCCGATGGCGGGCGCGGGTACCCTCTTGCTGGAGCGGGCCGCCGCCGGGCCGTTCCGCGAGATCCACGGCGGCGATATTAATGGCGACGCACTGGCGGCTATGCAGGCGAACCTGCGCGGCGTGCGCGGCGAGATCAGCCTAAGCCGCTGGGATGCCCGCAAGCTGCCGCTTGATGATGGTGAGGTGGATAAGGTGGCGGTGAATCTGCCCTTCGGCAAGCAGATCGCCGACGAGACGCTGATCCCCGGCCTCTATCGCGAGGTGCTGGCCGAGATCGCCCGCGTGATGCGCCCTGGCGGGCGTCTGGTGGTGCTGGCTGGCAATACTAGCACCCTGGAATCGGCCCGCTACGGCGCGGCCCGCGTGCTGCGGCCCCTGGATCGCCACCGCGTCATCGTCCTCGGCCAGACCGCCACTATCCACGAGTATGTCCGCGAGAGTGGCCCGAACCGCGTCCGCCCCTCTGCGCCCGCCCGTCGCCCCGATGGTGATGACGACGACGACTACGCGGCGTGAGGAGATTCCTCGTTCTTATCCGGTGGCGCGGTGGCAGCATGCTTCCACGCCGCCGCAACTCCCATGAGGCTGAGCAGTACACCAACCGGCACGTCCCACGGTCGATAGCGAAAGCTGTAACGGTGGACTCCCACAACGCTTGGCATCTCTAGCCAAGAACTGCCTGTAAGCTGGGCAGGTGTATCATCAACCGTTACGTACCACCCTCTATCGGCATGCTCGCGTACCACCAGCTTACCCGGCGCATTACTCTCACACACCACATCAATATGGCCACCCAGCGCCTCCGCAGTGCAAGGGGTTACCCCATCGGCATTTGTAACCATTGCATAGTGGACAGTAGGATAGACAATCATCGCCATATCATATACTTGTCTCTCAATAATTCCCGTGTCCATTGTCCCTGGATTACGAGCGATCTCGCGGGATGGTGGCGGGTTGTCTCTCTCTCGCCAGTTCCAGGGGCGAGTCACGTTGGCGATCTTCGCCCCACTCGTGAGTAGTTCGGAGAGCCAGAAGCCCTCCCCATAGGGACTCTGCACCCACTGGACGGTCGGTGTGATAAGGTAGCGTGCGACGCTGTGGGTTAATGGATCTAGTTTGAATGTTGTAAACCACTGCTGGTTGAAGTGATAGGCGGGCCAGATAGACCACAGGGCGGGCAGGATCAACAGCCCCATGACGTTCAGGGTGCCGCTGTACGCGCCCCGTAGTAGTAGCGCTATCTGGAATTTATCGATGCGCAGAAGCGCATCCAGTCCCAAGGCCGACATTCCGAGGATGAGTGGGATGGCAAGTCCGGCGATCAGAGCCGGATTACGTACACCTGCCATGAATTCTGGTGCGATCGGCAGGAGCAGGGAGAAAGGAATCGCACTGCTGGTGAGGTAGATAAGGGAAATCGCGACCAGGAAGAACAGTAGCATCTGTGAGAGATTTTTCGGTGTTAAGCGTAGAGACGCCATTGCCAGAAGAACCGGTATCCAGCCTATATAGGTGATGTAGAGGTACGGGTATGGTTGTTTGCCGAGAAATTGAGTACGATAAAACATCTCGTCGTGGATGACGAGGTTGAGCGGCCCGTATCCGACCGGCTGTGCACTGGCAAAGGTAGGATCAATGTCTTTGACCAGAGCTGTCCAAAAATGAGCCAGCGGCACGACAAAGATTCCGCTTAGCAACAGCGCAATCCCGCCAGCGATGGCGAACTCGCGCCAAACTGGGCGAATACGCAGATTCTCATCAATCAGCAGCACCCCAAAGGCGGGCAGTAATGCCACAATCATGCCAAGCTGAATGTAGCCCTGGCCCGCCATAATCGTTAGGGCGAGCAACGCGGCGAGGCGCACCGTGGAGAACCGTCGCCCGTCGCGGGCGAGGGCAATCCCGGCAACAATAGATAAACTGCCGCAGGCCGTGGAGAGGACAACCCCAAAGACCCCGATTTCCATTCGGCCAGCCAGATGACCGGCAACGACGGCGATTACTGCACTCCATAGACGGGCAAACCGACCAACCTGGAGGATGCGGGCGAGCCACCACTGTGCAAGGCCAGCCAGGAAGAGACAGATGACGAGAGTGACCTTAGCTCCAACCACGAAGCCCCATAGGAGGGTCGTGAGGACAACGAGCGGGTGAGTGACCGCGCCATGCAGATCGATGAACGCGGGAGATCCGCCCTTGATCGAACCATTCCAAAGGACGCAGTCGCCGCATTGGAAGAGCCAGGTCCAAACAATATTCCCCTGGATCGACATAGGAAACTCACCACCGGAGGGCCATGTGTGGGAATCAAAATCGAGATAGGTACGCCCAACCCAAGCCGCCCATAGTCCGATCCCCATCAGTTCTAACGCGAGCGGCCAGCGCAGCCATGCCCAACGTATGCCGAGTTGTAGTCGCTTACCAATGTAATCTTGGCGGGGCAAGAGATGCAGAGCAGTGCTACCTGCGGTACCCTGCGTACCTGAGCGGCGAAAGGCAAGGCGCGTAGCAATCCACAGCAGTGGTGTGCGAAGAAGATGGAGTAGCCATACCATATGCGAGTAACCTCACCTGCAAAAAATTGAGGGTGCGATACGCTAGACAAGATCCAAAGATGTCTTATAGTTTTCCCCCTAGTCCCTCGCTTGCGACATATTTTTACTCACATTTCTGCAACTATATTCTAGCATGCGGCAACGTAGGGGCGCAGCACAGAGCTCATGCAAAATCACACACCCGGCCCGTAAACGGGCGGGCTACCCGTACGAAGGCTACCTACGCGGCCTCATGCAGGCCGCTTCAGCGGCCTTCGCACCCGTAGCCGAGGCGTTTACGCCCACGGCACGACGGCGGGGCGATCTGTGGACGTTGCCCCAGCCCTGGGGCGCAGCAGCACCTCATGCATCCCCTCCCCGGACTTATCCGGGGTTGCTGCGCCCTGCGAGAAATACCCCCCCTAGCCCCCCCGCACGCGGGGGGGAATAATGCGTTGTTCCCCCCCGCTTGCGGGGGGGGCTAGGGGCCAACGCTACCCTCGACGGGGAATACGCCGTCGCACGATGCGTTGTTCCCCCCCGCGTGCGGGGGGGCTAGGGGGGGTACTGTAAAGTATCCGCAAACCATGTCTCTTCCCTAACAACAAAGGGAAGGGGTGGGAGGCATTGCCTCCCACCCCTTCCCTTTTGGGTACGCCTGTGGGCGCTACGGCCCTAGTGTGATTGACGAACTGCAGGGCTGCGAGGTGCCTGCCGTTAGTGACTGGGTCTTGATGTTTGCAGTGCTAGCGCTGGTCAGAGGACTGGTGTAGGTGATCGATCCGGTGAAGTTGGCAGTAGCCCATTTGGAGGCCGCAAACTTCGCCTTGGTGCCGATGAAGGTCGGCACCGTACACATCGGCACGACGATGGTGGGGGTAGCCGTATTCGTCGGCGTATTCGTTACGGTAGCCGTATCCGTCGCGGTAGCTGTATTCGTCGCGGTAGCCGTATCCGTCGGCGTGTTCGTCACGGTAGCCGTATCCGTCGGGGTTGTCGTATTCGTCGGCGTCCTCGTGGCCGTCGGCGTCCTCGTGGCCGTCCCGGTGTTAGTGGCCGTCGCAGTGTTCGTCGGGGTGGTCGTGTTCGTCGGCGTCCTCGTAGCCGTCCCGGTGTTCGTCGGGGTGGCCGTATTCGTCGGCGTCCTCGTAGCCGTCCCGGTGTTAGTGGCCGTCGCAGTGTTCGTCGGGGTGGTCGTCGTCGTGTTCGTCGCCGTCCTCGTGGCTGTCGCGATACCAGTGGCGGAAGGCGTGGCCGAGCTAGCGGCGGTCGGCGCCAGGGTTACGGTGGTTGCCACAGGAACGGTGGCGGATGCTATGACCGGGGCGGTGGCGGTTGATACCGGAGCAACCGTGGGCGTACCGGGGGCGGTCGTTGCCACAGTAGTCCCCGCACCAGCCGAGGGGTTAGTTGTTGGGATGATCACACCACCAACAAGCGGCGTAGATACTGTGGTGGCCGTCGCAGGCACCGTCGTTGGCACGAAGGGCCGGGAGGTCGGGCGCACGGTCGTCGGACGAGCCGTAGCCGCCGGGTCAACCGTAGCCTTTGAAAGACCGCTATTAATATCAACAAAAACATCAGAGGTTCTGGTACCAATACCACCCAAAACCCCAACGCTAATAATAACAACCAGCCCAATAAAAAGAGCGTACTCGACAACGGACTGCCCATGTGATGTGTGCAGATCTCTGTGATAGCGCGATGGTACATTCTCCCTGCAATCAATACCCATCATCGTGCCCCCTTCCTGGTTGAGTAAGACCTCCGCTGCGATGGGAACCCGTCATGTCTCACCAAAACAACAGCGGCTAAGATGCGAAGCGATCCGCCCTCCTGGTCTGATGCCATCAACCGATAACGTGTGTTGTAATAGGCAACCCCCTCGCGAGTTTGTCATGAAAACGTCATAGTATCTTACAAGAATGTCATTACCTGAGCATAGCATAGCATAAAGGAGCGACGTATGCAGGGCGGTCGTAGAATAGGGCTGATGCAAAGTCAGTGAACCCCCTCTCCCCCTGCCCCCTCTCCCACAAGG
>JBAXMH010000262.1:0-6492 GCA_037134395.1 Chloroflexales bacterium
ATCTCTGGTGCAAAGGCGTGCCCCACCAGGAAATGGCGATCCCCTACTGTGGCCACATCAGCGATCAGGTAGCGGCCCGGCGTGAAGCCAACAACCTCGGCGAGGATGGTATCGGCGGCGGTACGCCAGGCGGCGGCGGTATCCAGATCATCGCGCTGGAGGGTCGTCCAGTCGGCGGGGATCTCAACCGCGATATAGGGTGCGCCGTGTGGGCCAGAGAGAATCTGGGTGCCGTTGTTGAGGAAGACACAGCCAGGAAAGCGGTCGAGTCCCCGACCACGGTGTGGGTTATCGGCGAAACCGGCGCGGCCCCAGGCGGTGGAGAGCAGCCAGGTAATGCCAAAGCGCGAGGCGGGCACCCGGTTCAGCGCGTTCTGGAAGGGATAGAACGCCGGGTAGAACTCACCGGCCACCGCCCGTAGCTTATGAAAGTTCAGCGTGGCATTGGGAAACTGGAGCGGATCGGCGGTCCAGTGGATCACGCTGATACCGCGTTCACAGGCCGCGAGTGCCTGCGCCCGCTTCAGAGATGCGGCAAGACCGGCGCGGCGCAGCCGGTGGGTTACGCCCATCATCTGCGACTCGATGCCGAGGGCGGCATGAACACCGGCACGCTCCAGATCGTCCAGCCCGTCGAAACGGTAGAATCCGAGTAGGAAGCCCACTAGTTCGCCGTTGGCGCGGGCCACCAGAGACGTGCCGGGGCCAAACTCGGCGCTGTACAGGTCAGTAGAAAACTGATCGCTGGGGGCAATCCCCCATATTGCCGCACGCATGATCTGGATGGCGGGCAACTCCTCGGCCCCTGGAGCCCCAATATCCAACGCGCCGATCCGCCGGTGGGTCGCCGTATACGTTTTGGCGTCTTCAGGCCAGTAGAGGACGACCCGATCCGGAGCGACAAGATCTGCAGCAGCGGCAAGAAGTTGCGATTCAAAAAGCTGCTCCTGGCCTCCTGCCCCCTGGCTCCCGCTCCCTGCCTCCCGCTCCCTGCCTCCTGCCTCATTCACTCGCAGCGTATAAACCCGCTGCCCACCCTCCATGCCGCGTGGGAAGAGCAGAGCGGCACCACGCAGCCCATTGTCATCGGCGATGCGCAGGACACGTCCGCCCATTCGCACGAAGCTCGTCTGGACAAAGTAATGAGGCAGCAGATCGGGATTATGCGGGGCACCCAGAGCTACCCATATAGCTGCCAGATCAGTCGGCCATGTGGGTACGGTATGATTGATTATGTCAATACGAAGACTCATTTGATTTTACACACGACCACAGAAGTCGCCCTGTCACATCACGCGCCCGGCCCGTAAACGGGCGGGCTACGGGTGACGAAGGCCGCTGAAGCGGCCTCATGCAGGCCGCTTCAGCGGCCTTCGCAGAATCTAGCCCGCCCGTTTACGGGCCGGGCGGCTGGGATGACAGCGTTACTTATGCTCTACTGCCATTTTACGGTGTGATCGGTCACTCCCAATGCTCAGGATCGACCCCGCACTGCCAATGCTCAGGATGGATCCCGCGCTCCCGATACTCAGGATCGATCCCGCGCCGCCAATACTCAGGATCGACCCCGCACTGCCAATGCTCAGGATCGACCCCGCACTGCCAATGCTCAGGATCGACCCCGCGCTGCACAGGCTGAGGATAGAAAAGGCGCTATAGGTGCTGAACAAGCTGCGCCAGCTTGTGCGGACACGCGGATCAGTGCGTCGTGTCATATCAATCTCCGTGTTATCATGGATGGTCTCTCCCACCCCGTTGTCGCACGGCTGCCGATCTCTCTCTTCGTACGAAGGGACAGCCGCATTCTACCGCATTCTGGCCTAGTCCCAATACTTTACGAATAAGACTCCCTCACCCCCTGCCCCTCTCCCACCGGGGGAGAGGGGAGATTTCGCACCAGAGCGCGTTCGCCCCCCCCCTCTCCCGTTCTGGGAGAGGGGGCTGGGGGGGTGAGGGGGCACACTGACTTTGACGTAGCCCTGACACCAAACGGGACGAGCGATAAAGGGAAACCCTCATGCCAGAGAGCAGTAGATCAACCTACCAGATCGGCGGACTAGATTGTGCTGGCTGCGCGAAGACGGTGGAACTCGGCGTGGCCCAACTACCCGGCGTGAGTTCGTGTGAGCTAAACTTTACCACCGAGCGAATGACGGTGGAGGGCAGCGCAACCCGCGATCTCATCGTGGCTCGCGTGGTCGAGCTGGGCTACCGCGTGATCGAACCAGAGGCGAGCGTAGAGGCACCAGCAGGATTCTGGGCCTTCCTGTGGGCTCGCACCGAGACGCGACTGGCTCTGCTGGGCGGGCTGCTGATCGTACCGGGCCTGTTGCTCAGCGAGGTCGGCCAGATCCGTCACCCGCTGATTGATGGCGCATCCCTTGGGGCGATGGCCCTGGCAGGTTGGCCGGTGGCCCGTAGCGCCTGGCGCGGATTGCGCGCCGGAGGGCAGATCAGCATTAATCTGCTCATGACTGTGGCTGCTCTGGGGGCCGTGCTGATCGGGGCGATTACGGAGGCGGGCATGGTGATGGTTCTCTTCGCGCTCGGTGAGGCGCTGGAGGGGTACACCACCGGACGTGCCCGCCAGAGCATCCGCAGTCTGATGGCGGTGGCCCCCAGCACGGCCCTCCGCCTCACCAGCCACGATGGCCACGAACACGAGGATCGCGTGTCCGTGGCCGAGTTGCGTGTAGGTGATGTGATCATCGTGCGCCCCGGCGAGCGTGTACCGATGGATGGCGTCGTGCGGGCCGGGACGTCGGCCATAAGTCAGGCCGCGATCACCGGCGAGTCCCGGCTGATTGACAAGGCTCCTGGCGACGATCTGTTTGCGGGCAGCATCAACGGCGAGGGCAGCCTAGAGGTGACGGTGCGCAGTCTGGCCGCCGATAATACCATCAGCCGCATGCTGGCGCTGGTCGAGGATGCCCAGGAACGCAAAGCACCCACCCAGCGCTTCGTCGATTCCTTCGCTCGCTGGTACACCCCGGCGGTCATGCTGCTGGCCGTCCTAACCGCCGCAATCCCGCCGCTCTTCTTCAACCAGCCCTTCCTCAATCCGCCCGACGGCAGTTTTGGCTGGCTCTATCGGGGATTGGCCCTGCTCGTGGTGGCCTGTCCCTGCGCCCTGGTGATCAGCACTCCGGTGAGCGTGATCAGCGCCCTGAGCAACGCCGCCCGCAACGGTTTGCTGATCAAGGGCGGGGCTGCCCTTGAGATGCTCAGCCGCGTGCGCGCCGTGGCCTTCGACAAGACCGGCACCCTCACCGCCGGGACACCGCAGGTGGTGGCGGTGCGCGCCGCTGAATGTCGTGACCCGGCGGGCGGCATGTGTACGCCCTGCGCCGATGTGCTGGCCCTGGCCAATGCTGTCGAGCGGCGCAGCGAACACCCTCTGGCCCGCGCTATCGTGCGCGCCTCGGAGGAGTACGGTCTGGCTACGCGCTACCCGCCCGCCGTGGGTGTGATGGCCCTCACCGGCCAGGGCGTGCGCGGAGATGTTGGCGGGCGCAGCGTGCTGATCGGCAGCCACGCATCCTTCGAGGGTACGATTATCCATCCGGCTGCCCATTGCGCTGCTGCCCGCCAGGAAGCCGCCCTCGGCCATACGGCGGTGCTGGTCAGCGCCGACGCCTGCTACCTGGGGATGATTAGCTTGGCCGATACCGTTCGTCCCAGCAGCCGCGCTGCAGTGGCGTCTCTGCGTGATCTCGGCCTGCGCGCTGTGATTATGCTTAGTGGCGACGATGAGGCCACCGCACGCCGTGTGGGCGACCAGATCGGCGTCACCGATGTGCGCGCCGGTCTGCTTCCCGCGCACAAACTGGCCCTGGTTGAAGATCTCCAGCGCCAGTACGGCCCCATTGCGATGGTGGGCGATGGGATTAACGATACGCCCGCCCTGGCCGCCGCCGCAGTGGGCATCGCAATTGGCGGGGGCCACGGAGGAACCGCCCAGGCGATGGAGACCGCCGACGTAACCCTGATGAGCGACGATCTGGGACGATTGCCCTTCCTGCTGCGCCTCAGCCGCGCTATGATGAGGACGATCTATACGAATGTCGCCCTGAGCATTGGAGTCAAATTGGCCTTTCTCATCCTCGTGCTGCTCGGCACAGGCACCATGTGGATGGCCGTCGTCGCCGATGTCGGTGTGGCGCTGCTGGTCACGCTTCACGGTATGCGGCTACTGCGCACACCGACCCGATAAGGAATTCATTTTTTATGCGATTCGCGGACAACCCCCAATGAAAATAGCCGCTGATGCTCGGCCATCGGCTGTCGGGTATCGGCTGTCGGCTATGTTCATATCAGGAATTTTTCTATGCGAATAGTTTTTATGGGCAGCCCGGCCTTTGCCACACTCCCGCTCAAGGCGCTGGCAGATGCCGGACACGAGCTGGTAGCGGTTGTGACTCAGCCCGACCGACCGGCGGGCCGTCAGCGCCAACTGACGCCGCCGCCGGTGAAGCTGGCGGCGCTGGAGCTGGGCATCCCCGTACTTCAACCCGAGACCCTGCGCGATCCGGCGGTGGTGGAGCATCTCATCGCCCTGCGCCCCGACGTGGGCGTGGTGGCCGCCTATGGCGAGATTCTGCGCCGCAACGTGTTGAACATCCCGCCCCTCGGTTATCTGAACATCCATCCTTCGCTCCTGCCCCTGCACCGTGGCCCGTCCCCGGTGGCCGGTGCGATTCTGGCCGGAGATTGCCAGACAGGCGTGACGATTATGCGCCTGGATGCGGGCATGGATAGCGGGCCGATTCTCGCCCAAGAGAAGGTAGATCTGCCACCGACGGCGCAGGCTGGCCCGCTCACCGATGCGCTATTTGCCCTCGGATCGCGCCTGCTGGTCGAGTCGCTGGCTGCCTATGCCGCCGGATCGCGGGAACCACAGCCACAGAACCATCATCTCGCTACCGTTACCCCCATGTTGAAGAAAGGAGATGGCACCGTTGACTGGACGCTCCCAGCGATGCAGATCGAGCGGATGATACGCGCCTACGACCCGTGGCCCGGTGCGCAGACATGTTGGCGAGGTCAGGGGCTACGTTTGATTGCAGCCACGCTGACGAGCGACGGATCAGGAGGTTCGGCACCAGGGACAATCATTGGCCAAGGTGCGGGGCGCGGCCCGCTCGTGGCCACGGGCGCTGGTCTCCTTGAGCTACGCGAGATCCAGCCCGCCGGGCGGCGGCCCATGTCTGGTGAGGCGTGGCTCGCGGGCCTGCGCGACCGCGAAGGTCGCTTTGGAGTATGATTTGACGCAGTGCGTTATGTAGGTTGACTCAGTACACCCATTGACCGTATAATTGACACACTCACACACGTAACAAAACGGAGACCACGATGGCCTACTTCAAGGACGAGGCCGAGTTACACCACATCCTCGGCATGCTCTATGATCGTGTCAAGATTAACCCCGCTGTCGCGCCACGCATCCGCGACGGGAAGATCGTCATCCAGTTTCGCTACACTGAGCCGGCGGGGGTTGCGACGATCAACGCCGCTGCACCTCCAACCCAGCCCGGTGCCTTCTACGATGTTCTCTGGGGCGATGATACCGGGCTAAAGCCCGATGTCCAGATGAGCATGAAGGCGGACATAGCGCACCAGTTTTGGCACGGCAAGGTCAACCTTATGATGGCGCTGACACGACGCCAGATCATCGCCAAAGGGCCCATCCCGAAGATTCTGAAACTCCTGCCGGCGGTCGAACCCGTCTACGCAATCTACCCGGTCATGCTGCGTGAGATCGGTCGTGCGGATCTGGTCATCACGAAGTAGCACCACAATAGCGGGGACCAGGTGCCCCTAAGCCCCAAGGCATGGCCAGCAATAGCGAGATGTACGAGCGCGGCTCCCAGGATGCCGCGCAAGACGACCTCAACTCCTTCTACTACCAGCACTACTATTTCTACCGTAGGGGGTATAATGACGCCCGCCGACAGCAGCGGGGCGGGCTGAGTGCGCTCATCCCGGTCTGGCTGCCGCCACTGCTCATACTCGCAGGACTAGCCCTGCTGGTTGGCTTTGCCGCCTTCTGGCTGCTGGGTTCCTTTATCCAGCAGCCTAGTCTGCCCACCCCAACGCTCGTTCCCACGCGTGTCGTCGTCACCGCTTCCCCCACCGTACAGCCCAGCCCGACACCCGTTCCCACCATCATCCCCACCGTTGCGCCTGTCCTACGCATCGGCGGACGTGTCCGCGTGGTGAATGTCGGTGATGCGCCGCTCCGGGCGCGCGCCAAACCGGGTGTGGATACACCAAACCGGACGGTGACGAGCTTCGCGCAGGGCAGCGAGGTGACGATCACCGAAGGACCAAAACAGGCCAATGGGCTGACGTGGTGGCGGATCAGGGGGACTACGGGAGAGGGCTGGAGCGCCGAGCGATCAGCCGAGGGCATCGTCTTTCTTGAGGCGCTGCCATGATAACCTGAAACCTGAAACCTGAAACCTGAAACCTGAAACCTGAAACCTGAAACCT
>JBAXMH010000263.1:0-6475 GCA_037134395.1 Chloroflexales bacterium
AAACCTAAAACCTAAAACCTAAAACCTAAAACCTAAAACCTAAAACCTAAAACCTATGCCCTCACGGTCTGCTGCCCCAACCTACCTGCTTGTTGCCCTTGCCGCTATCCTTCCCCGCATCATCGGCCTTGGCCAGTTTGTCACCATTGATGAGGTCGGCGGCTGGATGCCACGTTCGCAGAATTTCCTTACCGCGATCAGTAGCGGCAACCTCGCAGCCACTGCCCAGTCTGCCCACCCCGGCGTCACCACGATGTGGCTTGGCGCAGCCGGGCTGCTGCTCCACGGCGCATTAGCCGCCCGTGGCCTGCTCGATCCCGCCGACTTTGCGACCCGCCTCGGCCTTATGCAGGTGCCTCTCGCCCTGGTCAACGCCGCCGCCGTAGTGGCCGGGTTCTGGCTGCTGCGTCGGCTGCTCGTCCCGCAACTCGCATTGCTCGCCGCCCTGCTCTGGGCGCTCGACCCCTTCGTAATCGGGTTTAGCCGCGTCCTCCATGTGGACGCCCTGATGGGCAGTTTTGCCACCCTGAGCCTACTCTCCGCCTGTGTGTTTTGGCTGCGCGGGGGATGGGGGATAGGGGATGGGGACTATTCCCCATCCCCTATCCCCCATCCCCTCCTCATCTCCTCCGGCATCCTCGCTGCCCTGGCCGTGCTGAGCAAATCGCCGGGGGTGGCGATTGCCCCCGCCGTGGTCGGCATTGCCGCCTGGGCCACCTGGCGCAACCGCCGTCCTTGGCACCACTCCCTGCGCGAACTGGCCATTTGGGGCGCATCCGCGATTCTTGCCGCCCTCCTGATCTGGCCCGCCCTCTGGGCCGCGCCCTCGCTGGCCATCAGCAAGCTCACCGCAAGCGTCACCGACGAGGGCGGCGAGCCACATCAGTCCGGGAACTTTTACCTGGGCCAGCCGGTGGACGTGCCGGGGCCAACCTATTACGCCACCGCCCTAGCCATGCGCCTCACGCCCCTAACCTTGGTTGGCTTGGGGTTGCTCGGCCTGCGTTGGCCAGGGCTGTTGCAAAGTCAGCCCGCCCCCTCTCCCCCTGCCCCCTCTCCCACGAGGGGAGAGGGGGTATTCTGCATCAGAAAGCTGTCCAACTCCCCTCCCCCCGCGTGGGGGAGGGGTTGGGGGTGGGGGGGCGGGCGGCAATCTGACGACTGTGCATCTTTGGCCGCATTGGCCTGGTTTATCCTGCTGATCGTCCTGGAACTGAGCCTCTTCCCTAAAAAGTTTGATCGCTACCTGGAGCCAGCCTTTCCCGCCGTAGATATCCTGGCAGCAGCCGGGATCTGGGCTTTGGTCGCGGGCTGGCGACCACCCCAGCGCGCCGGATTGTTGGCCTGGGTAACTCTCGCCGCCGCCGCCAACGCGGTCTGGTGGCACCCCTACGGCATCATCGCCTACAACCAACTTCTCGGCGGGGCCACAGCGGGCGCACGCACCTTCCATATGGGATGGGGCGAGGGTATGCCCCAGGTAGCCGACTGGCTCGCCCGCCAGCCCACCATCGCCGAGCAGGGCACGATCAGCAGCACCGTGGCCACCCTGCGCCCCTACCTGCGTCCCGGCATCGGCGTCGAACTGCCCAGCGGCACGGTACCGCCCACAACTGGCTTCGCCGTCGTCTACCTGCGCAGCATCCAGTCCGGACTCGGCCCGCCTCTCGATCAGATCGTCGCCACGCAGCGGGCGGTTTATACCCTAACAATCCAAAGCGTCGTATACGCACAGATATACGAGCTGGCACCGGCCCCGGCGCATCCCCTCCCGGCCACCTTTGGGACGTCCATCTTGCTTCAGGGCTACGATCTCACCCAGGGCGCAGGAACCCTCGATCTGACCCTGCACTGGCAAACGGCAGAACTGCCGCCGGATGTCTCCCTTTTCGTCTACCTGCTCGACCCCCAGGGCCAGCGCCGCGCCCAGGTTGATCTGCCCGCGATCACCACCGGCTGGGACGCCGGGCGGCGCTACCGTACCCATATCGCTCTGCCCCTGCCAGACAACCTGCCCGCCGACACCTACCAACTCGTCATCGGTCTCTACAACCCACAGAACTTCGTGCGGCTGCCCCTCACCGGGGCTACCCCCGCCAACCCGGCCTTCGTCGGGCCAGACGCCCTGCTCCTCACTGCTGAGCATCGCTGACGAAAGAACAGCCCTAGAATCTCTGTGGCTGACAGTGCCAGCTTCGCTGGCACTGTCAGCCACAGAGATTCTAGGGCTCTTAGAACTCCATCACCGGCCTTGCCGATACGCCTCCCGGCGTCGCCAGTCGTCGGCCAATATTGCGTAGCCGGCCATATCAACGAGGCGACCCTGGTTCACCCAGCTTTGGCGGCGCACGCCCTCGAAGGCGAAGCCCAACCGCTCGGCCAGCGCGCACGCCCGTGCATTGTCCACTTCCGTCTGGAGCGCCACCCGGTTAAGGTTGAGATCATCAAACGCCAGGCTGAGCATTGTCCGCACCGCACGGCTCATCAGCCCGTGTCCAGAGGCGCTCTCGCTGAGCCAGTAGCCGATCTCGGTGGCGCGTGGGGGGCGATCCAGCGGGAAGAAGAGCATGCCGCCGACCATCTGGTCGTCCTGCCAGATACCCACCCATGGCAGCCCATCCTGGGCGTAGCGGGCGGTGCCGCGCTCGATGAACGCCTGCGCGTCCTCCAGTGTCGTGATCGTGTGCGCCCACTCTAGCCAGGGACCAAGGTACGCACGATTCGCCGCGACAAACTCCAAGAACGCCTCTGCGTGGTGTGTCTCCAGCAGCCGTAGATCGGCACCTTCACCGATGTCCCTCCGAAACATACGCCCCCCCTCTAACCCTTTTGCTTCCACAGACAGTATTGTAGCATTAAGAAAAGGGAAGAGGTTTAGGTTGGGCAACACCCCCCCTGAACCCTTCCCCTTTACGTGGATATGGTCGGATTGTGACGAGATCAGCGCGGGTGCTACCCCGCCGGTTTCGCCGTCATCGCGGCGCAGAGTTGGTCGCGCACATTGATCACCGTGCGCCCACGACACGGCTCCACCTGCGGGTGATCCTCTACTCGCCCGCAAAACCCGCTGCCCATCTCCCAAATGAACAGGCGGTACTCTACATCAGCGACACGGATTTGATAGATACGACCTTTGCGCACAACAGCGCGCTTTGTCTGCTCAGCCATGGGCGGGCTCCCTTTCCTCAGCGACGCCTATGGCGTCATGGTCATCGCTGCGGCCCACCCAGAAGTGATGCGGCTGCACGGTGCGCTCACTGCGCACCTCTACTTCGACGCCCTGTAGCTCAGCGGAATCTGCCACATTAATCAGGACAAGATTCCCGGCCACACTGAAGCGTTTGCTGTAGGCGGCGAGGGCGTTCTGGATCTTCTCGACAACGGATCGCCGCGAGTCTTCGTCATACCAGACTAGAAACAACATCGAGGCGCTCCTCAAAGACCTTAGATCAGCGGCAATTCAGCGTCAATACATCGCTGACGCAGTGCGCTGTCATCTGTTTGCACCGGCAAGCCACCGGCGCGCTGCGCCTGGCGGATCACCTGCTCAAGCGACGGTGTGTAGCTTCGTCGGCTGACTCCGCCAACGGTATAAGCGACGCAGTAGCGACCATCGGGCAAAAGCGTAACAGCCAGGTAGGGGCGGTTAGGCGTAGTCCTGTCTGCAATGATCTTCTGTGCTTCCATACGATACCTCTACATTGGTCTGTCTCGGTATAAGAATGACGAGCGACGCATCCGGGGAGGATCAGGAGGGTGGAACAGCCAGTGCAACCGTACTTTGGTCTCTACCTAGCATAGCATACATCATGCCACTCGGATAGGGACAAAATAGCGCTATCCGTGCTATACTGAGCCAACGCCAGATAATTCCCCCGCCCCGCCCGATGTGATGCCCCCCGAACCCCCGCGCTTGGCCCGCGTATCGGCCATGCACTGTGTATACATTATCGCACGTAGTGAGGATTATAATGCAGGACAGCACGTTATCCGTGTATGAGGCAGCCGACTGGGGCGCAAAGCTCTCGGGAGCTGCGCAGGTTCACAAAAATGCGCAAGGCACACTGGTTATTGATCAGGTGCTGGTAGAGACGATCCAGGTCGTTGGGCAGTTCAGCGTGCTGAACTGTGCCGATGGACGCGCCCGCGTGGTGCTGACGAGCTTTCTCCGTTTGGTGGGCGGGCGTTCTCAGTGACAGTGCCAGGGTGGCCACGCCCTGTTCTGTGTTGCTCGTTCTTTTAACTATTGCCTAATACTGATAACGTGATATAATGAGTAGGTTAGCCAACATCATCTACTGTGAGATCCCAACCCCTCTTACCCCTGGTCCCACGGTCGCACTTCGTCGCTCGAAGCATGTTGTTGTTGTGTCCGCCGGAGCGAGCGTGTCGGGCTACTACCCGGCCACCGGCTGTTCGAGATGAACGATGTTGTGAACTAATGGAGGCAGCGTTGCTGCCTTCCCTATCCTGCGCTACGGCGCACGAGGAGTGGTGAGATGCAGGTCAAGTTATTTGTTGGGAATCTTCCGTGGAGCGTTGGTGATGCTGAATTGACTCAGATCTTCTCCGGCCACGGCGATGTGCAGAGCGCCCGCGTGATTAGCGACCGGGACACTGGACGCTCGCGTGGCTTCGGCTTTGTTGAGATGGAGACGGCTGATGTGACTGCCCTGATCCAGGCTACCGACGGCTACGAGGTTGATGGCCGCAACCTGCGGGTCAACCAGGCTGAGGAGAAGGGCTCCAGCCCCCGGCGTAGCTCCAGCGGCGGCGGCGATCGTGGTGGTCGGCGCGACCGCTACTAGGGTAATCGCGGCGCCTGCGCGCAGCGGGATGCGGAGGCGAGGGGATTACCCCTCGCCTTTGCTTGTTTGTGGCGGGGACGCCGGCACGGTCGCTCATCTCTCCTCGTACCATCGAAAGGCGAACCAATGACGACCCTCGATATGAATACGCCAGGCGAGGTGCGGTTGATCCTGCGTGGCGAGCAGGAGAATACGATCCTCTCAACGCTCCGCCGCTGGCCGCACTGGCTTCGTGCTGAGATTGAGCACGATCCCGTTGATAAGGCCCAGTGCCTCGCTGTTACGCTGATCACTGACCGGAACCAGGAGTCGACTCTGCGCGAGATTTTGCGACGGAGCTTCGGGATGACGTTTCCTCCCGAGGGCGGCGACATCGCGATGAAACCGGCCCCTCCGCCGAAGCCGCAGCGGCGCGGGTTCGCCTCTCGCCGAGGCTGAGCCGCCCGCCGATCAGTCCTCCGGCTCCAGCCAGCTTTGCCGGACGTCCTGAAAGAGACGACCGTACCGGGCCAGTCGCTCGACAGCTTCGCCGATTGCATACGAGTCCTTCTTCCGCCCGGCATCTTTGAGTTCCTGCCGGAGCGATTCGAGGATCACGTATGCCTCGGCGATTTTTTCTTCCGCTTCCTGAAGCTGGTCGGCCCAGCGGGTGGTGGTGTCCATTCGGAAGTTCCTTAATCTTGTTTGGGAGGCGGGAGGCGGGAGGCAGGAGGCGGGAGGCGGGAGAGTCTGCCCCCTGCCCCCTGTCCCCTGCCCCCGAATCAGTACGATTTGTCAGGAAGCTGTGCGAGCCACTGCGAGATCTGAGCGTACACCTCTGCCCGGTGCAGCAGTTCCAGGTGGTGCATGCTGTACCCGACCCACTGTTCGTGGAGCGGCAGATCCTGGTCGGGGTTCGGGTGTGCGCCGAGGGCGCTCTCCACAGGCACGAGCCAGTCGCCGGGGAGTTGATCCTGGAGGTCGCCCTCGATACTGCCTGTTGTGGCAGCGATTGCGTAGCAGGCTACACCCGCCGGGAGCGGCACTGGCTGGCGTGAGTCTTCAACGTGGGTGAAGCGGTCACGATCCATCCAGTCTTCGTCAATCAGGTTGCCATAGCGGAGATCGGTGATACCAGCGCTACGGATCTGACCCAGGCGCGCAAACGCGGCAGTGTAGGGGCTGTTCATCAGCAGGGTGTCCAGCCAATTGCCGGCGCGCTCTAGCTTGGAGCCATGGTGGGGGGTGCCGAGGAAGATCAACGCACGTAGGTGCTGTACCCAGTCGTAGTTGGCGAGGGTGCCGTAGTGGCACGCGCTGCGCGACACGAGCCCGCCCATGCTGTGGGCGATAATTGCCAGATCTACCACTGGCACCGGCCAAGCGTCCGTCAAGGTCGCCAGGATGTCGGCCAGCGCCCTGCCGTTGGTTGAGATGTGCAGCCCGGTGTTGTAGTGAAGGTAGACGGGTGTGTACCCGCGCTCAGCCGCGAGAAGCGCGCCACGATCATGGCCCTCGTGTTCCCAGTGCTGGTCGGTTAGGCATAGCCCGTGTACCATCAGCAGGATCTTGCTGCTGGCCTGCGGGATGGCGGCGGTAAGGGCGTCCTTCGTCAGTGCAACCGGCTGACCATCAATCCGCACGCACATGGTGATCGCTAGCGGATTATTGTTAGCTTGTAGGTAGTC
>JBAXMH010000264.1:0-6436 GCA_037134395.1 Chloroflexales bacterium
GAAGACATGGTTCAGCGGAGCCAATTTTACGTAACAGTTTGTGCTGCCCCCCCTCACCCCCCTGCCCCCTCTCCCACCAGGGGAGAGGGGGAGATGTCGCATCAGGATGCGCAAGATCGGCTCCCCTCCCCCCGTGTGGGGGAGGGGCTGGGGGTGGGGGTTGTTCGGCAACAAACTGTCATGTACCCACGAACCTTGTCGAAGCGAAGAATCCCGACCGGGATCCTTCGCTTCGCTCAGGGAGACAGCGTTACTTATGACCTACTGAGATTAAGGAGTGATTTGATATGCGTTATCGAAGACTTGGGGACGCGGGCGTGAAGGTGAGCGCCGTGGCGCTTGGCGGATGGATTAATTTTGGCGAGAGCAAAACCTCGACCGACGCGGCGCGGGCGGTAGTGACACGGGCCTATGAGCAGGGTGTGAACTTCTTCGACCTAGCCGACATCTACGAGCGAGGCGATGCCGAGAAGCAGATGGGTGCAGTGCTACGCGAGTTTCCGCGACACACCCTGGTCATATCGAGCAAGGTGTTCTGGCCAATGAGCGACGATGTAAACGACCGTGGCCTGTCGCGCAAGCATATTTTCGAGAGTATTGACAAGAGCTTAACCCGTTTGGGTACCGATTACCTGGACATCTACTTCTGCCACCGGCACGACCCGGAGACGCCCGTAGAGGAGACGGCGCGGGCGATGGACGATCTGATCCGCCAGGGGAAGATCCTCTACTGGGGAACCTCGGAGTGGCGCGGGGCACAGCTCGTGGAAGTCTTCGATGTCTGCGAGCGATACGGGCTGCACAAGCCAAAGACCGAGCAGCCGCAGTACTCGATGCTGCGCCGCGATCTGGTTGAGGAGGAAATCATCCCGGCGGCGCAGCCACGCGGGATTGGCCTGGTGGTCTGGTCGCCTCTGGCTCAGGGTATGCTCAGCGGCAAGTACGACGGCGGTGTGCCGGATGACTCACGCTTTAACCGCGAGACGTGGGCGCGAGATCAGTTTTTGAACGCGACGAACGCGGCGAAGGTGCGGGCGCTCAAGACGATTGCCGACGATCTGCGCATCAGCCGGTCGCAGTTAGCTCTGGCCTGGGCGCTGCGAACCCCGGCGGTGAGCAGCGTCATCGTAGGAGCGACTCGGCCCGCCCAGATTGACGAGAACGTCGGCGCAGCCGAGATTGACCTGAGCGCCGAGGTGATCACAGCGATTGATCAGGTATTGGCGTAAGACAAGGTTTCAGGTGCGAGGTCTCAGGTTTCAGGTCGAGCGCATCAGGATGCCACATTCTAGCCTGAACTGTAAAGTATCTGCGAACCATGTCTAACACGACGTAGGGGCGCAGCAGAAGGGGGGCAGTTTGCTGCCTCCCCTCTGCTGCGCCCCTCCCTACACCATGTCGCCGCGTGCCGCACTGATCACGGCGCGAATATTGCGCTCGGGCGCGGGGATGGGCGTCACGCAACCGGCGGCGACAATGTAACCGATGCCGCCGGTCTGGGCGATACCATCGGCCACCTGAGCACGCACATCATCGGCTGAACCGCTCAGCAGCGCGCCCCACTGTGCGATCCCGCCCGCCACCGCCCCACGCACCAGAGATTGGCCCTCGCGTAGCGACGGCCCGGCCCGCTGGTCGTCCCAGTTCACCACCTGAACGGGGTAGTCGGCAACCAGCTTGAACATCAGGTCGTCGCCATGAACGTGCAGCATGTTGAACCAGCCGGAGCCAGCCGCATCGAGCAGGGCTAGGTCGGACGGGCGACCCCAGCGCAGATACTCCTCCTCAGACATACTGCGGTAGCTGGCATCAGCGGTGGAGAAGAAGATCCCGGCGGCGCCAGCGGCAATCACCGCCGCCACAAAACCGCGCCAGGTCTCGATGATCGTGTCGAATCCGCGCTGGAAAGCGTCCGGGTAACGTCTCCGCCAGATTGTGGCCTGGTCGCCGGCCAGACACGCAGCCACCGTCAGCGGGTTAAAGATTGTCTGGAGTACCGGAGTATCGGCAGCGCCAGCGACAACCAGATTGACACAGCGCAACTGGCGCGCCAGGGCACCGGCGTGGATTGAGAGCGGAGACATCGCCTCCCACTGTTCCAGGGAGCTAATCGGGCGTGGCCCCTTCACCAGATCGCCTTCGGGGTTGCCTTCGTACACCCCGGTTAGGCCAGCATCCTCGGCGACAAAGACCTGCGAGGGTGTGAGCTTGATGAAGTCGAAGTCAAAACGGCGCTGGAAGTCGAGGGTGGCGCGGGCCAGATCTTCAGCGGAATGATCCTCGACCGGCCAATGCCGCCAGAGGGCAACCGGGATACGCGACGTGGGCGTGCGGGCAATGGTAGCGAGCAGCAGGTCGTGTTTGCTGAGCATAGAATCTCCACAATCATCACATTACCGAGAACCCAGGATTCAAGACACAGAACCAGGCATGGGCGAACGGCTGGCGACCCGCAGCCCCCGATCATTGTAGCGGTTGCGCGCATTATCGTGGTAGCGGTACGCCCCACGTACGTATTTCTGCCGATGGTACCAGGATCCACCGCGCCAGACTCGTGCGACATCCTGCTCAAGATAGGCTTTCGACCATTCATCTTCCAGCGCAAAGGGGTAGCGTTTGCCGCACTTTGTCGCCACCCACTCCCACACATTCCCGGCCATATCCAGTGCGCCGTAGGGGCTGGCTCCGTTCGGATACTGGCCCACGGGCGTGGTTTTTCCAACCCCAGCCTCACTGCTGTTCGCCCGGTTCATCTCCCAGGTGTTACCCCAGGGCCAGATTCGTCCGTCTGTCCCACGAGCCGCCTTCTCCCACTCGGCCTCGCTAGGCAGGCGGAACTCGTGGCCGGTCTGCACACTCAGCCAGCGACAGTAGGAGACCGCTTCAAACCAGCTTACGCGAACCACCGGGTAGTCGGCCCCGTTCCACCGGGCGTCATCCCAGTGGCGAGGTTTAACCAACTTCTCGGACTCACGCCACTGCCAGCCCGCCGTTGTCCAGTAGGTCGGGTTGCGGTAACCATCACCCTCGACGAAGGGCCGAAACTGGGCGTTGGTCACCGGGGTCTTGCCGATCCAGAAATCGGGCAGGGTTAGGGTGTGCTGGGGTTTCTCGTCGTCGTCGGCATGTTTATCGGCGGCGCTGCTGCCCATCAGGAAAGGGCCGCTGGGCACTTTGAGCAACTCGGGTATCCAGGCGGGTTGCTTCGGTGGCGCGTGGGGCAGCCGCACAGTGGCCGATACCATCGGCGGCTGGGGCAGCCGCACGGTGGCCGATACCATCGGTGCTTGGGGTGCGCGTATAGCGGGCGATACCACCGGCGCGTGGGGTGCGCGCACAGCGGGCGGCACCACGACCGGCGCGTGAGGTGCGTGTACGGCAGATGCGTGGGGCGGCGGCGACAGCACGACCGGCGCGTGTCCCAACAGTGCCCGACGAAACGTTGCAATATCCTGATAGCGATCCTGCATTGCGAGGCTCAGCGCCGTGTGAAGGGCCATAGCGACGTGATGCGAGAGGCGCGGGTTCAGGCGCTCCGGCGGCACCAGCGGGTCGGACGCCGCTTTGATGCGCTCAAAGGAGGTTTCGGGCAACTCGCCCGTTAGCAAATGGTAGAGCGTTGCGCCAAAACTGTAGATGTCGCTACGCTGATCGGTGTGGTCGGGATTCAGCGGGTGCTGCTCCAGCGGCGCATAGGCGGGGCTGAGTCCCAGGCGCGACGAAATCACCTTGTCCGTACCCTGCTTAAACAGCCCGAAGTCCACCAACTTGATCAGGCCGCTCGGCGTCAGGCGCACATTGGCGGGCTTCAGGTCGCGGTGCAGAATGGGCGGGTTCTGGCGGTGTAAATAGTCCAACACCTCACAGAGTTGCAGCGCGAAGCCCAATACCTGAGTCTCTTCAAGCGGGCCACCCGCCGCCGCACTCACCTCCTCCAGACTCTGACCAGGAATGAACTCCATGACTAAGTAGCCGCTGCCCTGCTCGATAAACATCTCCTCGTAGCGGGGCAAATGGGCGTGCGGGTGCTGATGGAGGACCGCAAACTCGTCCTGGAAACTAATCATGCTACCGGGGTCGAGGCTCTCCTTCAGGGCAAAGCGGCTACCGGGCTGGCGGGTATCTTCGGCCTTGTAGACGGCCCCGAATCCGCCCCAGCCGATGATCTTCCCAACGCGATACGTGCGTACGCAGTCGCCGGGATTATACAGGCGCAACGCTGAACGGAGGCTGCGTTGGCAGTGGAGACACACACGTGCGGTGTCGGGATTATGGGTACCGCACCCATCCTTGCAGATCTGCATTTATGGCCTCAATGTGGGGGTCAATCGTTCGCTCTCAGAACAAGCCATAGACGCTATTCTACCATTGCTCTGTGGATTGCTTCTTTTCGAGCATTTTTGGCAAACCCGTGTCGGGAGTCTCGCTCTTCGCGCTCGCCCTGTCGGTGGTTGCCGTGGCGATAGTCGTCAAATTGCTGCTCGCCCCCCCACCCCCAGCCCCTCCCCCACGCGGGAGGAGGGGAGCCGGACAGCTTTCTGGTGCGGAATACCCCCTCTCCCCGCGTGGGAGAGGGGGCAGGGGGAGAGGGGGCGGGCTGACTTTGCATCAGCCCTAGCGATAGTCGTACCTCGTGCGCTCCCTATCCGGTAGAGAATGGTATGATACGGTAACGTCTTACCGTGCATGCCAGGAGCCACTATGCCGCCGAAGGTCATCACCACAAACACCCTGTTCTATGGCGATAATCTCCCCGTCCTGCGCGACTATCTCCTCAATGAGTCGGTCGATCTGATCTACCTTGACCCGCCGTTCAACTCGAATCGAAATTACAACGTACTGTTTAAGGATGAGAAGGGCGCGGACAGCGAATCGCAGATTACGGCGTTTGAGGATACCTGGCACTGGAACCAAGTAGCCGAGGCCACCTATCACGAACTGGTGACAGGGAGCGACCTGGGCGAGATTATGGGGACGATGCTCACCCTCACCGGACGCGGCCAGATGGGCGCGTATCTGGTGATGATGGCCGCACGGCTGGTTGAGTTGCACCGCGTATTGAAGCCGACAGGGAGCCTGTATCTGCACTGCGACCCTACAGCAAGCCATTATTTGAAGATCATATTAGATGCGATCTTTGGGCCTGAGCGATTCCTAAACGAAATTACAACTCCTGCGGTATTTTCACGACCGCTATAGAATTGCGATACCACGTTAACACGGCCAATCGAACGATTCTTCGCGAGAAAGGATGGGGAATGACCACCACACTCTTCGAGCAAACGCTTACGCTGGCCCAGCAACTAACGGCCCCCGAGCAGGCCCGACTGATTGGGGCGCTGGCAGAAAAATTGGCGGCGCAGCCGATCACGCCTCCCGCAACGAGCGTCTCGTCTGTGCCTGTGGCATGGACGCGCTTGTTCGTATTCAGTGATGAACTTCGCGCCACCTACCCGGAGGCCAATCCGGCAGCTCGGCTCGACGCTGATCATCGTGAGCGTGAGGCAATCCTTCAGGGACACCAGAGGCCAGACGATGTACACGCTTGATGCCAATATCTTCGTGCGCGATGCAGACCCTCGTGATCCTGATCATCGTACATGTCGGGCGCTACTTGAGCGATTGGCCATCACCAGTACGCATATCACAATGCCGCTGCTTGTCTTGGCCGAAGTAGCAGGCGCACTCAGCCGCGAATTTCGTGATCCGCTGCGAGCGAGAATCTTCATTGATTTGATGACCACGCTGCCGAATGTGACGTTTGTTGCGCTCGACGCAGGGTTGGCGCAGGAAGGGGCGTACCTCGCAGCCGACCGCGCCCTCCGTGGTGCCGATGCCGTCTATGTGGCGGTGGCACGGCGTTATGGCTGTGGGTTGGTCTTTCTTGACCGCGAGCAGCGTGAGCGCGCCGCGCTGCTCGTACGGGCGTTGACTCCAACGGAGGCGCTGGCCGAGCTTAACGCGAAGACCTAACGTACTAGCGCACAGAACACCACAGCGGGCCGGGGCGATTGCTCCGGCCCGCTGTGGTGTCTCCCAAACAGGCTACGTGATATACCCAAGGCTAAAGCTCTTGGGCTTCCTGCTTCATCGACTCGTGCCAGCCACAACGGTTGGGCTTACCGGGTCTCCACAGGCGTTTTGTGTCTCGGCGTAGCCCGCCGCGACATGTCTACCAGCAGAACGTGTGTGACCAGCTTGGTTTTCGCAAGGACACAAACGCCTACGTCTACGACGGCAGTATACCAGGTTATTTGTTCTATTGCAAGCGGTTTGCGGCACGAGGAAGCCCTATGGCGAAGCTACAGCTAAAGCCGCTAAAGCGGATGAAGCCCTTATATCCCAGGGCTGAAGCTCCTGGGCTTTACGGGCTATTTCTGTAATCATTCACCGAGGTCGCAGAATCATTCACCGAGGTCGCAGAATCATTCACCGA
>JBAXMH010000265.1:0-6435 GCA_037134395.1 Chloroflexales bacterium
CCTGACACCTAACACCTAACACCTAACACCTAACACCTAACACCTAACACCTAACGTACTGTCTGCGGTGCCACCGGCATGGCCAACTCCTCCAGCGTTTGCGCACGCAACCCCAACGGCTCCAGCCGCACCCCGCCATCCCCATGGTAATAGGCTAGCACTGCCCGCTCGAAGTACTGCATCACCCGCACCTGCCCATCGCCCGCTTGCCCCGTGAACTCCTCAGAAATCGGCAGGCCGAACACATCCACGCCCCCGCCACGTTGCCAAAAATCCAGAAACGCTCCTCTGATGCCGTGATCGCTCGCGGCGAAGAAGACCGGCACGCGGGCCGGGTCGCCCGGAGTACGCGAGTCGATCCCGCCAAAGGCCAGCGACTCGGCGGCGTCACGTCCCAGCGGCGTGGGCTGCACGTAATAGGGCGTGTCGGCGAGATCGTCGCGAAGTTGGAGCGCGGCGTTGGCGAAGATCTGCGTGATCCCACCGTTATCGGTGCGAGCCGGAGCCAGGGGCGGGCCGAATCGCTCGCGGCCACCCAGGGCCCGCCAGTAGCGGTGAATCGCCGCCGGTACCGCAATATCGTCCACGACTCCAGACTCAGGCAGGGGCAGGAGATCTTCCGCCTTGCTCAGCACCGTCTGGAGACCAGCCAGATTCCGCTCGTACTCGCTGCTATCGCCCGTTTCCAGCTCGGGCGTGATTGCAGCGATGCCCATGCTTCCTGCCCAGTCGCTCATCCCTCCGGTGATGTTATAGCTTGGCCAGTAGCGGCTATATGCGTAGCCTGCGCCGCTGGCGTATGCCTGGGCCATAAGGATCGAGGGCGCGTACTCACAGGAGGACGGGAAGACCATACCGGCGTTGGAGTGAATGAAGATCGCTCCTGCCGCATCCAGCAGAAAGGCCCGGATGAGCCGACTCTCGGTCTGCGAGTCTGGGTAGGGGCCACCCGTCTCCGAGACAATGCCCCGTGCGCCCTGTACCTTGGGACTCCAGTCATTCTCGGCGCAGGTGTCCAAATTCGTATTCATATTACGATTTAGATCTACCCTCGCGCCATCAAAGCGTGTCCCCAGGGCCAGCCCATCGGGGTTAAGGCTGGGGA
This sequence comes from Chloroflexales bacterium, assembly GCA_037134395.1. Taxonomy (GTDB): domain Bacteria; phylum Chloroflexota; class Chloroflexia; order Chloroflexales; family Chloroflexaceae; genus Oscillochloris. The sequence continues at coordinate 1,106 of JBAXMH010000265.1, forward strand.
TAAGATAGAGCCGCACGCTAGGCGGCACCGCATCAGGATGCGCCCGGAAGTAACCGATCAGCTCGATGGTGAGCTTGTAGGTATTGGCCTCTGGCCCGCCGTGCGTATCACCCACCACCACCAACTTGCGCGGGCCATCACCCACCCGCACCACCTGGATGGGTCGGCCCTGACCAGAGAAGCCGAGAGTAAACTCGCGCATCGTGGGCGCGGCGCGGGCGATCTGTTCGGTAGGGTTGAGGGTTAATACAACAGTGATGAGGAGAAATAACAGGCAGATGCGGCCAATCGGCAATCTGCAATCGGCAATTGGCAATCGCACTACCCCATCCCTCTGGCCCGACGTTTGGCAGCCACAAAATGGCTGTGGGTCAGGTTAATGCTGGCGGTAATTCGGCTAATCTCGTCGCTCTCCTCACCAGAAATTTCACCATCGGCGGCGGCCACAGCGAAGAGGGCATCGAGAAAGCGAATGCGCTCATCTTCGTCGGTACTGGCGGCAAACTCTCTGGTGTGATGAAAATAATCGAGGTCGGCGGCGGACTCAGCTAGGGATACCTCGGCCACCAGTGTGGCCCGCTCGTGGCGAATGCCCCAGCCCGACTCTAGCAGATCGGCCATGCACGCAATCTCCGCGTCGGTCACGGTGTTGTCCACACGGGCAATGCGGGCAAGCAGGCCACCAGCGAGAGTTAGCGTGTGAGCTCGATTGGCGGAGATGCCTAAATCGTCTTCGGGGGCTTTGCCAAGGCGCTGGCGTACCGCGTAGTAGATCCGGTTGTTCAGAAATTCGCCAAGATACTGCTCACGGTTAGGGCCAGCGGCGTGATGATGGAGCGACCCACGCAACAGCCGACCAATCTGAGCCAGCAGACCAACGTCAACCCGCTCCAGGGCGGTGCGGATCTCCTTGGCCACAGCCCGCTCCTCAACCGTGATCACTCGGTCTGCACGCAGCATCTGGTCGAGGGCGGCCAGGGCCAAGGCGCGGTCGCCGGGGCCGTGCAGGGCTGACGCCAACGACTCCACCAGGCGGGCGCGCTCATCGGCGGCCACCGGCGAATGCAGGTAGATTTCCAGTTCGGCCCATTCATTGACGGTCATCGCCGCCTCGCCAGAGCCGCCGGTCTGCCCAAGCTCAGCCAGAATGCTCTTGAGGCTGTTTACCTCGTCGCTGGCCAAGTGGCCGTCTGCCCAGGCAGCGGCGATGATCACTTTGGCTAGGGCCATCGCCAGGATGTTCTTGGGCATTGGTCAATCCTTCTGAACCCGCTGATCATGCCGCAGAATCACGGCATGGTCAGGAAAAATCACCATCCGCCACCGCTATCTCCGCCGCCGAACGATCCGCCGCTATCTCCGCCACCGAACGATCCGCCACTGTCGCCACCACCACCCCAGCCGCTATCACTCCCGCCCCCGCCGCTGCCGCCCCACCCGCCGTGATCGTGGTTATTCGTCGCGGAGTTGAGGATCGCACCGATCACCATCCCGGTCACCACATCACCCACCTGCGAATTGTGCGCCTTCACCTCACGGCGCAGATCGTCGGCAATGCTGCGGGCGTCGCTACTGATCGAGCGGGCCAGTTGGATTGTGCGCGTCATTTCGGCCTCACCGCTCATCGGCAGGCGGATGCTGTCGAAGCTCTGGCGCAGCGTGCGCAGGCGATCACGATTCTTTTTATGGCCTGACACCTGGCCGGAGAGCGACTCAGCCTCGCCCAGGGCCGAGCGGGCCGCTGCCACGTCGTTATTGAGCTGTGAGCGCAGTTGCTCCAGACGTGCGAAATCTGCATAGACCGCCTTGTAAACCTGATCGGTCTGCCCCTGGATCTGGCGGTAAGCACTAATCGCCTGCTCAAACACCGCACGGCGCTGCTCCTCAACAAGCTGATCGGCACGCTGCGCCTGGGTATCCGCCTGGGCAAGTGCCTGGGCAAGCGCGAAGCCCGCCGCCAGATTTGCCTGCTGAATATCACCGCGATGCAATTCAGCGAACTGAGTAATTTTCTTCACCTCGGCGGCGGCTATTTGGCGAGCCTGAGCCAACTGCTGGCGGAGCTTGGCCATCTCCTCCGCCTCGGTACGTGCGCCAGCCAGCGCCGCATCAGCCAATTGATCAGATTCCTGAGCGTCCTGAACCAATATCAGCCAGTTTGGCTTTGTCGCCTGGGCCTCGCTCTGCGCCCGTTCGAGCAGGTTCGCCGCCCGCTGGAGTTTCACCTCAGGAGCCTTGCCCACATCCGCGTCGTTGCTACGCACAAACTCCCAGCCTGCGGCAATGCTGCGTTCGGCCTCGTCGATCATGGCGCGGGCGGTATCGCGGGCCTGCTCCAGATCCTTCAGGCGCTGGGTGATTGCGCCGATCAGTTGCTCCGCCTGCGCAAGCTCCTGTTCGGCCACATCCAGATCTTCCTTCGCCGCATGAAATTCCTGCGCCTCCATCGTATTGCGCTGGCATGCACGCTCCCAGCGCTGATGGGCACGGTCGGCGGCGGCCTGGGCCTCGCTGCCATTACCGCGAATGTCACTCCAGGTAGCCTCGGCAAACTCGTCAACAAGGTCGAAGGTGCGTCGTCCCTCCGCGATCAGGTTGGATGCACTCTGGCCACGCTGCTCAACCGCTTCACTGCGCTGATCATTCTCCTGGCGCAGCGTTACCAGACCGGAACCATTGTCCACTGCCTCGTCAAGCATAGTCTGTGCGGCCTGAAGCTTGATCTCCGCTGCCGACGGGCCACCGGCCTGAAGCGATTTCCCCGCCTCGCTCAAGGCGGTACGGGCACCATCGAGGGCGGCATGACACACCTCCATACGGTAGCCCTCAGCCGCCAGACTCACGGCATCACTGCGGGCCTGAACAATCCCACTACGGATGTTGCTGTAACGATCCAGGGTCGCAATCAGGGTGGTTGCGGTCTCCGACGCCGCCTGGGCGGACGAGATAGCGCTGCGGGCATCGTGCCTCTCAAGCGCCTGCTCGGCCTGGGCCACCTGCTGCTGGGCTGAGCCAAGGATCGCTGTATGATTGGCGATCTCCGTGCCCAGATCGAGCAGACGGGCGGCGGCGTCGGTTAGGATTTTTTTGCGCGGGCGATCTCCCCCGGTGCCTGACGAGCCAATTCATCTAGGCTCGTGCGGATCTGCTCAACGGCAGCCAGATTCTCGGCCACCGACGCAGCCTCGTCGCGCACCTGGATGTAGGCGGCGGCGCTGGCATTGATCTGAGCGAGTTGCGGCTTCTCGTCCCGCTCTAACTGTTCGCCCACATCGTCGAAGTGGGTTTGCACGGTGACAAAACGATCCTTCGCCGCCGCCTGAGCCTCCCGCAGCCGGTCAACATCGCGTGGCGCGTAGGAGACCTGGTCGTACTGTGCTTTCTCCTCGGCGTTGCGGAATCGCTGGCCAAGGTCGGTGATCAGCGCGGCTGCGCCCTCGCGGGCATCCTTGAGCTGACGATCAGCATCGGCCTTGATCTTGGCTGCCCGCCGTCGGCTGGTGTACAGCGCACCGCCACCGATGGCAACCGCCAAAACCAGACCGAGGATTGCCAGCGGCACCGTACTTATGTTAAGGCTCCCATTTGGCGAGGGCGGGCTAACAATCGCTGCCTCAATTGCTCCCAGGGTCGCGGTGAACGCAGCAGTGTAGTCCTTACTAGAAAGACCAGGGTTTAGCTTCTGGGTGCGGATGAGGTCACGGTTATTGTTGACCGTAAGGGCCTCATTCCAGCCATCGCCGCTACTGATTGAACTGTAGCGGCTGTCTAGCGCCACATAGATCGCAATCATCTTCGTGCGGTACAGACTGTCGCGCAGCAGACCATCCTTCGTCAGTCGGCTGTGAAAGTCATTAATATCGCCGCTCGGCACAAGGTAGACCGCCACTTCCGCGCCGCGATTGATCAGAGGCTGGGCGGCGCGCTGGACAGCAGCACGATCCAAGAGTCCACCGGGATCGGTGAACACAATCCGGCCCTGGGCGAGAGCTGGCGCGGCAAGCAGCAGTAGGAGTACTGCCGCAGCCACGAGACGGAGGACAGAGCGGGTCATATCGTTCTCCTTACAAGTGCTACTGCCGTAAAACCAATACTTTTCACATAAGCCAATTTCGTGCCCGCCTTGCCCCTCACCCCCTGCCCCTCTCCCACTGGGGGAGAGGGGAGATTCTGCACGAGAATTTGTTCGACTCCCCCTCTCCCGTTCTGGGAGAGGGGGCTGGGGGGTGAGGGGCAAGGCGGTACACATCAGATACCCCTATGGCGATGGTGAGAGTGATATATCAAGGGCTGGATCAGGCGCGGCAATACCGACATCCGTATCGAAATCGTACATATGCAAGCCGATAGCAAAATCAAAGGGCAGCGGTTTCGCCGCCGGGGTGGAGCCCGCGACAGTCAGCCGCACCTGATGTAGATAGTCATCAGCACAGACCCAGAGTTCCGAGGAGGTTCGCTCGATATGCGCAGGGGTCGTATCAATGGGCAACCCGCTATCACCCAGGCTCTTGATAATAGCCAGCGAGACAGCACGATCCCCGCTGAAGCGACGGCAATTTAGCCCATCAATTTGCTCGTAGCCGACCACGCTGAACCCGGCGGGACTCACGCCGCTTTGTGCAACCAGGGCCAGCAAACCAGCAGGGTAGAGCGGCGGTATCGCCATCTGCGAGTGTGCCGCTGGCAGACGATACCACGCATCCTTAAGCGCACCAATCACCGCCAGCGGGCCGTGAATATAATTCTGCCCAGCTACATGCGCAACCTGAATACCCTTGGCCGAATTGCTGCCATACAAGGCAGTGACAAATCCGGTCAGTGTGAATGTATAATCGGTGTCGGCAAATGCCCCCTTCAGCACCATGACTTCGGCGGGGGTTTGCGGACTTCCCAGACTGACGGCACCCATCGTGCCATTGCCAGACATGGACACCTCTACGCGGTAGCGACGAGCCGTGGACGCAGCCTGCACGCCAGACAACAGATCTGCCGAGGCTGTCGCCGCATCAGCGGTACGGGTAAGCGGCGCAATGACAGCGGTCGGCAGAGAAGTGGCGGTCGGCGGTGGCAGCGTCGCCGTTGGGGGAGGAGTTGCCGTCGGCGGCGGCGTGGCCGTTGGTAGAGGAGTTGCCGTCGGTGCCTGTGCGACCAAACCGCAGGATGGAAGGAGCAGAGCCAGACCGACGATCAGAATGAATCTATACATGTGAGTGCGGTTAACTGTTTTTACGCAATAGACAAGGTTTGAGGTGCCAGGTTTTAGGTTTCAGGCGTAAGACATGGTTTCAGAGTGGCCACTTTTACTTTACAGTCTTGGCATGCCCTACCCC
>JBAXMH010000266.1:0-6427 GCA_037134395.1 Chloroflexales bacterium
TCCTGGCGAAGCTCATCTCGGTCGCCGAGAGCCTGGGGATCGATCTGCGCCGCACATCGTAAGGGTATGGTAAGGATTCGCGACAAACGGGCCATTATTGAACATAGGATCGTTTCTTCGATACACCTATTCGTGAGTATGATGGTCACCACCGTCTATCACAGACGAAAGGCAGGCCCAGTATGCACGCTGGTGATGTCGATGCGCAGATCGCCGCGCACTACGGCTCGGATGATCTGACCCAGGCGATCCTGACCGCGCTGGCCGCTGCGGGCAAGGCGGATCGCCGCCTCACACCGGACGACCTAGCGCCGCTCGACCAGTTCCACACCCGTGGCACGGTTGCCACACGGGAACTGGCGGAGCGGGCTGGCGTCACTGCGGCGACCCGCGTACTCGACATGGGCGGCGGCATCGGGGGTGCCGCCCGACTCCTCGCTGTCACCTTCGACTGCCAGGTGGACGTGCTCGATCTCACGGATGCCTACTGCGCGGTCGGACGGCTGCTGACCGCACGGAGCGGCCTCGCGGATCGGATCACGTTCCAGCACGGTAGTGCGACCGATCCGCCCTACCCCGACGCCCAGTTTGACCTGGTCTGGATGCAGCACAGCACAATGAATATTGCCGACAAGGCGCGGCTCTTCCGGGAGGCACGGCGGGTGCTGCGCCCCGGCGGACGGCTGGCGCTCCACGCATCGAGTATTCTTCGCCGATGCCTTTCCCGAGTTTGTGTTCAGCCGTGGCGATTCGTGGGAGAACACCATCGCCTACGGGCAAACCGCCTGTGTCTTCGCACTCGCCCAGCGCACGCCCGGAGATGTATACGGCACCATGCATAGGCAATGCGATGAGCAGCTTCAATCGATTGACCCCGCCCTCATAGCCGTAGTCATCAGGGATCTGTAGGCAGATGAGGTGCTTGCTGGCGATCTCCTGGCGGAACTTCGCACGGAGACGATCGCGGTGTCGGCGCTCCATTACGAAAATCAGATCGGCCCAGCCGAGGTGACCAGGGGTCACGCAAATGCGGGCACTATCTTCAATTCCCACTGAGGCATTGACCCGAGATTCATGTCACCAGCCGCATTAAGCGAGAACGTGTAAGCGTTAGGCTGCCAGCACTGGCTCACGCAGCGGAAGCCGCGTCGTAAGGTCCAGGTCAAACACACCGTAGGGGCTGACGTGCTGGTAAATCAGCGGGGTCACGCCACGCCGGTCGCTCACACTCAGCCCCTGCTCCTCCCGATCGGCGAAGGAGACCTGCGCAGCGGTACCGCGCGCCACTACAGCGAGATTGTGGCGGAGCAGATCGCCTCGGGCGCGTTCCAGTTCCCGGCCAACACCATGCCGCAGACCACCGTAACTTGGCACGACTCCTGCCACATCGGGCGGGTCTCGGGCGTGTACGAGCCGCCACGCGATATGTATGATCAAGGCCATCCCCAACGTGACCTTTGTGGAGATGGCTCATAATCACGAATGCGCACACTGCTGTGGCTCGGTGCTGACGTTGCTGAAGGAGCCGCAGGTCGCCGCCGGGATCGGCAGGAGTCGGCTGGATGAGGCCGCCGATGCGGGGGCCGAGAAGGTGCTGGCGCTCTGCCCGTGCTGCGAGTTCCCGTTACGTGTCAGCGCCGAGGCCACCCATTCGCCGGTTGAGGTGGTGGATCTGGCCCACTTCGCCGCCGAGGCCCTGGGCGTGACCCTGCCTGACCCGCACCCGGAGGTGTGCGCCCAGTGGGCTGTCTTCGAGGCGATGATCAAACTGATGACACCCGAGGGCTTCGCGCAACTGATGGGGACGATGTGGCCGGAGCTGATCGACGCGATGCCCCTGGGCATGGGCCAGATGATGCGGGCGATGGGCAAGGTGGACGGCGCACTTGACGCGATGCGGCCCATGTTCCCGGTACTCTTCCCCCAGCTGCTCCCGCTGATGCTGCCCAAGATCATGCCGACGATGCTCAGCCGGATCGCGCAGATGGTGCCCATGCCCGACTACATGGCTACCCAGATGCCGGACTTGATGCCGAAGGTGATGGGGTGCCTCATGCTACACACGATCGGCGAGGTGGTGCCCCTGGCCACCGACCCGATGATCGCCTACCTGCAAACCGCTGCGCGCTGGTGTGTGCCGTGTGCTGCGATGGATGTCACCGCGCCAGTGGCTTGGAATCTGCGGCTCTACGAGTGGCTGCCTGATGGCAGATGGATCTGTCTCGTGAGGTGCTGCCCGGTTCCGACGCGCCGTCCTACCCGCACACTATTCTTATCTACAGTGCCCCCTAAATGGAGAATGGCGCAATGCTGACGGGGATGGGGCGCTGAGTGAACGCTCCATCCCCGTCAGCATTGCGCCATTCCCTAGTGTTACCAGGATACACGCTATGATGGCACTACTATAGTTGAAGGATTTGATGTATCATTATTGCCATCAACTACGCACTTCCTTATAGGATATTTATTCATGGGCATCGAGAACATATCCTGTCCCTTCTGCGACGCTTTCTGTCGTGTGACGGCGCGTTTCTGCCCCCACTGTGGTATGCAGTTGCGCGATGCGCCGAATTCTCGTGCGACCGCATCGGTGCATGCCGCCGAGGATCTTCCTACCGCTGCCACGGCGGACGCCGATGATGCCCGCAGTGGTACCATCGGGGCAGCTACGCAGCGCGATTCTTCCCCACCGCCTGCGCCGCATCTGGCCGGCGATTTTTCTCCCGGTGCCTTCATTGACTCCGATGGACGCTATCGGATTGAGCGCACCCTGGGGAAGGGCGGATTCGGCGAAGCCTATCTGGCCCACGATCTGCGGCTCGACCGATCCTGTGTGGTCAAACACCTAGTGGTAGGCTCCGACTGGAGTCCCCAGATCTGCGCGACCGCAGTCGAAGCCTTTACCCGTGAGGCCCAGCTCCTGGTCTCGCTGAACACCCCTGGGCACCCCCATATCCCCGAGATCTACGATTTCTTTCCCGCCAACCGCTGCCTCGTGATGAAACATATTGTTGGCGAGGATCTGGCCCAGATCATGCGGCAGCGCGGTGCGGCATTCTCCCTCGATGAGGTTATCCAGATCGCGTGCGAAGCCGGTTCGGCGCTGATCTATCTGCATAGCCGGACGCCCGAGCCGGTGTTGCACCGCGATATTAAGCCAGCGAACCTGCTGCGCGACAGCGAGGGGCGGGTCTGGCTGATTGATTTTGGGCTGGCCCAGCGGGCTGCCACCCTCGCTCGGGCGGATCTCATCGGCGGCAGCCCCGGCTATGCCCCGCCCGAGCAGTGGCTGGGCCAAGCGCTGCCCGCCTCGGATATCTATGCCTTTGCGGCGACCCTGTACGCCTTACTCACCGCCCGCTCGCCCCGAGAATCGGGGATCGGGGTGCCATACCAGGATAGCGAGGCGCTCTCCGCGCTCGAGCATTTGCTCCCCAACGTGCCGCCCGCCCTCAGCGCTCTGGTGCGCCGAGCCCTGCTGCCCGACCCGGCAGCGCGTCCCAGTGCCCGTGCGTTTCTTGACACCCTGGAGGAGGTGCGCGAGCAGCAGCGGGTTCCCCCACCCCCGTCGCCCACCCGCCCGCCCACCATCCCCGGTTTTGTCGGTCGCGCCGCTGAGCTGGCCGCGCTTAGCGCCGAACTGAACCGTGACGGCATCGTGCTGCTCACCGGTATGCCGGGGGTGGGCAAGACCAGCATGGCCGCCGTGCTGGCCCTTCAGGTGGGAAACCCAATCACGACCTTCTGGCATAGCTTCCGACCGGGTGAGGGCACCGAGAGCCTGATCTGGAATCTGGCTGGTTTCCTGGCCCACCAGGGCCGCGCCGAACTGTGGACCCAGCTCCAGCATGCCCGTATGGGTGGCGGACAGGCCCCGCCACTGAAGGTGCTGATTGACTACGCCGTGCAGATGCTCGATGGTATGAGCTGCTTGCTCTGCCTTGATGATGTCCACCTGATCGACGAAGATCCTCAGATCGGGCCGTTTATGGCGCAACTCGCCCCGCTGCGCCGCGCTGGTCATCTGCGCCTGATCGCTACCTCGCGGTGGGTGCCAAACTTCGCTCTGGTCGATCAGGTTGAGATGCTGACCGGGCTGAACGCCGCCGACGCGGCCCGGTTGCTGGCGGAGCGCGGGGTGGTGCTAGGCGAGACGCTCCAGGCCGATCTGTACGCCCAGGTAGGCGGCAACGCCCAGTTGCTCACCCTGGCCGCTGACGCCCTGCGGCGCAGCCCGAACCCGGCCCGGCTGGTTGGCGCGTTGACCACGACTGACAGCATCGAGCGCTACCTGCTCGACGAGATCGACGCGACACTGAGCAACGAGGAGCGCAGCACGATGAAGCCGGTCGCCGCGCTGCTGGAGCCGGGCGGCACGCGTGGGGCGATTGAGGCGTTGGCCGACGGGGTGAATGTGCGCCGCCCGCTGCGCTCGCTGAGCGACCGCTATCTGCTGCTGACCCAGGAAGCGGCGGAGGGCAAAGCGTACCACCAGCACGCGATTGTGCAGCGCTTCTACTACGAGGAGCTGGGCAATCGTGAGCGGATCGAGCTGCACCGTCGGGCAGCCGCCTACTACGAACGTGAGGAACCCGACCCGCTGCGCGCGGCGCTCCACCACCTGCGCGCCGGAGACCCGGTGCGGGCGGCGGAGATCGGCGTGGGCCAGGTCGCCACCGCGATCAACAGTGGCCAGACCCAGCTCCTACGCAGTTTGCTAGCGCAGATCCCTGTCGAGCGGCTGGACACGACCCTGGCCGCCGCCCTGGATACGGCCCTGGGCGAACTGCTGGCGCTGCTGGGCGAATATGCAGAGGCCCGCGAGCGCCTGGAGCGGGCCTCCGCTGTCGGGGAACGCCTGGGGCACCCGCTGACAGTCCGGGCGAACCGCCAACGATTGTTGGGCATGGTGCTGGAGCGCACGAGTCAGTACGAGGCCGCCGAGATCACCTGCCGGGCCGGTCTGGCGCTGTTGGAGGGCGTGTCCCTGCCTGACCTGGAGATCGCCCGCCTGCACACCCAGTTGGCGGAGGCGCTCTTTCGCCAGAGCCGCTATGATGCGGCTGAGGACGCCTGTGCCGCCGGGCTGGCGGCCCTGCCGCCCGCACCAGCCGCGCCGGTCGAGCGGGTGGCCCTCCTCCATCGCCAGGCGACGATTCTCATGGATGCCGGACATCTGAGCGCGGCGGCAACGCAGCTAGAGCAGGCATTGCCACTGGCCCGCCAGTCCGGTAGTCTGTGGAATACCTCAGCCATCCTGTATAATCTCGGTTTCTGTCGCTATGACCTGGGGCAGATCGCGCAGGCCGAGGGGCATTACCGCGAAAGCCTGGCGATGAAAGAGCGGATCGGTGATCTGAGCGGTCAGATCTTCACCCTGAATGATCTCGGGCTGATCGCGATGGCCGAGGGCAACGACAAGACTGCGGTGACGATGTTTCAGACATGCCTCCAGATTGCCGAGCGCATCCAGTCGCGGGCCGATCAGGCGCTCAGCCTGGGGAATATCGGGCTGATCCAGATCCGCCAGGGACACTTGGACGCTGCGGTCGCCACCTTGATCCAGGCCCGCGATCTGAGCCAGGAGATTGGTGATCGGCTCAGGCTGATCGAGGTACTCTGCCGACTTGGCGAGGCTGCGCTGGCCCGCAACGACCCGGCCAGCGCACAGGGCTACGGCCAGGAGGCGCTGGCTCTGGCCCAGGAGGCCGGTATGCACGCCGACGAGGGCTGGGCGCTGCGGGTACTCGGCGAGGCGCTGCTGGCCCAGGGACGGCTGGACGAGGCCGAGCCGCAGTTGGCGGCAGCCTGGGATTTGCTGGAGCAGGCGGGCGACATCTACGAGCAGACGCTGACCCTGATCGCGCAGGCCCGCCTGGCGCACACCACCGGCGCGGCCAGTCGCGCACGCAGCCTGGCCCGCCAGGCCCAGGAACTGGCCGAGGATGACCATGATCCCTACCTGATCGCCGCCCTGGAGCGGGTGACGGGCGAGATCGCCGCTAGCCAATGACCATACGCATCCGGTAGGGCGCGGCCCCGCCGCAGGAATCTCTAACGTGAAAATAGCCGATAGCCGATAGCCGATAGTCCGACACCAGCGGCCATTTTCATCTGGTGTTGTGCGGCGGATCCGCATGGTTGTCTGAAGTGCAAGGGAGCCTTCTATGATTATCAGCCACACGTCCATCTGGCGCCGTATCCGCATCGTCCCGTCCGCCCTGCTGCTGCTGGCGGTCATCCTGGCCACCTTCAGCCTGAGCCTAGTGCGCCCGGCCCATGCCGCCGGGGTGATCTATGTGGTGCCGGGAGGGGCCGGAGTGAAGGACGGCACCTCGTGGGTCAATGCCAAAGACCTCGCTGCTGCCCTCTCGCCCGCACCCCTCAGCGGGACTGAGATCTGGGTGAAGGCGGGCACCTACAAGCC
>JBAXMH010000267.1:0-6409 GCA_037134395.1 Chloroflexales bacterium
GGCAGGAGGCAGGAGGCAGGAGGCAGGAGGCAGGAGGCAGGAGGCAGGAGGCAGGTGGCTCCTAGCAATCGGCATCATCCTACGCCTCACGCTGCTCGGCGGTGCGGAGTTTCAGGGCGACGAGGCGCGGGCCATGCTGCTGGCTGTCGGGGTATCCCAGGGCGACGATGGTATTCTGCTGACCCACACCAAGGGGCCGATTGAGGCGTTAATCCCCGCTGGCCCGCTTATTTTGGCCGGGGCCGGGGCCGAGTGGGTGGCCCGTTTGCCCTTCGCCCTGGCCGGGATCGGGCTGCTGCTGGGGGTTGTGGCGATTGTGCGGGAAATCTGGCCCGATTCTGTACGCCGCAGCACTATCATCGCTGTCGTCTCCATCGCCCTGCTCGCCAGCGACGGTTTTGCCTTGGGGTTTTCGCGGATCGTCCAGTACCAGAGCGTCGTCCTGCTGATGTCGGCGGGAGCCTTCTGGTGCTGCTGGCGCTTCTACGCGGGCGCGGAGCAACCGGCGCGCTACCTGGTGTCGGCGGCGGCGCTGCTGGCGGTGGGGCTGCTGGCCCACTACGATGCCGCTATGGTGGCACCGGCCCTGGCCTGGCTGGTGATCGCCGGGGGCTGGCGGCGCGGCTGGCGTTGGCGCGAGTGGTTGCGTGGGCTGGGCATACCGGCCCTGCTGGGCGCGGCGCTGCTGACCAGTTTCTACCTACCCTACGTCACCAGCGCGAGCTTTGGGGCTACCGCCGAATACTTGGCTGGGCGGGCGGGCCAGAGCGGTGCCGGGGGACCGCCCTTTAACAACCTGCCGCTCTACCTGAGCATCTCGTCCTTCTACAATGCGCCGCCCCTGGTGCCGATTCTGGCGGTTGCCCTATTCGCGTCCTTCTGCCTGCTACCCTTTGCACCGAGAGGCGTGGCTGCCCTGGCGCTCTGGTTTGCGGTACCCTTCCTCGCCGAGTCCTTCCTGATTGCCGAGCCGCGCACCCACTTCTACAGCGCGCACCCGGCGGCGGCGCTGATCATTGGCTACGGCGTCGCATGGCTGGCGGGGAAGGTTCCGTCTGTGAACATTCCCCTTCGCCTTGGCGGAGTCCTTTGGCTGGCGGTTAGCCTCAGCTACGCCCAACTGCTCTACCTGCGCCCGTTTCCCGAGTACCAGCGATCATTCCCGGCAGCGCGGCCTGCCATTATGCGAGCCAGCTATGGCGACAAACTACCCGAAGCGGGCTACTTCGGATTTCCGCATAGCGATGGCTGGAAAGCTGTGGCTGAACTCTATCGGGCCGGGGTGATCGTGGGTAGCTACGACACCAACCAGAACCGCTGGCTGGTCGGCTGGTACCTGCGAAATACGCCGCGCTGCGCGACGAATCCCGATTACTACCTGATCGCCAATGCCGAGGCGACGCGCTACTTCCCACCGGGCTACCATCTGTTCGGCGAGGTTACGCTTGGGCCAACCCGCACCCTGGCGATCTACAGCCGTATGCCAGTTGCGGGATCGCCCCAGATCTTCTCTGGGGAGGAACTGGCCGCCGCCTTTGATGCGCGTCCAGTCGAGCCATTCCCCGCCGCCGCCATTCTTGCCGACAGCTCGAATTGTGGGTTGTAGACTATCGGCTATTACTACAGTTGTAACTATCCTCGCAGAAAGGCTCCCGCCGATTACCCCCCCTAACCCCCCCGCAAGCGGGGGGGAACCAATGCATTATTCCCCCCCGCTTGCGGGGGGCTAGGGGGGTGATCCAAACGGCAACTGTCGTACTATCGGCTATCGGCTATCGGCTATTTTCGGTACGCCGCGATCTTCTCGCGCAACCGCGCCGCCAGAGAAGGGCTGGCTTCGGCCAGGGCCGCGTGGATCTGCTCGGCCTCGGCGCGGTAGCGATCTACCTTCTCGGTTGTCCAGTGGGCAGGCGGCGGCTGGAGGTTGCAGATCCGATCAGCTAGCTTAACCATCCAGATCTCGGGTGGCTGAAGGCGGATGCGCCATAGGCTATCGGCCATCTGTGCGTCTTTGGCCAGATCCGTGTCTTTGCTCAGTGCCAGCACTCCATCGGCTACCGGCGTACCAAAGGCCATAGCCAATTCGTCGTAGCTGATGCCGGTATCCTCAATCACATCGTGAAGCAGGGCGCACTGCACCGCCAGGTCGCCATCGTGATCCGGCTCGTCGCGCAGGGCCGCGATCACCTCCATGCTCACAAAGGCTAGATGCAGAATGTAGGGCAACTCGGTGCCGGGGTAGATCTGGCCCTGGTGCGCCCGCGCCGCAAAGTGATACGCCGCCAGATAGCGATCTTGTGACCACATGGGATTCTCTCCATAGACAAGGTTTCAGGTGTGAGGTTTCAGGTTTCAGGTCAAGCGTATCAAGATGGCACATTCTAGCCTGAACTGCAAAGTAGTTGCGAACCATGTCATATCAAAAAGAATCTTTGCGTCCCTGCGCCTTTGCGTCAAGCCATGCACATGTTTGACGCAAAGGCGCAAAGGCGCAAAGATGTACGATTCGCGATCGGCATGATTATCCCCCGCGCAGCGTGATCAGCATGGCCGAGCCGAAAAATGTTGCGACCAGGGTACCGAGTACGAGCAGGGTGGCCAGGAGCCAAGTGGCGGCAGCGCGCCAGAGTGAGAATCGGTGGGCGGCGGCTACCCCGATCAGAGCCAGGAAGAGAGAGCAGAGGATCAGGAGCGCGTGGGCACTCCAGCAGATAGCGACGGCTAGTGCCAGTCCTGGCGTTGCCCCGCCCCCGCCGAGGCTGGCCCTCGGAATCAATGTGAGCTGTCCCGCCCAGAGCAGCAGTCCAGACGCCGGGGGGATCGCCGCCCAGGACAACCCGGCCCGCACTGCTCCCGCACCGCCCACCCCACCCAGCCCGCGCCCAGATATGCGCAGAAGTACGCCACCGATCACCAGGGTCGCAATGCCGAGGGGTGGCCCGGCTAGCAGCACCATCACCAGAATTGCCCCCAGGCTGGAATCAGCGTCCAGCCCGCGCCAAACTACCCAGTCCAGCAACACCCCCACCCCGCCGAGCGCACCGAGCAGGAAGGTGGCGATGGGGGATGGGAGGCGGGGGATGGGGGGCGGGGGATGGGGGATGGGGGATGGGAGATGAGGGATGGGGGTCGGAGGCCGGAGACTGGGGACTGAATCTTGTTGCCGGTTCCCGACCCCCGACCCCCGCTCCGCCAGCCCCCGCCGCGCCGCTACATTCTGCGGGTCGAGAACCAAGACGCGCTCCAGACACTCGCGCTGCTGGGTGGGGTCATCGAGGGTGCCGGAGAGCCAGAGCCATGCCTCGGCGCTGCGCGGGTCGGCCCGCACCGCAGCGGTTAGCAGTTGGCGGGCGCGGGTACGCTCTCCGGCGCGCATGGCCGCGATTCCTTGCGCCCGCAGCGCTTCCGCTGGCGCGTCATCCTGATGCATCGGAGTCCACCGAGCGGGGCGTGTGATCAAACCACATAAAAATCAGTAGGCCGACGAGGATGGCCATGTTCGTCCATGCCACAATGACAGGAATACGGGATGCCGCGATTAGCTCCTGTACTTCAGGGCCGAATCCCGCCAGGGTACCAAGAATATTGATTGTGGCAGTGATCGTTAGCAGTCCGAAGGGCAGAAAGGCGCGGCGGTCGGCGGCGGCACAAAGGAGCAGGAAGGGCAGGGCGAAGAAGGCGTATCGCTCGTGGATCTGGGTAGGCAGGGCGAAGAAGGCCATGGCGAGGGCAGAGGCCGCAGCGGCGCGGGATGGGCCGTCGGGGCGACGCAGGCATGCCAGACCAGCTAGAAAAGCCGTCAGGCCCAGCAGGGCAAAGCCGATGCTGCGGTAGGTCAGTCCGGCCACCTGCACCAGATCCGAGATTGACCAATCCTCGGCTACCAGCCACCATAAATTGTAGGCCCGGTTCGTCACCTGGGGGAAGCGTCCAACCGCGCCAGCGGCGGCCTGGTAGAGCCCCGGCCCCTGGCCGATCAGCACGAAGGGCGCACAGGCCAGGACGATCAGACCGACTGCCAGGGAGCCACCCTCGACCAGCCCGCGTACCCCGTGGCGACGCAGGGTCAGCACATAGATCAGCGGGGCCAGAATGATCGCCTGGGGCTTCACCATCAGTCCTGCCGCCCAGCAAAGCCAACTCCAGCGCCCGCGCCCCGTGTCGAGCAGCGCCACGGACGCCACCATCGGCAGAGCCAGTAGCACATCCACCTGGCCCCACCAGGCCACATTCATCCAGACTGGCGGGATCACCGCGTAGAGTCCGGCTACCAAGGCGGCCTGACGTGGCCCGCTGTAGCGCAAGGCCCACCAGTAGAGCAGCGCCACCGTCATCAGCAAGGCGATGATGCTTGGCATCTTGATGAGTATCTGGGTCACGGTGGCAACTGGGTCGTCGAACGTGCCGCCGAGGGTCGGCACGAGGTATGAGATGCCGCGCAGAATATAGAGCCGGAAGGGCATATAGTCGCCGCCGGAGCTGAACCCCTGGCTGAGACCGCCGTGTTCATACATGAAGCCCATACGTCGGGCCGAGAGCTTCATGTCGCCCACCGGGTCGGGCGCGCCTAGCCAGGGCAGGCACATGGCTAGGGACAGGAGGAGGAGCAGGATGAGGGTGGGCCAGGGGAAGGAACGCTCAGCCCTCACCCCCAGCCCCTCTCCCACAAGGGGAGAGGGGAGCGTAATTCTCCCCCCTCTCCCCTTGTGGGAGAGGGGGGCAGGGGGGGTGAGGGGCCAGATCCGCTCAATCACCAACGCCGCCAACGCCGCCGCGCCCCCGCCTGCGAGGATCTGACCGAGGATGCCGTACTCCCACAGACCGGCGCGCTGCCAGACCGACGCCACCACCTGGAGCGCCACTATTCCCACTAGCGCCGTTGATCGAGTCATTCCCGCCCGCCGCAGTAGCGGGTAGATACCCACCGTCGCCAGCAGCAGCGCCGCGATTAGCGGCAGCGGCGGCGGGCCGTTGCCGGCTAGGAAAAGTGTGAGAAAAACCACGCCCAGATCTCGTCCGTGGATCGTCTGTGTGGGCGACTCGATACCGACCCGCACCCGCTCACCGGGCTGGGTCGGCAATAGCATATGGTAGGTGCGTATGCCGGGTGTGACGGAGAAAGATGATGCGCTACCATTCGCACGTAGCACCATCGGGGTAGCGTGATCAATGCCACTAGAGAGGCTCATGCGGACATAGAGCGAACCACCGGGGTTCGGCGGTTGGAGCAGGGCGTCACCCATCGTCCAGCGAAATGTATCGGGGCGATCCCGCAGGGTCTCAAGCTCGTGCAAACCCGAGGTGGGTAGCATCACAGAGAGGGAGTCGGCAGTGAAGGATACGCTGCGATAGCCGCCATAGGCGAGGGTGAGCCAGAGGGGCGCAGCGACGCAGAGCAGGAGCAGAATAAGTGTATCGAGCCAGATACGGCGCATATGTGAAAGATTGCAGATTGCAGATTGCAGATTGCAGATGATTGCAACACATCTAAGGAGACACAATGTGCAATCTGCAATTGCGCTACGCCGTGACCGTCTCGTCCTGCTCCTTGGTGATGTCGCGCAAGGTACTCAGATCGCGGATGCGTTCGGTGAAAAGGACGCCCTGAAGATGATCAACCTCGTGCTGAATCGCCCAGCCAAGCAGTCCATCGGCCTTGCGCAGGCGGCGCAGCTTGCCGTTTGGCTCATGGAACTCAACCGTCACCCAACTGTTGCGCGGCACCTGGCCATACCAGCCGGGTAAGCTTAGGCAGCCCTCGTCGCGCAGCACTTCGTCGCCGCTGGTTTTCACAATCCGTGGGTTGATCAACACATACGGCTCCGCCGGGGCGATCTCCACCACGGTGCCATCCTCGCGCTCTTCAACCTCGGCGGGCACCTCGACAATGCAAACCTGGATGGGCAGACCGATCTGCGGGGCAGCCAGACCGACTCCGTTAGCAGCACGCATTGTCTCAAACATATCGGCCACCAACTGCTTGATGTTGCGGTCAGGCAGTTTCACCGGGCGACAGTGCGCCTTGAGAATTTTCTTATCGTCGTCACTATCAATGCGCAAGATACGTCGTTTCGCCATGATCATCCCCGCCATCGCCATCACATACCGCCAACGGCGCACCGGCACGCCGCCTCTGGCTGATTATAGCACACGAGTTACACAGCACACCGCCGTTGACGCTCTCCATGAAGACGGTTATAATCCGGCACATCCCAAGATTAGTCACAATAGGCGTGATGTACCTTGCGTTGGGAAATGGATGCCATATCCTGGCTTTGTTTTGTCCTAATATTTCGATCATCTTTTACGGGGAGTGAAGGCTTTAGCCGCAATAGCTTTCGAATAACAATTCTGCCGCCGCTCAGCCCTCACCCCCCAGCCCCCTCTCCCAGAACGGGAGAGGGGGAGC
>JBAXMH010000268.1:0-6343 GCA_037134395.1 Chloroflexales bacterium
CCTGACCCCTGACCCCTGACCCCTGACCCCTGACCCCTGACCCCTGACCCCTGCTACCCCTCCAGGGCGCTGAGGAGCTGGGGCAGTAACTGCTTCTTGCGCGACACAACCCCTTCGGCGGCGCGGGTGCCGTCAATACGCTGCGGGTAGGGCAGGCTGTCGAGCTGCGGCACGTCTCCGCTCACCAGCAGTCGGCTTGAACTGGCCACCACATTTGTCGCCATCAGTACTACAAAATCGAGTCCACTCGCTGTACGCATGGACTCCAGGGCGATGCGCAATTCTTCCAGTCGCTCGTCCAGTTGGGTGAAGTTCGATAGCTCGATCTGCGTGACGGCAAATTTCAGGCTGCCCGATTCGTAGCGCTTGAAGTCGGTCTGTACCAGATCCGCCGCATTACGTGAGGAGAGATCCACACCGGCGGCCAGGATCTGCTGTCCGTAGCTCTCAATCGTCTCACCAGCCAGGGGCGATCCGCCCATAAAGGCCCAGCGGGCCAGACGCTCGGAGGCGCGACGGTCGCGGTCTGTGGTGGTGGGTGAGGTGAAGAGCAGGGTATCCGAGATCATCCCGGCCAGGAGCATACCGGCGATCTGAGGGGGCGCGCTCAGGCCAGCGTCCGAGATCCGCTCCGTCACCAGGGTACTGGTGCTGCCCACGATGTCCACGGTGAACTTGATTGGCACTATCGAACTGGGGTTGCCCAGACGGTGGTGATCAAGCACCTCGATCACATCAGCCTCATCCAGCGCGCCGAGGGCTTGTCCCGCCTCGTTGTGATCCACCAGCACGATCTTCAGCCGCTTGGGCCGCATCGCGTCGCGCTGGCGACAAACCCCGGCGTAGCAACCCTGATCATCCACCACCAGGAACTCGTCGCGCTCCTCGCGCAGAATGCGCGGCAGCACATCGCGGATGCGGCCCGACGCCTTGAAACGCGGCGTCTCGGTATCGCACGCCTCGTGGCAGGGGTGGGTCAGCAGATCGCCCACGCGCATATCGCCGCCGCGCTCGTGGATGCCCACTTTCTCGCGCAGGAAGTTAAACAGACTCGCTACCGTCACCAGGCCGAAGGGCGTACCGTCGGGGTTGAGTACCGGGGCCGCGCCGCCGGTGCGAGTGGCGATAGTCCATGCCTCACGCAATGGACTATCGGGTGTGGTAGTGTCGTAGCGCTGTGCCACGCTGTGGAATCGCGGCGAGGCGTCTGGCAGGAAGAGCGGCGGGTCGGCCTGGAGCCGATGGAAAATCCAGGTCGTCTGCGGGTTAAGGTGTCCGGCCCGCGCCGCCACGATGCGCTGATCTGGCTGCTCCTGCTGGAGCAACCATGCGTAACCAACCGCCGACACAATCGAGTCGGTGTCGGGGTTGATGTGTCCAATAACGTAAATCTGATCTGCTGCGGTGATCATAACTGTACTACCTTACCAGCTTTCTATAACTGATCCGGTGTGGCCGGTCAGCCTCTACACCCTTACGGCGATGATAGTCGGTCACATACTCCGAGTAACTGCCGGGGAACCAGAACGCCTGGCTATCGCCCTCAAAGGCCAGGATGTGCGTGGCTACGCGGTCGAGAAACCAGCGGTCGTGCGAGATGATCACGGCGCAGCCGGCGAAGCTCTCTAGCCCCTCCTCCAGGGCGCGCAAGGTATGAACATCCAGGTCGTTCGTGGGCTCGTCCAGCAGCAGTACGTTCGCCCCCGACTTGAGGATCTTCGCCAAGTGAACGCGGTTGCGTTCGCCGCCCGAGAGGGTACCGACCAGCTTCTGCTGATCAGACCCGGCGAAATTGAAGCGCGATACGTAGGCCCGCGAGTTGATCTGGCGGTTGCCGAGCAGAATAATATCGTGCCCGCCGGAGATCTCCTCCCAGACATTCTTCTGCCCATCGAGGCTATCGCGGCTCTGGTCTACATAGCCCAGGGAGACGGTCTCGCCCACCGTCAGTTTGCCGCCATCGGGCGTGTCCTGGCCAACGATCATGCGGAAGAGGGTCGTTTTACCGGCACCGTTAGCCCCAATGATGCCGACAATCCCGCCGGGGGGCAGGTCAAAACTGAGATTATCGTAGAGTAGCCGGTCGCCGTATGCCTTGGCCACGCCCTCAGCGCGAATCACGATGTCACCCAGGCGCGGTCCTGGCGGAACAAAAATTTCCAGCTCGCGGTCTTGCTGATCCTGGCTCTCGTTGAGCAGGCGCTCGTAGGCCGTGATGCGGGCCTTGCCCTTGGCGTGGCGGCCCTTGGGCGACATCCCGATCCACTCCAGTTCGCGCTGGAGTGCTTTCTGGCGCTGACTCTCAGTTTTCTCGTCGCTGGCGAGCTTCTGTTTTTTCTGCTCCAGCCAGCTTGAGTAGTTGCCGCGCCAGGGAATGCCGACGCCGCGCTCCAGCTCAAGGATCCAGCCAGCCACATTGTTCAAAAAGTGGCGGTCGTGGGTGACGGCGATAACAGTGCCCTTATACTCCTGGAGATGGCGCTCCAGCCACGCCACCGACTCCGCATCGAGGTGGTTGGTCGGCTCATCGAGCAGCAGGATGTCGGGCGACCGGAGCAGCAGGCGACAGAGGGCCACACGCCGCCGCTCGCCGCCCGAAAGCACCGCCACCGAAGCGTCGCTGGGCGGGCAGCGCAGGGCGTCCATCGCCAGATCGAGCTTGCTGTCAATATCCCAGCCGTCGAGGTGATCGAGCTTCTCCTGCACCTCCGCCTGCTCGGCCAGCAGCGCATCGTAATCGGCATCGGGCTCAGCAAACTTTTCGTTGATCTCATCGTAGCGTTTATGCAGACCAACAATCTCCGCCGCGCCCTCCTCAACAATTTCGCGCACCGTCTTGCTCTCGTCGAGGTGCGGCTCCTGCTCCAGAAATCCCACCGTATAACCGGGTGAGATCGCCGTCTCACCAATAAAATCGTGGTCAATCCCGGCCAGAATACGCAGCAGCGAACTCTTCCCCGAGCCGTTGGAGCCGATCACACCGATCTTTGCCCCGTAAAAATAGGACAGATTAATGTCCTTGAGTACCTGCTTATTGGGCGGGTGAATCTTGCTCACCCGCATCATCGAGTAGATGACTTTGGTATCGGTCACGCGGCTATACCTCTTCTATGGCTTCCTGATGGAGAAAAAGCGGTTATCATCGAGCTGTGGCCAAGAATCTCCATCACAACACGCAGGTGTACCCCCTGCTGGATCAACAGTGTAGCACAAGAATGCCGCAGGTCGTGAAAGCGCGTCGTCTCGGGCAGGCCAGCCGCACGCAGGACGCGCTTGAAGGCGACATTCACATTGCGCGGCCAGATCGGCAGCCCGTTGGTTGAGGGGAAGACGAGATCCTGGCGGTTCCAGTCGGGGCCGTATACCTCGCGCTCCTGCTCCTGAAGCTCACGGTGGCGCAGGACTACTTGGAGCAGGACATCGGGCAGCGGCAGCGTCCGCACGCTGGAGGTGGTCTTTGGCGGGACAATCTGGATCTTGCTGCCGATCACCTGCACCGAGCCAACCACGCGCAGCGTGCGCTGCGTAAAGTCAAGGTCGGCCCAGCGCAGCGCGAGCACCTCACCTTTGCGCAGCCCCAGGGAAAGGGCCAGCCGATACAGTGCCTCCATACGCTGGCCACGCACGGCATCGAGGAGGCACTGCGCCTGCTCGCGGGTGAGCGGGGCGATAGCGAATTTCTCAACGCGGGGCGGATCCACCAGCGTGGCGACGTTTCGAGTCACCTTGCCCCACTTGAGCGCCTGGTTAAGTGCCGCGCGCAGCACGATCCGGACGTTTTGGATGGTCTTGGCCGCAGGGGCACGCGGGGTGAACCCCGCCCGTCCGCCAGACTTCGTGCGGAGCGCCTCGAACATTGCTTGAACCTCCTCGGGGGCTAGCTTATCCAGGCGCAGATGGCCCAGGTGTGGCTTCAGGTGGTGCGTGATGATGCTTTTGTAGCGTTCGTAGGTCGTCGGCCGGCCGCGCACCTTAATAGACATTATCGGAATTAGTCCAGAACGCCCATAGACCATTACGCTTAAAAGTTCTATTTTACGTCCTGATGCGGCGGCGTCATGAGCGTTGACGAGCCTCTACGTAATTCCGATAATGTCTAATATATTGATGAGACCGGAATGTCTTTTGCCCTCGGACATGCACTGCTCATCAGATAGCGCACACTAAATCATCTTACGCTGCCAGCACTGCCCCGTGCCACCTGATGCCAGCCCTTTGGCTCCACCGCTAGAATCTCGGCACTGCTCAACCCCAGTGCCTGCTGACGTAGCCAGGCCCAATCCAGCAGCGCTTGACGCTCGGGCGGTAGCACCTACGACGGGTTGCGCAACGAGATTCACATTGAACGGGTGTGGCTTTGCTACGCCATCGAGCATCACCCACACTCCGCGAGGCAAGGCCCTTCGCACCCCTCTAGTAACTGAGACTAGGAGCGCGAGCGAGGCCGCCATAATGCGAGGCTCCCGATCTGCGATAGCTCGTTGCGCAACCCGTGGGAGCACCACACCAAAACGCCTACGCGCGGCGCTACCAGCGCAAACTCGATCTCGCCTGGCGTACCTGGGGCATCGCCCCCCGCGCCGTGGAATTGACCACCGAGGTGATCGAAGCCCTGCTCCTGACGGCCCCGCTTTCAGGGTGAACATGGATTGGCGCTGGTGGTGGGCCACGCTAAAAGAACTCGTCGAGCATCTGGTAGGAGCGCAGCTTCGCGGTGTCGGGTTGGCTGATCCCATAGGCCGTGAAGAAGGGGGCCACCCAGGCCGCACCGAGATTGCGCTCGATGCTGCGCGCGGCCTAGGCCAGGTCGTGGTAGCGGTCCGCCACCCCGCAGCGTCCGAGGTCGATAAACCCGCTCAGCGCCCAGTCGGCGATCACCACATTGGGCAGACAGTAGTCGCCGTGGATGAGCACCGGGTCTTCGTCGTGCGGGCGGGTGGCGTGCAACTCGGCCAGCAGCGACGCGGAGCTGCGGCCGATTCGCTCAGCATCGAAGTCATCCGCGTTGACGGTGCCAGCGACCAGATTGGCCGCAGTCCGGGCCAGATCGGCGTCCAGGCGCAGGTCGTCCACGTTCAGGAGCAGGTATGTCCGCAGGATCGCCTGATGCTGCGCTGATCATCGCCCGCCTTGAGGCGCTGGCGAGCCCGGAGGATGCCGCCGGGATGGCCCGCTTCGGCATCTGCGGCGCCCGCGTCCTCGGCGTGTCGGTGAAGGCTTTGCGCGCCATCGCCCGCGAGACCGGGCGCAGCCATGCCCTGGCCGAGGCGCTCTGGGCCTCCGGCATCCACGAGGCGCGCATCCTGGCCAGCATCGTCGTCGAGCCGAGGCGGGTCGATCTCGCTCACATGGAGCGCTGGGTGATCGACCTCGACTCGTGGGATCTCTGCGACCAGTGCTGCACCAACCTGTGGGTGCGCACGCCCTTCGCCCGCGACCAGGCGCTCGTCTGGAGCGAGCGGGAAGCGGAGTTCGTCAAGCGGGCCGGCTTCGTGCTGATGGCGCAGGTGGCCGGTAAGGACAAGGGCTCCCCCGCCGAACTGCTCCAGTGCTACCTGGGCCGAGCCGAGCGCGAGGCGCACGACGAACGCAACTTCGTCAAGAAGGCGGTGAACTGGGCCATCCGCGAGATCGGCCAGCGCAGCGCCGAGCTGAACGCGGCGGCCATCGCCACCTCCCAGCGCCTCCAGGCGTCCGACTCCCGCACGGCCCGCTGGGTCGGCAGCGACGCCCTGCGCGAGCTGACGAGCGACAAGATAACGCAGCGCGTGGCCGGTCGCGAGGGGCGTACGAGATAGGAACCAGACCACGCTGCTGCGCACGCGGCGCTACTCGGCATCCTCGTGCGCCAGGTCGTGCATCAGCCGCCGAAGATCGACCGCGATCCCCTGGTGCGCCGCCAATTCCTGGCTCGCCGCCTCGGTGAGCCCAGCCCGCGCAAACAGGGCGTAGGTCACCGTCCAGCCCTGGCCGCCCTGCGGCAGCTCCTGGAGCACCAGCGGCGCCTTCGTGCCGATCAGCTCGCGCACCACGGTTCGGCTGACGGCGTCGTCGCCCCACTTGCACTCACCGAGCAGGATCTGCCGGGTCTGCCAGTCAATCGCCACCACATCGACCTGCACCGCTCGGCTCCAGTGGCTGCCGACCACCTGCGGGCGCCATGGCAATATCCTGGCCGCGCCAGCCCAGCGCACCCAGTCCCGCGCGAGTTCTTCCCAGGCGGTCTGGCCCACAAAGGCCCGCAGCCCCTGCTGGATGCGCGGCAGCACCAGCTCGGGCTGGTAGTTCAGGTCGTCCTGCACCGGCGCGATGAAGCGGAAGTAGAAGCGAAAGAAGGGGTCGC
>JBAXMH010000269.1:0-6206 GCA_037134395.1 Chloroflexales bacterium
CGAACACGGTACGAACGGGGCGTAAGTGTGACATAGGGGCTGATATGTTACACATAGCGAGTGGGAGACAGAATTTTTGGTTTGGTCATGGGTGAGATTTCCTATGGGTACATCATCACAGTCGGTGTCTTTTGACGCCGACCGTGATGCACGGAACCTGCTGTGGGTACGGTTGTGGCTACATCCGCATCGCCATCGGCAAGATAAACAGGTAGACGTTGATCGCACCGAGGATGGCGATTACCGCCGCGTAGGGCGCGAAGGTACGCCAAGTCGTCTGCACGGTGCCGAAGTTGCTGCGTGCGATCCGATAGGCCGCGTAGAGCGAGCCCAGGATGCCCAGCGTCACCAGGATGTACTGCATCACCTGGATGACCCCGGTAGCCAGCAGCGCGGGTGACTCCTCGCCCACATGCTGTCCGACCAGCATCAGCGCGGTGAACCAGACCGCCTTACCCTCGGCGAAAAGATGGAACAGGTTGTGGGCCACGTGGCCAGCCACGTCCAGCGGAATGATCGCGTAGCCGAACATGGCGAAGTTGCGCGCCAGGCTGGCCCCGTTCATTCGTCCAGCCACCAGGGCCGTCAGCGCCATCAGTGTCACGGGGATGGCCATCGCGATCAGGAAGGTGATCGTGAAGGTCACGGCGTAGTTGTCGGTGCCGACCAGCCGCTCTAGCCCGGCCAGCAGCCCCTGCCAGCCCTCCAGCATGGTGATGTTCTGCACGAAGACGATGCCCATGATCACCACCGCGAGGAAGGCCTCCTCGACCCTCGGCTTGCGCACGAACCACAGCTCCGAGGTCGGCGGGCGCAGCGTGAGCGTGATCGAGTCGTTGGGGCAACTCTTTACGCAGTTGGCGCAGAGATTGCAGCTTGCGTTGCTCTCCAGGGTGCGCGGGAACTCGAACATCGGGCATCCCGCCGCCTTCTCGCTGCCGTTGAAGCAGGCCGCCTTGCTGGTGCAGGTGGCGCAGACGGTGGGCGTGGCGCGGAGGGCGATCATGCCGGTGCGTGCGTAGTTACCCGAGAGTCCGCCGAGGAAGCAGAGGTAGCGGCAGAAGGTGCGGCGCTGAAAGAAGGCTCCGGACACTACCACGCCGGTGGTGAGCATCAGCAGCAGGATGCCCGATCCCCAGGGCGACTCGACCACGCCGAAGACGTGGTCGCTCCAGGTGATCATGATGAAGGTCAGGTCAATGATCCAGATGCCGTAGCTCTTGAGGAACTTTGGCACCGGGCGGTTGAGGCCGACCAGCTTCTGCACAATATCACTGAGCGTGGCGAAGGGGCAGATGGCGCACCAGAAGCGGCCCAGGAAGACGAAGATGATCGGGATCAGCGGCCACCAGAGTACCCAGGTCAGGGCGGTGCCCAGGTTATCATGAGCTGCGTCAGGGCCGAGCATGAGCTGCCAGACGATCAGAGTGAAGGCGGTGGCGGTGACCCATTGGAAGATGCCGGGGTACCAGCGGCTGCGCAGGAAGCCGCCGATCAGCCGGTTGTGCAGCAGGTTGCGGTCGGGAGGGGTGACGGTGCTCATCAGATCTGCTCCTCAGCGGTGGCGGCGGCAGGCGCGGGTTTGGCGGGTTTGGCGGGCTTGGCGGGCTTGCGGTGCCGCAAAACCGCCGCCGTAAGGATGGCGAGGGCGTTGATGGCGGCAAAGCCGCCGAGTACCAGCCCGCGCGGGCGGCTCTGGGCGACCGCGAGGTCGATGGTGGTTCCGTGCTCCTGGCCGTCGATGGTGAAGACTACGCCCACCGTCCAGGTGCCGGGCTGGTCGAAGCTGAGGGTGCCCTGGTAGCTGCCGGGGGCATCGCCAGCGTGGAGCAGTACCGGGATGGGTGCGAGGCCGTGTCCCTCGATGGCGCTGGCCGTGCTGTGGTCGTGCGCGGCGGCGGGAGGCACGGCGGTGGTGTCGTCCATCCCCGGCATCCCGGCCATCTCCGGCATCCCGGCCATACTATCGGTTGTGGGGGCGGGCGCGCTGGTGGCTGCGTCCATCCCCGGCATGCCGGCCATGCCATCCATCCCGGCCATCCCCGCGTGGCTGTCGCCACTGTGGGCGGCGGGCGTGGCGAGGGCCGGGTCGGCGCTATCCGCAGGCGGCATCGTGGCGTGGGCCGCCCCGTGGCCACCCGTCGCCGGGAGATAGGCTAGGAGCGCGGCGCTGACAATGGCGCCCACAACCGGCTGCTGGTGTGCATCACGGAGGGTGACGCTCACCGTGGCACTCCCGGTGGTGGCCTCAGCGGGGCTCGTGAGGGTGAGGGTGTAGCCGTCGACAACGATAACGGGGGTGTGATCGGTGCTGCCTTGGGCGCGGGCTGGCTGCGGGCCGACCGCGAGCAGCGCGAAGGCCAGGAGGCTGAGCAGGGTGAGGATGCGGCGTGGCATAGCGTCGGTGTTCCTTATCAACGAGCGGCGAGGTCAGATCTGGCGCTGGTAGTCGGCCAAGGTCATGAGGGTGACCGTCTCGCCGGGCGAGAGGCAGGGCACGTTGGCCATCTGGTGATGGTGCTGGACGGTGACGATGATATTCCCGATCTGGAGGTCGTTGAGGCAGTGGGAGACGCCATCGGCGTCGGGGGCGCAGTTCGCGTCGGTGAGCACGGTCGCCTTCGTCGCGCCAGCGGGGATCTGTCCCGCGCGCAGGTTGGCCATCAGGTAGCCAGACTCGTTGCTGGTGCCGGGCAGGGTATCGGTCATGCCGCCGATCACGACGGTGCGCGGCTCGCCGGGGGCCTTGGGGTCTACAAAGTGCGGGGCGGCAGCGGGCGCTGGAGGCGGCGTTGTCGCGGTCGCTGGGGGTCGGGTGGCGACGACCGCTACGGCGATGATGACGATGAGCAGGGGGATCGCGATCAGCAGGAGCAGGGGGAAGCCCATGCGGCGTTGTGGCGTTGCGGGTCGACTCATAGCGAAACCTCACATACAGGGTGATTCACGGTGTTATCAGCGCGGCACCGCTACGACCGACGGCCTCCGGAGTGATGATGGGCGTGACGCAGGGGTGCTCGCTCGCGTGGGCGCAGATCCGCGCTCGCCTGGATGAACTCGGCGTGGCTGATCTCGCCGCGGGCGTAGCGGGCGCGGAGGATCTCCAGCGCGTCCGTCTCGGTGCGCTCCCGGTCGGTGGGGAACAGGCTAGAGAGGCCCCAGAGCACCAGCGCGATGGCACCGCCCCAGAGGAGCAACAGGAGCAGTATGCCCGGCCAGCCCATCGCGCTCACCATGCTTGGTTCGCTCATCATACAGAACCTCCTCGCCGAGGTGCGCCGGCTGTCCGGTCGCTGGCGTCTCGTCCACAGCATACGGCGGTGAGGTCAAGACCGGGTAGGGTAATCAGGCCCAGCAGGACATAATTCAGTCGCTGGAGCGCCTTCCAGCGCTGGCGCCCGAGGTTTCGGAACGTGCGGTCATTGGAGATCGCCAGCAGCAGAGCGACAATCAGGATGCCGCCCAGCCCGAGGAAGCTGGCCTGGCCGAAGCTATCGAGCCGCAGCGGGTTCGCGCCGTTGCCATCCCAGAAGAACTTCCAGGGCTCCGAAGGGTAGTGCCACTGGAGGCCGAAGAGCATGTGCGACAAACTCACTAGGCCTGCCCAGATCCCAACATCGCGGCGCAGGTCGCTGGAGACCGGGTTCGGTCGCCGGCGCAGCAGGTTGAGCGGCCCGACCAGCAGGGTGACGCCGATCAGGAGCAGGGCAGCGTAGGCGCTGGCAACGACGAGTCGCCCGAGCTTGCCCTCGTGGGGCTGCAACATCTGATCCACCACGGCCATGGCGAGCCCGGTGAGCGCGGCCAGCGGTAGGTAATGACGGACGAGCCTGCGCTGGAGCCGACGAGCCTTGATGGAGCGGATGGGGGATGCCTTCGTCATCGTGAGATCTCCATTGGCTGATGCATTGGGCGATGACCTCTCGTATCGGTAGGGCGCGATAGCTTTATGCCTCGACGCGATAATTACGCATCATGCCGGCGTCCTCGTGCTCTAGGTTGTGGCAATGGTAGACGTAGGTGCCGGGGTAGTCGCGGAAGGCCATCAGGAGTTGCACCCGCTCGCCGGGCATCACCAGCACCGTGTCCTTCCAGCCCTCGTCCACATAGCCGGCCTTCACGCCGTCCCAGCCGGCCTGAAGCTCGGGCAGCACGCTGCGCCCGATCACCTGGAACTGCCCGCCGTGGATGTGGATGGGGTGAGCCATGCCCATCGCGTCGAGTACCTCGCCGGGGTTGGTCTCGTTAATGATCTCCCAGACCTCCCGCGTGTTCAGCTTAATAATTTCCTCTGGCGCGACCACGTCCATTTCAAACGACTTGCCGTTGATCCGCCATTGCATACCACGGAACGAAAGTGCTACCGGGCGCGGCGTCGCCTGGTTGACGGCATGCTCCCGTTTCGCACGCACGATGGTCGAGAGCGTGATCGGAAGGGTTAGCGTCTCGGTCTCTTGGTGGGCGACGCGGATGCGGAGAATATCGAGCGCCGCACCGAGGGTAGGTGCCGTAGTGTTGCCCATCCCACCCATTCCACCCATGCCGCCCATCCCCGGCGTGCCGCCCATCCCGCCGGTTCCCGGCGTCGCGTTCGGCTCTGGTGTCCCGTGTCTCCCGCCCATGCCCTGTCTCGCACGCATCCCGATGGCTTCCGGCGTCACCGCTACCCCGTTAATCGGCACTATCTGATCCGTCCCAACGGTGCTGATGCTGCTGGTGTGCATGGCTACGCCCTCCGCGTCCGCAAAGGCCAGACTGGTCAACGTCACGGTGGTACCCACCGGCAGGTTGCGCAGATCGGCCCAGATTTCGATCCGCTCGCCGGGTGCAAGCATCACGAAGGGCCGGGTGACCGGCGTCGCCAGCAACCCGCCGTCGGTGCCGATCACTGTTAGCGGCATCTGGTTGCTCCAGGCCAGCTTGTAGATACGGCTGTTTGAGCCGTTGAGCAAACGCAGCCGGTAGGCTCGCGTAGCGAGGTCGAGAGTCAGGTCGGGCGTGCCATTCACCAGGATGCGCTCACCGAGGAAGCCCATCATTTGGCGCATCATGTCGGGAGCATAGACAAACTGGTTCTGGTCGTCAAACGTGCGATCTTGGATGACGACGGGCAGATCTTGGGCACCCGTCGGCAGTCCAGCGGCCTGCTCCTCGGCATCGCTGACGAGGAACAACCCGGCCAGGCCCATGATCACCTGCCGTGCGATCTTACCGTGGGGGTGTGGGTGAAACCAGTAGGTGCCAGCGCGATTGGTCACCGTAAACTCGTAGACGTAGCGCTGGCCAGGTGCGATGACGGTGCTGGTGTGGCCGTCGGCCGCCGCCGGAACATGCATCCCGTGCCAGTGGATGATCGAGGACTGACTGGCGTCGGGCAGGGCGTTCTCGAAGGTCACGCGCAACTTCTGGCCGGTGCGGGTGCGGATGATCGGCCCGAGGTAGCTACCGGGGATGGCGAGAACCGCCGCTGGGTCGCCCGCATTGATCTGAGCCTGATAGGTCCAGACCGTCGTCTTCGCGCCGGGGAGAATCTGCACCTCTGACGGGGCGGCACGCAGGGTCATATCGAGGTCGGGGGTGAATGCAGCGTTGGCCGTGGGCGGAGCGGGCTGAGCGGTCAGGCCAGCGGTTGGTATGATCGTGGGGTCGACGGCGGGGCGCGTCGTCGCACAGGCACTCAGCACCGTCCCGCCGCCAAAAATCAGCCCCCCAGCCCCGGCCAAGCGTAGCAGATCACGCCGGGTCATCGTTCGTCGTAGCATATCAAGTCGCTCCAGATTCTCGTGGTCATCGGGTACCCGTGAATCCAGTGTAGCAAGCGTAGGTTAAGAAGTGATGCGCCGGATGTTCAAGATTGGGTCAAGCTTGTGTGAACCCGCACGTTGAATCGGGCCGATACAAACGTCGCTGTCACCAGCCTCCACAAGATCAGCCTGTCGAGTCATGTCCCACTGGCCTATGGCCTGAATATACGCCCGGTATCACGGGGCTGAGGGATACACAGAATAATTCTGCACGTGACACAGCGAACCCGGCTCCGTGGACACCGTGCGTGTTCTATAATGGCGCTATGCCGACCCCAGTGATCGTGACAAAGCTGTTTGTTCCCCCGCCTCGCCCGAGCGCGGTTCCCCGCCCGTGTAGATGCCGGTGTACAATTGACCCAGATTGCCGACGAGATGTGACCCACCCCTGACCCGGCCTAT
>JBAXMH010000270.1:0-6197 GCA_037134395.1 Chloroflexales bacterium
GGCCACCGCCGCGATTACGACCACCGCCGCGATTACGGCCACCGCCGCGATTACGGCCACCGCCGCGATTACGGCCACCGCCGCGATTACGGCCACCGCTGCCACAACCGACAAGCCATACGTTTTTGGCATGGTGCTGGTTGGCCCGATCAATGATGGCGGCTGGAACCAGGCCCAGTACGAAGGTATGAAGTACGTCGAGGCGCGCATCCCCGGCTCGAAGTTCATCTATGTGGATAAGGTCAACCCGGCAGACCGGCCCAACACCAAGGTTGAGCAGGCGATTGACGAGCTGATCGCCCAGGGCGCCGCGTTCGTCGTCACCAACTCAGCCGACTTCGGTGACGGCACCACCATCGCCGCGAAGGCCAATCCCAAAGTCTTCTTCATCCACGCCTCGGGCGACGCCGTCCTCTCCGGCAAGGCTCCGGCCAATGTCGGGAACATCATGGGGCGCATGGAATACGGCAAGATGATCGCGGGTTGCGCCGCTGCGCTCCAGACCGCCACCGGCAAGATTTCGTACCTCGGGCCGCTGATCGACTCTGAGACTCGCCGCCTCGTGAACGCGGCATTCCTTGGGGCCAAGCACTGCTGGACGGACGTGCGCGGTAAGCCCGCCGATCAGCTTTCGTTCAAGGTTACCTGGATCGGCTTCTGGTCCAACATCCCCGGCGTTACCCTCGACCCGACCCAGGTTGCCAATGACTTCATCAATGGTGGCAGCGACGTGATCCTCTCCGGCATTGACACCACCGAGGCGATTGTCGAGGCCAGCAAGGCAACCAAGGCCGGCAAGAAGATCTATGCTATTCCCTACGACTTCAAGGGCGCCTGCGAGCAGGCTACTGATGTCTGCCTGGGCGTGCCCTACTTCAACTGGGGGCCGTCCTACCTCAAGGTTATCAGTGACGCGAAGGCGGGCACCTTCACGCAGAGCTGGAACTGGATCGCCCCCGACTGGACAAACATCAACAATCCCGACACCAGCATCGTGGGCTTTGAGAAGGGTGCCGCCCTTAGCACCGAGAACCAGGCCAAGCTGGACGAGTTTATCAAGAAGCTGGCCGACGGCAGCCTGAACCTCTACACCGGCCCGCTCAGCTACCAGGACGGCAAGCCCTTTGTGGCCGCCGGGGCCACCGCCGACGACAAGACTGTCTGGTACACCGCGCAGTTGCTCAAGGGCGTGGAAGGCAAGAGCGCGCCGTAGTCTCTCTAAAAATGAGTACCTTTCCTATGTTGAGATTGCCAGCGAAGCTGGCAATCTCAACATAGGAAAGGTTTTAGGGCGGCATCCGGTATGGAAGTCAGTGTCCACAACCTGACCAAGACTTTTGGCACGCTGCGGGCGAACGACGGCGTTAGCCTTCGCTTTGCCGGGGGGCAGATCCACGGCGTGCTTGGCGAGAATGGAGCCGGGAAGAGTACGCTGATGAAGCTGCTCTCCGGCTTTTTGCGTCCCGATAGTGGCGAGATCCTGCTCGACACCAAACCCGTCGCCCTTGGCGAGCCAGGGGCCGCCCTGCGTGCGGGCGTGGGCATGGTGCATCAGGAGCCGCTCGATGTACCCGGTTTTAGCGCCCTGGAGAACCTGCTCTGCGCCGCGCCGCGCTGGGCCCTGCCGACCCGCACCGAGGCCCGCAATACGCTAATTGTCCTTGCCGGTCGCCTGGGATTCAGCATCACCCCCGATGACCCCATCTCTGCCCTGACGGTCGGCCAGCGCCAGCAATTGGAGATCATTCGCCTGCTCGCCTGTGGTGCGCGCACCCTCATCCTCGATGAGCCGACCACCGGGATTACTGCGGCCCAGGCCCGGTCGCTCTTCGTGGCCCTGCGCCACCTCGCTGACGAGGGCAACACAATCCTCTTTGTCTCGCATAAGCTGGATGAGGTGGCCGCGATCTGCAACACGGTGAGTGTGCTGCGATCTGGGCAGGTGGTGGGTGAGGGTCAGATGCCGATGCCCCAACCCCAAGAGCGCCTCCTAAAGATGATGTTTGGCAGCGGGACGGATCACGTCCCGCCACCTGCCTCCCGCCACCTGCCTCCCGCCTCCCACCTCCCGCCTCCCGCCACCCGCCCCCTGCCTCCTGCCTCCTCCACCATCCACCCTCCACCCTCCACCCTCCACCCTCCACCCTCCACCCTCCACCCTCCACCCTGGCATGGCAGCTTGAAGGAATCACCGCCCGCGAGGGCAACCTGACCCTCACTGGGCTGAATCTGGACATCCCCGCTGGCACGGTGGTGGGGCTGGCCGGGCTAGAGGGCAGTGGCCAGAAGATCCTGCTGCGCCTGCTCTGCGGTCATCTGCGCCCCAGCGCCGGGAGGCTACGTCTGGCCGGTGCCGATATGGCGGACGCAACACCAGCCACCTTCCGCCAGGGCGGTGTCGAGTATCTGCCCGCCGACCGGCTGATTGAGGGTCTCGTCGGCCCGCTCACCCTCACCGAACACTTCGCCCTGCTCCAATCTGACGGGGCAATCATCAATCGGAATGTCGCCGAGACCAAAGCCCGCGACGCGATCACCGGCTACAATATCAAAGCCACGCCGGACAGCACGATTCAATCGCTCTCTGGCGGCAACCAGCAGCGGGCGATGCTGGCGATGATCCCCGACACCACCCGCGCCCTCGTCTGTGAGCAGCCCACCCGTGGCCTGGACGTGGCCTCGGCGCGGGCGATCTGGGGCCGATTGATGGCCCGCCGTGATGCGGGTTGCGCCCTGGTGTTCGCCACCGCCGATCTCGACGAGATCCTTGATTACAGCGACTATGTGCTGGTCTTCTTCGCCGGAAGAATCTCGCGGTTGCTCCCACGGGCCGAACTGAGTGCGTCCCGGTTGGCCGAGCTGATCGGCGGGGTGGGTTTTGAGTCCGCCGATGGAGTGGCAAAGGCGAATCCGCAATGATCTCACGCGACCAAGCCACGCGCCGATCTACCCTCATTATCGCTGCCCTGGCCCTCGTCGGCGCACTGATCTTCACCAGCCTGGTGCTGCTGAGCAGCAATGTGCCGCCTTTGGCCGCCTACAAGTTGATCTTCCTGGGTGCCTTTTCCACGCCCACCCGGATCAGCGACATGGTAATGCTGGCATCCCCGCTGCTGCTCTGCTCCTGCGGGCTGACCCTCACCTTCGCTGCGGGGCTGTATAACCTGGGGATTGAGGGGCAGGTGGCGCTGGGCGCGGTGGCGGCTATGATACCGCTACGCCTGCTGCCCAATCTGCCGCCGCCGCTGCTCTGGGCACTGGCATTTGCCTTCGGCGCGGCGGGCGGGGCGCTGTGGGCGCTGCTGGTGGCGGGCCTGCGTATCAAACTCCAGGTCAACGAGATCTTCGCCGGACTCGGGCTGAACTTCCTGGCCAGTGGCATCGCCCTCTACCTCGTCCTCGGGCCGTGGCGGCGACTCGGTCAAGCATCTTCCTCAGGTACCGAGCCTCTGCCCGCCGATGTTTGGCTGCCGACTCTGGGTACATTGCGGGTGGCCCCAGCCGCGCCCGTCATCGCCCTGATCATCCTGGCGCTGATCTGGGTTGCGGTGACACGCACGCGCTGGGGGCTAGAGCTACGGGCCGTCGGGCTGAATCCCCAGGCAGCGGGGCGCATGGGTATCCCGGCGGCCCGACGGCTGGCCGAGTCTCTGGCAGCCTGCGGGGCGCTGGCCGGTATCGCCGGGGCCATCCAGATACTCGCGGTGTTCCACCAACTCATCCCGAGCATCTCCAGCGGGATGGGGCTGCTGGCCCTGCTGGTCGTACTGCTGGTGCAGGCGAGTCCGGTCTGGGTGCTGCCCATCGCCGCCGCGTTTGCGATCTTTACAACGGGCAGCCTCCAGATGTCGGTGGCCCTCGGTGCCGACAGCAGCATCGCCGGGGTCCTCCAGGGCGCCCTGGTGCTATTCGCGCTGCTGGCGAGAGGACTCAGCGGCAGACGTTAGGAACACGCGATGCAGCAGACCCTGATCAACCTTGCCGCCATCCTGGCCACCGCCGCCCCTCTGATTTTCGCCACGATGGGCGAGACGATCAGCGAGCGCGCTGGTGTGGTCAATCTCTCGCTCGACGGCAGTATGCTCATGGCGGCGATGGTTGGGTTCGCCGTGGCTAGTGTTAGCGGCAGCCTTATTCTTGGCTTCGCCGCTGCTGCCCTGGTTGGAGCCGCGATTGCCCTCATCCTCGGCATCCTCAGCCTCAGCCTGGGCCAATCACAGACAGCAGTGGGATTCGTGCTGGCCCTGCTCTGCACCGACCTCTCATCGTTCCTGGGCGCGCCCTATGTGCGCAAGCCGGGGCCAGCAGTGCCCCACGCGCATGTGCCGGGGCTGTCCGACATCCCGATCTTCGGGCCGCTGCTCTTCAGCCACGACCTGCTGATCTACGCGAGTTTCCTGCTGCTGCCAGCCGTCTGGTGGTTCCTCTACCGCACCCGCGCCGGACTGGTGCTGCGCGCCCTCGGCGAGCGCCCGCAGACAGCCTACGCCCGTGGGGTACCGGTCATCCGCCTGCGCTACCTCTACCTGCTGATCGGCGGCGCGCTAGTGGGCATCGCCGGGGCGGCCTACTCGCTCGATCTGAAGCAGGGCTGGAGCTACCGCCACACCTTCGGCACCGGCTGGATCGCCCTGGCAATCGTGATCTTCGGCGGTTGGCATCCCTGGCGGGTCGCCATTGGCTGCTACCTCTTCGCCGCCCTCCAGTCCCTCGCCTCACAATCCCAAAACGTAATCCCCAGCATGCCCACCCAGGTCTTTCAGGTGGCCCCCTTCGTGCTGATGATCGTCGTCCTGGCGCTGATCAACCTGCTCGCCAACCCAGCCACGAGACATCGCCTCGCCACATTGCCCAAACCCCTGCGCCGCCCCGCCGAACGTTTTGTGCGCTGGCTCGCCACCCCGGCCCCCGCCGCCCTCGGGCAACCCTTTCAACGACCGTGATAGGGGAGCAAGGCACGCTGTCCGGCACCGCCCGCCGTCAGGCTGAAGCCCTCGGCTAGATTCAACGAAGCCCGCTGAAGCGGGCTATATGAGCCCGCTTCAGCGGGCTTCGTCGAATCTAGCCCGCCCGTTTACGGGCCGGGCGCTTGGGATGACAGCGTGCCTTTTGCGGTAGTATTGCACAGCCCATTGCGCGCAGCGTGCGGCTACAAGCCGCACCTACGAACGAACTGGATAAACTGTCACGCTGAACTCGCTGATTCTGAAACATGCCTTAGTACTACAGTTGTAAATATCTTCGCAGAAAGGCTCTCGCCGATCACCCCCCCTAGCCCCCCCGCAAGCGGGGGGGAATAATGCGTTGTTCCCCCCCGCTTGCGGGGGGGCTAGGGGGGGGTGATTCAAACTACAACTGTAGTATTAGGAGCTGTCTGAAAAGTCACTGCCCCCCTCCCAACCTCCCCCCGATGGGGGGAGGAGCCGGACTCCCTCCCCCATCGGGGGAGGGCTGGGGAGGGGGAATCGCGGGATGAGTGACCTTTTCAGACAGCTTCTTAGGAGCAGACAACTATCGGCTATTTCTCGTCAGATCGTCCACAGTACCCACCCGATCATGCCGCCCAGGAATCCCATGCCGATCAGGAAGAGCAGCAGGGCCAGGCGCAGCGACCAGACCTTCACCCTGCGCATGCCGTCGCGGGCGCGGCGCATGGAGCTGAGGTTGTTTTCCTGGTAGTTGCTGGCCCATGGGTACTGCACCGCCAGGGCCGCGAGCAGGGCCAGGAAGAGCGCGCTCAGGCTGACGCTGCCTAGCCAGCGCACGCTGAGGTCGCGGAGGTAGAGCGGGGTGGGGTTGGCGCTGAAGGCGAGGAAGGCGAAGAGTGCGCCGTACAGCCCGGTGATGAGCTGGGTGAGTGTCTTCGCTCCCTCCTCTAGCCGATCCAGGTTCTTGCTCTGCTGTTCGGCGAACCAGGCCCGTAGCTGGCGGTCTTCCTCGGTTTCTGGCCCAACTGGACGCATAGCGATTACCTCTCCTTGGCGATGGCCACCTTGTAGTACTCGGGGCAGGCCGGGCGCAGGTGTGGGTTGCGGCATGGCAAGCTGTAGATATCCTCGTCGCTGCGGTAGATAACCTGCTGCTTGAACTGGTCAATCTCGTCGCGAGTCCAGGTGTTGATGTAGCCACAGTTCGGGCAGGTGTAGGTGATCTTATCGTCGCTCATGGCTCAGTACCTCTCAAGTAGGGGCGCATCG
>JBAXMH010000271.1:0-6149 GCA_037134395.1 Chloroflexales bacterium
TGATCAGGGCCAATACTCACTGTCCACGGAGGTAGATTTTGTCACCGGCTGCGCTCTGCTCATTCGGCGGGAAGTTCTGGAGCGGGCTGGGTTGCTCGACGAGCGATTCTTTATGTACTATGAGGAGACTGAATGGTGCGTGCGAATACGTCGTGCGGGCTTTCGCATTCTGCACGAGCCAACAGCGCACCTCTGGCACAAAATCCCGCTGGCTGACCGCGTGGACAAGCCCTCTGTCGCCTACTATATGACCCGCAACCGGCTGCTCTTCCTGCGCACCACCGGCGGCGGGTTGGCGGCGTGGCTCCATGCGCTGTTCTTCCAAGATCTTCGTACCTGCGTGAGCTATAGCCTGCGTCCAAAGTGGCGGGACCGCCGTGTCAACCGCGACGCAATGCTACGCGGGATGCGTGACTTCTGGCTGGGGCGCTTTGGGGCAGAGGTGAAAATAGCCGATAGCCGATAGCCGATAGTACTACAGTTGTAAATATCTTCACAGAAAGGCTCTCGCCGATCACCCCCCCTAGCCCCCCCGCAAGCGGGGGGGAATAATGCGTTGTTCCCCCCCGCTTGCGGGGGGGCTAGGGGGGGTAATTCAAACTACAACTGTAGTAATAGCCGATAGTTGGGCATCAGAGGCTCTTTTGATCGGGTGTTGTGCGCGAATCGCGTGGTTGTCTGAGGTGATATGATGGAGATTCTCTTTCTCTCGCCGTGGTGCCCATACCCAGCCGATAACGGCTCGAAGCTGCGGATCTTCCACCTGCTGCGCGGTTTGTCACGCCACCACACGCTGGATCTGATTGCTTTCTGCCCCGACGCCCCGATCCTGCAGGCAACCCAGGAGCTACGTCAGTTCTGTCGCAGCGTGTCGCTACTGCCGGAGACCCCCTTCGCGGGGCGACGGCTGGGTCGAACAGTCGGGTTGCTCTCGGCTCAGCCACGTTCGATGGTGGGGAACTTCAGTTCGGCTCTGTCCACTCTGGTGGAACGGACAATCAGCCAGCGCTGCTACAGTGCACTGGTGTGTGCGCAGTTACACATGCTGCCCTACGCCCTGCGCACCTGCGGCGTGCCGATCATCTTTGAAGAGTTGGAACTAGCGATGCTGGCTGACACTGCCTGCTCAGGGCGGCTGCGTGCGGGCCTGACGTGGTGGAAGACCCGGCATTATGTGGCGGCGGCCATGCGGCGCTGTGCTGGGGCAACGGTGGTTTCGGCTACCGAGGAACGCTTGGCGAGACAGATCGCACCACCAAACATGCCCCTGGCCGTGGTGCCAAACGGGGTTGATACTGCTGAGTTGGCAGGTAACTTCGGCTCCCCGGAGCCGAACACCCTGATCTACCCCGGCGCTCTTTCCTACGATGCCAACCACGATGCGATGGCCTACTTCCTCAGTGCAATCTTCCCACTGATCCGCCATGAATGCCCGGATGTTCGTCTGCGTGTTACTGGGCGAGCAACGTCTGCGCAGATCGCTGCCCTACCGAACACCGAGGGAGTCGAGTTTACTGGCTACCTCGACGATGTGCGGCCCGCCGTAGCGGGGAGTTGGGTCGAGATTGTGCCTCTGCGCAAAGGTGGCGGTACCCGTCTTAAGGTGCTTGAGGCTCTGGCCCTGGGTACGCCGGTGATCTCAACGAGCAAAGGAGTTGAGGGACTTGCACTCCAGCCTGGGCGCGATGTACTGGTTGCCGATACGCCCGCCGATTTTGCAGCGCAGACCCTGCGCCTGCTCAAATCCCCCACCTTGCGCGCCGACTTGTCCGCGCACGGGCGACGTACGGTCGCCAGCTACGATTGGTCACAGAGCGTTGCCCGCCTTGAAGAACTAATCATGCAAGCGGTCGGCGCGGAGAGCCATGTATGACAGTGACCCTTTTCCAACGTCGGCTGCATATCCCCTCATGGCTTCTTGTCACCGGAGTGATCGCCACTCTTGGTACACTCAGTGTGCTGGTCGGCTTTGCTGCGGGCAGCGGTAAGCTGAACCTGCTCGCCCTGTTGCTGGCACCACCCCTGTTGGGCCTGGGGTTTGCCTTCATTTCACGCTACTTCCAATTTCTCGTTCTGGCACTACCCATCACAGCCTTGACCATGCCACGCATCGAGTTGCCAACCGGCACCGAGAGCAAGTTGCCTTGGAGTATGTTGCTCACCCTGGTACTCACAATCCTCTGGTGCGTCACGATGTATCAGCGTAGCTGGAAGCTCAGGCCATCGCTGCTCAACCGCCCGATCCTCATCCTTGGCGCAATCTTTATCATCTCGCTGCTCTGGGGGCTGATCTGGCGCGATCCAGTGCTGATCAGTTCACCTAAGTTCATCGTTACTCAGATCGGGGCGCTGATCACCCTGCTACTCTCGCTCAGCGCCTGCCTGCTGATCGGCAACTTCTTGAGTAGCGAAGGCCAGTTGAAATACATGGTCGGGGTGTTTATTGGCTTTGGCTTTTTGATGACCCTCACCGAGCTAATGAAGGTCAACCAGATCTTCCTCAACGACCGTGGACTCTGGGGGGCATGGACAATTGGGCCAGCTTACGGTCTGTTGATTGCTCATCCGACACTTAGTTGGCGTCAGCGCGCCGGATTGCTTCTCATTATCGCGCTAACCTTCTACCAGACGATGGTGGTCAATGCCGACTGGCTCTCGGGCTGGATGCCGAGCGTGATTGCAGTCGTGGCGATTACATTTCTACACTCGTGGAAGGCATTTCTGGCTCTGGTAGTGATCAGTGTAGTTGCAATAATTCTCTCGCTCGGCTTTTTTGAGCAGGTCGCACAGGATAATGTGAATGACGGCAGTCTTGAACGGCTGGAGATCTGGAGCCAGAACTGGCGCGTGGTACAAGATCACTGGCTATTGGGCACTGGCCCGGCTGGCTATGCGATCTACTACATGACCTACTTCCCAACCACTGCCCGCTCAACCCATAACAACTACCTGGATATTGTGGCCCAGTTCGGCTTCGTGGGTATGGGGGTCTGGCTCTGGCTCTCGGTCGCAAGTGTCTGGGAGGGCTGGCGACTGATACACCGTGCACCGCCAGGCTTTCTACGCAGTTTGGCGATCATCGCCACCGGCGGCTGGATCGGTGCAATGGGCTCGATGGTCTTCGGCGACTGGGTGCTGCCCTTTGCGTATAACCAGGGGATCGCCGGGTTTAAATACACCGTCTACAGCTGGCTCTTCCTCGGCACGCTGATGAGCATCAGGCACCTGCTTGATACGACAGGAGGCGACATCGCGTAATGAGGAGAGGATCGCACCTGCGTAGGAGAGGATCGCACCTGCGTAGGAGAGGATCGTACCTGCGTAGAAGAGGATCGCGCCTGCGAAAATGAGGATCGCGCCTGCGTAGGAGAGGATCGCACCTGCGTAGAAGAGGATCGCGCCTGCGTAGGAGAGGATCGCACCTATGCGCCGTCTACTTGCCCTCGTGCTGTTTGCCCCTCTGCTACTCGTCGGCGTATCTGCGCACGCTCAGGCTGGTTGGTCAACGCCCTTCGAGGTTTCCACAAACGCACCGTTCTCCTGGTTTCCCGATAGTGCCGCTGGCCCCGAAGGTAGCATACACATCATCTGGGCAAGTGGTGACGCCAACCCGACCGATCCTAAGAATGCGATTGATCTGTTGCGCTACCGTAGCCTGCGCGACGGTAGTTGGTCTGATACCAACGATATTGCCTATACCGGCAAAGGCGGCTACACAGTGCGCAACAGTATTGTGCTTGGCCACGACGGGCGATTTTATGTATTGGTACGGATGGGCTTGCGCATCTTCGAGATTAATGCACGTTGGGAGGATGCCTGGTCTGCCCGCGCCTGGAGTACGCCTGAGCCGGTCAGCCCCCCCGGCGGCTACTACACTGCGCTTGGCGTAGATAGCCGTAATACACTGCACGCCCTCTGGTCGCAGGCAATAGTTGATGATCCCCAGAAGCTACGCAAAGAGTGTGCCAACTGCTCTGATCTGTTTTACCGCAGCTCACGCGACGGCGGGAAGACATGGAGTACGCCGCAGAATCTCTCGCAGACGGACGATGGTGAAAATCGTCCGCAGATTGTCATTGATGGACACGACCATCTTCACGCGGTTTGGGATCAGGGCGTGGACTGGTACGCTGGCGGGGGTGTGCCGAAGTACGGAGTCTACCGGCGCTCCGATGACGGTGGCAACTCCTGGTCGACTGCGGTGCGCTTCGGGTCGCCCGAGGAGCCGATCCAGCAAATCGCCCTCACCACATCGCCCGAAGGTAACCCCTTTGTCGTCTACCGTAGCGCGAAGACCGACCGACTCTTCTACCAGTGGTCACATGATGGCGGTACAAACTGGACTATGCCGGTTGAGATCCCGATTGTGCGCGGACGTAATCTCAACGATAACAATCTTGACCGCTACAGCCTGGCGACCGACAGCGCCGGGAAGATCCACCTCCTGATGTCCGGCTTTATCGCCGGCTCTGCGTCGGATACGGCGCCTGAGAACCCCTGGCTGCTGCACCTCGTCTGGAATGGGCAGGCATGGTCGGTGCCACAGGTCGTGATGGGCAGTGAACTGTACCCCGAGTGGCCACGCATCATTGTTTATGGCGGAAACCAACTCCACGCGGTCTGGTTTACCCGGCATAAAGAAGATCTCTTCGGCAGCGACAAGGGCACTCACTACCAAGTTTGGTACAGCACCCTCACCACCGACGCGCCAGCAGTCGCCCCGCCCCCCACCTTCACCTCGGTGCCGACGATGGTGCCCACCGTATTGGCTACGTCCACGCCTACACCTAGCCCTACCCCGCTACCTGCACCGATCCTGGCTGCGCCAACCACAGATGGCCCACCACGCTGGGAGCAACAGGGGGTTGTGATGATGGCAATGGCGATCCTGCCGACCCTCGGCGTGCTGGGCGTAATAGTCGGTGGGATCATCGCCGTGCGCCGTCGTCATCGGTAGGGGCGAAGCATTGTTACTTGGTGTGTTTGTAGCATCCACGCGCATCAGGTGGCGATGCTTCGCCTCTATGGGTATTGTCATCATCTGTTACCTGTAGGCGCATCAGGATCCATGTCGTTCCAGAAATCGTCGTGCGCGATCCCGCCACCAGCGGCGATCTCCTGTCGTGCCGTCTGGATGATGGATTGAAACTGGCGTGAGTAAGCGACGACTAATCGCTCAAGTTCATCGTCATCATCAATCGGCAGGATGACAGCAATGGCCTTCCCGTTGCGGGTAATCACGACGAGTTCGTCCGCGCTGGCTTTAAGGTAAGCACTGAGTTTTGCCTTGACATCGGCAACTGATGCAATTTTCATAGGTCTATCGCCTCCCCTCCAATGAAAATTCTGTCGCGCACTTTTACTCCGATTGCAAGGATATGCACGTCGCGATTATGACTCTGAACATCATAGAAAACACGAAACATATTATCTTGCCCAAAACGAAGTTCCCAGGTTGCTACTTCAAACACGGTTCGCGTGAGAGGTTTCCGATTACAATTTTCTTCGTCTGGCTCATACGATAATCGTTCCTGGATCGTCGTACGAATAAGCGTGTAGTATTTTCGGTCAATAGAACGAAGGTATTCTTTTATGATAGGCGCATACGTGATTGTGTAGGGTAATTGTGAAGACATACCCGATCCTTCCAGGTAGCGATGCGGTCGGTGACTATGATTGTAGTCATTTCCCTGCTCAACGTCAATCCTTTGGGCATGCCAGCAGGTCTGTATATAGAGAACGTAACGGGGTGTTTACCCCTTGGCGCGGCTGATTTAGCCGAAATTTAGGCTTGCGCGTTAGGATTGCGCCCACAGTGGCTCATTCTCAGAACCGTGTGCGCTTATCTCCGCCGCCATATCGGCATTGCGAGGTGCCCTCCTATGAAGCACAGAAACACGCCTTTTGTCACCCGGATCCGCGCCATTCTGATTGTCGCCATCCTGGGTGTCTCGCTTTTGAGCGGCTATGCGGTCACGCGGGCAACGACATCTACACCACCGATTCTGCTCATCGTCAATAGCGCCGCCGCTAACCCTTTTGGTAACTACCTCGCCGAGATCCTGCGTGCCGAGGGGTTGAATAGCTTTGAGACGGTGCAACTCAGCAGTGTGACGGCGACGATCCTGGCCGATCATAAGCTGGCCGTG
>JBAXMH010000272.1:0-6141 GCA_037134395.1 Chloroflexales bacterium
GCTTACATGGGCAGTGTAAACACTCGTGAGAATGCTCACACTGCCCCGGTAGGCGGAATGCCAACGCTTACCGTTCTCTCGTTACCAGTCGCCGCCACCATCCTTGTCCCCAGCCTTAACCTTTGTCTTGACCTTCATAATAACTCCTCTTTCATGACAGCGACACTGAAACACCGATGTCAGCTTACATGGGCAGTGTAAACACTCGTGAGAATGCTCACACTGCCCCGGTAGGCGAGCGTACCGACGCTTACTTCAATACCGACTTAAGCCAAGCCTGATACTCTTTCGGGATACTGTCCAAATACGAAGCACCCGCCTTAACCTTCGTCTTCACCTTCATAACGACTTCCTCCTTATGACAGTGACACTGAAACACCTATGTCAGCCTCGAATTGAGGGCAGACCCGTGGGAAGAAAGGCGACCCAGTCCGCACAGTGGTTGCAGGGCCGACTTATGTGGACGATAGACATCCCCAGTAAAGGCTACACAACGGGCGAACCTCTTCTGTACCAAGCGGATGTCGCCTCAATACAGAGAGCTAGGGGACGTATTCAATCCTAGCCTGATTTATCAATGTACGAGCGGCCAGGCATAACACCGGCACAGCGGTAGTTACGTGTGCGTAGCCTGAAGCGATGCCCCAGTAAAGCATGCGCGGGGGGAGCGGCGCTGGACGGTACCGCAAGGCCAAGTTGCTTGATCAGTTCGTCCACAATTAGGGGCAGATTGCTCTCGGACAGCAGGATCTCGTCCCCGCTGTGGACATCAACCAGCGTGAGTGCCACGAAGGTGTGGCTATTATGCAGGAGATGCTTGACCCGTATGAGGTAGGCATGCTGGCTGAGTACGTCCATAAAAACGGTATCCCCTGGACAATTGGCTTACCTTTATAATTGGCCCCGATCTTCTAAAACCCTGCCTTCACTATAACAGATCCCGCTTAGGACTCGCTTAGTGATTGTCTGAAAAGCCACTGTATCCCCATCCTCCCGACTGCTCATGGAGTGGCGGTGGCAGCAGCATAGGCATCGGCCAGAAGCGCCCAATCGCGGGTGGCAAGTTCTCTCAATGCGTGAGCAACGAACTCGTGACGCTCGATCTCGGGGGCAACACTCAGCTTAGGGGTGATGGGTGGGGCCACATTGCGCCGCACCAGGTCGGTATAGAGCTTCTGGGTCACGAGCTTATGTTCACGGCTGAACGGCTGGTCAACCAGACTGATAACGTGCCTGAACTGCTGGAGGTCAGTCTGAACGAGGGTGGCCTGCCAGCATGCTGTGCAGTAGTGTCCGATGATTGCCCGCGCCGCCTGAATCGAC
This sequence comes from Chloroflexales bacterium, assembly GCA_037134395.1. Lineage (GTDB taxonomy): Bacteria > Chloroflexota > Chloroflexia > Chloroflexales > Chloroflexaceae > Oscillochloris. The sequence continues at coordinate 1,324 of JBAXMH010000272.1, forward strand.
GTGTCACCCACAAGCCGCCGCGCCGTCAGCCAATTCAGCTCGAATCCCAGGCTGGTGCAGAACGTAGATAGATGCTCTGTCAGGGTCTGCACCTGCTCCACGCTCAGCCTACCGATCCAGTCCCGCAGATGGGCATCATCGAGGTCTGTGACAGCCCATGCCTGGAACTGCTGCGCCAGCTCAGGCTGATCGTCTGAGGAGAACCAGAGACGCCGCCTCGTCGCCGCCAGTGTACCGACTGCGCGGGCGGGAGCTGTCGCCGTCGAGGTCGCCTGCACCTCATCAACCTGCTTCTGCGATTGACGATTCGCCAGGTAATTGCTCACCAACACTCCTGCCACTACAGCCAGTAGCGCGCCGATTACAAACAATTCCATCAGCAACCTCCAAAGTAGGGTTCGTTGTTGGCAAAGGCGGTATTGATTCCCTCCACCGCCGCACAGACCATTTGTGAACCAGCATCTGACTATGTAATGAGCCTAGCGATAGCCTCACACCGGTGGTTCGTCGTAAGGGCAGATGCCAGAATGATTCCCCGTGGCAAGCCGTCGAGCAGACGGCAGATCCGGGCCACCGCGATCAGGTCGCCCTCGCAAATCTGCTTGCCCTGCACGGCGGCACTGCTGATGAAGAGTTGAACCGCATCGTAGTTGACGAGCCCGTGTACCTCATGTACGCCAGGACTCTCCATGCCACGCAGGACGAAGATCTGCTCATCGTCTAACCCCAGGCAATCACGGGCGGTGACGATCTGCTTCACCCGTGGTGCGCAGCGAGAAATCTCGTCTAGGAAGGGGGCGTCATAATGCCGGTGGTCAAGAGCATCAATGACAAGCAGCATCTCATACCCAGATAGAGCCTTGAGCAGACAGGAGGGCTGGGCGTCGGCATCGGGGGGTACGAGACCGAGGGCTCGTGCAATCAGTGTAGGCAAGCTGGCCCGGTCGGACTGCTCGTTCATCGCCACAAAAACCACACCATCGCGGAAGGTACCACTAACTTTCATAGCGACCTGCTGCGCCAGATAACTCTTACCGACTCCGCTCGAACCTACAATGGTCAGCAGGCGGCTCTCGGCACCGGCCATAAAAGTGGTGCAGGTCTCTAGCGCAGCGGCGCGTCCGATAAAGGGATTACCCTGCGTGCAGCACGCAGGGAGACCGGGGCATGGCGTGGGGGGACGGGGCATCGGTGTGGTATGAATCCTGCGCCGCTCCATAGCGCCTCGCACGTGCATTACAAGTGCCATAGTTGCTGGCTCCGGATCGAGCCCAAGGTCGTTAGCCAAAGTTTTACGGCACAGTTCAAACTGGTGCAGAGCGGCGCTATAGTTTCCGGTCGCTGCGAGAGCACTGATCAAAGCTCGGTGGGCTGGCTCGTTCCAGGGCTCAAGCTGGAGCAGCCGATACCCGTACTGCTGAACGTGGACAAGGTTGCCATGTCGCTCAGAGGAGACAAAGAGGTGATTCAGGGCGTCCAGGGCGCTCATATGGAGACGCTCACGGTTGATCTGGAGCCACTCCTCGAATTCGGGGGCGTCGGGCAAGCTGAAGCCGTCGAGAAACGCGCCTTGGTAGTAATTAATCGCCTCGGCGAACCTAGCGGTGCAAAAATCACAATCGTCGAGGCGGTGTTGGTGCGTACTACAGGCATTCACCAAGCGCATAAAGGCGGTCACATCAAAGTCAATCGGTACTGTGGGGTTGATCTGAACTGTGAGGCGATTGCTCACGAAGAGCGTCTGGATACAGTCGTTGTCGTGGAGAGCTCGCCGCAGCATGAACAAGGTCTGGTTGAGATTATTCAGGGCGGCGCGGGCAGACCGATCAGGCCAGAAGAGATTAGCCAGGGCGGTACGCATATGGGCGCGGTCCGACTCCATCAGGAGATAAATAAGCAAGGCACGAGCTTTGTTGGAGCCGAAGTCGCTTACTAGCACCCCTTCACGACTGGCATGAAAACCACTCAGGGCGCAGATAACGAAGCGAGGCGCGGAGGAAATTGGCTGTGCGTTGGTGAATTGGTACTCAGTAGTACGACGGTGGTACATATCGTTGGGTACGGGGCTCAGCTTAGAGCAGGTGCATCATGAGAAGCGAGTATACCGCACAATCCAGACACTGGGCTATTGCAAAATCCCTGAATACCCCTGACTGGCGACTGAAGTCGCGCCACAGGGGTGCTGCGCACCGAGGGTCGTCCTCCGCCGACGCCGGAACCGCCTGCGCAGGCTAGATCCGCCAGAGGCGGATCGTCCCGTCGAGGCTGGCCGAGGCCAGGGTCTGCCGGTCAGGGCTGTAGGCCACACTCGTGACCGCATCGGTGTGACCCTCCAGAGTGTGCAGCAGACGACCGTCGGCCACGCTCCACAGGCGCACTGTCTTGTCGGCGCTACCGCTGGCCACCGTGCGCCCGTCTGGGCTGTAGACCACACTGGTGATCGGCCCAGCGTGGCCCTCGAAGATTAATCGCAGGCTACCGTCGGCCACATTCCATAGGCGCAGGGTACTGTCCATCGTGCCGCCGCTGGCGATCAGATCGCCGTCGGGGCTGAAGACCACCGCTGCGCTGAGCAAGGTGGCCTCGATGTAGGCAAACACCGCTTTGCCGCGCAGTTGCTCGCGCAGGGTCTGGCGTAGACGCCCGTCGGCTATCTTCCACAGGCGCACGCTGCTGTCAAGGGTGATCACGCTGGCCAGGATCTCGCCGTCGGGGCTGAAGGCGAGCCCACTTACGCTGCCCATCTGGCCACGGATGGCGCGTAAAGATGCGCCACTCTCGGCATCCCAGATCCGCACGGTCTTATCAGCCCCGCCGCTGGCCAGCAGCCGTCCATTTGGGCTGAAGGCAACGCTGGCAACCACACCGCTGTGAGCTTCCAGACAGGCAAGCTCAACCGCGTCGGACACGCTCCACAGGCGCACCGCTTTGTCGGCCCCGCCGCTGGCCAGTCGCCGCCCGTCCGGGCTAAAGGCGACACTGAGCGAACGCTCGGCGTGACCGGGCAGGTCGGCACTACGTTCGCCATCGGCGGTCGTCCAGATCCGCACGGCCCCGTCGGCCCCGGCACTCGCCAGACGCTCGCCATCGGCACTGAAGGCCACAGCCAGAACACCGCCGCTGTGGGCCGTGATCGCGCCCTGGGTGCGGACACTCACAGCCATCTGGCCCATACCCATTAGGGCGCACTTGAGCTGAGCCGCGTCGGTAAATCGCTGATCTTGAGCCAGGGATACCGCTTTCGTCACCGCATCGGCCACATGGTGCGTGAGGCTAGAGTTACGCTTGCGCGGGCGTAGCAACGGGTCAGAGCTACTCGACGCTCGCTCAGCCGAAGTCAGGGGAGCCTCACCCGTAAGCAGGTGATAGAGTGTCGCCCCCACGCTGTAAATATCACTGCGCGGGCCAGTATGCTGATCGCTGGCCCCCCACTGCTCAATCGGCGCATAGGTGGGCGTCAGGCCACGCCGCGAGTTTTGGGTGGCATCCACACCCTGCTTCAGCAGCCCAAAGTCCACCAGCTTAATCAGACCCTCGGGCGTAAGCCGAATGTTGGCCGGCTTAATATCGCGGTGGATGATCGGCGGCTGCTGGGCGTGGAGATAGCTCAGTACATCGCAGAGCTGGAGGGCGAAGCCGAGTACCTGCGACTCAAGCAGCGGGTCGCCGTGCTGCTTATCTAGCACATCCTGAAGACTCTGTCCCGGTACCAACTCCATCACCAAGTAGCCGTTGCCGTCCTCCTCGAACATCTCGTGGTAACGCGGCAAGTTCGGATGGCGCAACGTATTGAGGATAGCAAACTCACCCTGGAAGCTGCGGATGCTGGAGGGGTCGAACGTTTCCTTGATCGCCACCATGCGTCCTGGCTCAGCACCATCCTCCGCCTCATACACCGCACCGAACCCGCCGTGGCCCAGCGTGCGAATAATTTGGTAGCGACCCACCTGGGCATCGGTATCTTGCAAGCGTAAGGCGCTGCGCAGGGGTGCGCCGCAGCGCCGACAGAACTGGGCACTATTACGGTTCTCGGTGCCGCAGCGCGGGCCACTGCGCGAGTCTAGGCAGATCAGCATAAAAATCTTATCTTTAATGTTTTCTATGCGAAGGCGTCCATCGCATAGAAAACAATGGGTTCACCAACATTTACACAAGCTCCGCCACAATCTGGCGCAAAATTCTGGCAGACAGCGAGTTGGGGTGACGCCGCACCAGCAGGCCACCGCTACCGATCATCTGTAGCTCCTCGCTGTGGGGCAGAGCCGCAATCACCGGCTGGCCGAATCCCGTCGCCACCCGCATGGCGACTTCCCCTGTATCAAAGCTGACGGGTACCTCGTTCACGAGCAGGAGGAGCTTTGGCGATCCCAATCGGTGGGCCAGTTCGATCACCACCCCCGTGCCATGATAATCCTGGTGATCCGGGCGCAGCAGGAGCAGCAGGCGATCAGCGGCGGCGATGGTCAGCAGAGTCTCCTCGTTCAGCCCGGCGGGCGTGTCTACCAGCAGCACATCAAGATCTAGGTCGTTGGACAAAGCTCCCAGACCTTCGCTGAGCGCCTCGGCGTGGTAACTGCCGCGCAGCGACTCAAGAATCTTGTCGGCCTCACCACTAGCAGGCACGAGAAAGAGCGTCCCCACAGGCGGCGGATTGAGCCAACTAGAGATGTTAATCGCTGCCATGCCCAGCTCACAGCGACCAGCCAGATAGTCGTTCAGGGTCGGGTGACGGCCAAGGTCAAGCCGACCAAAGAACATGTGCAGGCTGGGCGACTGGAGACTCGTATCAATCAGGCCAACCCGCATGCCGCTGTCTGC
>JBAXMH010000273.1:0-6105 GCA_037134395.1 Chloroflexales bacterium
CTATTTTCACCTCAAGTGCCACATTGCGTAGATCGTGTAACCAGCCCCGGCCAGCATCAGCGTGGCCAGATAGAGCATCACCCGGCGCGGGTCGCCCAGCAGGCAGTCGGACTTGCTCAGCCCGGCCTGCCAGGCGCGCCAGTACTTGCGCAGGGCCAACCCGGCAAAGAAGGTGATCGCCAGGGCGGGCGAGAACACCCAGGCGATCAGGCAGATGGTGGTGTAGATGCAGTAGGGCAGCGGGTCCTTCACGCGAGCGGGCGGTGGCAGCGGCGGCGGATTGGCTGATCGCGAGGACTGGGCCTCGCGGGCGGCGCGGGCCGCCTCAGACGGATCATAGTTGGTCATAGCGATACTCCTTTACAAGATCACTCTGGTTAAAATTGCCAGCGAAGCTGGCAATTTTAACCAGAGTGATGATCAACAGACCGCTCACTGAGCTTCTGGCGGCTGATCACCGGCCACGCCTGCGCGGCGCAGAAGGGGGCGCACTGCTGCGCACCATTCGCGCCCTGCGTGCCCACATGCACGCAGCACTGAGTCAGGCGCTCCTCCGTCATCGTGTTGATGTCCATAAATGGTTTGACCGTGATACGCTTCACCCGCTTGGCTAGCAGCTCGCGTAGTTGGTCATTCCGCCCGATCATCGCGTCGCCGGCCAGGCGTAGCAGGGTACTCATGCCGATGTCGCAGGTCTCGCAGACGTTGCGAAACAGCTCACCGATCTGCGGGTGGCTCAGGGAACTCTGCTCGCTGAACAGGCCCAGCAGCGACTCCTTCACCAGCTCGCGCAGGTGCGCCGACAGCTCCGGATCCACAATCCGGTTGCTTATCAGGCCCAGGTTGGCCTTCAGGTTCTCGTGCCCAATGATCGCCGCCAATGATCGCCATTCGCCCTTATCGGTGAGCAGCATGTAGCCCACCGAGCAGCAGTGCGGGTGCGAACATGGCAGAGCGATCATATCACGCCAGTTCACCAGGCCATCGGTCTGCGGGCCGAAGCGGGCCAGGGTGCCAGTGTGAGTCAGCCGCTCGCTTGGATTGATGGGCGTGGTTCGCCCGCTGCCAAACTGCGGCTGGATGCTCACCCCGCCCACAAACGGCGTGGCCAGGGCGTGTCCGATCACCGCACCAATCTCATCATCGTTCACCCCCAGGGTCGCGGTCATGGTCAGGGTGATGAAGACGCCCGCCGCGCTCAGGCGCTGGATCGCCCGCGCCTTGATCGTGCGCAGATCGGCCCCACGGTGGTAGCGGTGAGTTTCCAGCTTAAAGCCGTCGAACTGGAGGTAGACCTCGATCCGCTTGCGGTGCTGCCTGAGGTAGGCCAGCAGCGCGTCATTCTGGGCGATCTCGATGCCGTTGGTGTTGATCAGGATGCGGACAATCGGGCGCTCGATCAGCGCGTCGAGCAGCGGAATAAGCTGCGGGTGGATAGTCGGCTCGCCGCCGGAGAGCATCAGCACATCAATACGCCCGCCCTCGCGCCCGATGCGTGTGTCCACATTCTCCAAAATCGTCGAGACCGGCACCGTGCCGCGCCGTTCGGGCGAACTGGAGGCAAAGCAGTTTGGGCAGCACAAGTTGCAGCCCTGCTCAATATCCTCAAGCAGCGTGCAGGTGTGCTGAGTGTGCATCTCGTCCAGACCGCGCAGGTAGGCCAGGGGCAGCGGATCGAAGTTGCCGAACTGGTCAGGCGTATGGCTGCGGGTGGGGGCCGTCCACTGCTCCAGATAGGCCAGAATCTCGACCGACTCATCGTAGAGCGTCCGCACCAAGCCGTGGTCGGGACACCCGCGCACCAGCCAGACTCGCCCCACCTCATCGGCGCTGAGGTACCCGCCCAGGCGGCGCACCTCGCCAAGGGGACGCTCAGGGTTTTCGTGATAGCAGTGCGGGCAGAAGGCGATCACATAGCGGTGGATTCTGTCGCCGCGCAGGGGCATACCGGGCATAGAAGGCTTCTCCTTGGAAACAAACTCCGTGGGCGTGATACCTTGGCTCTACCATTGAGTCGTGCTTATACACGTACCAAGGATAATTGCCATCACCGCCAGCGCGATAGCCACAGTAATGCCGATCACTATCAGCACCCCACGCCCTGTATTGACAACGTTTGAATTGTCGTCTTGGTACCGGTCACGCCGACGCTCCACCCGACCATCGTTACGGTTCGCAGCCCCGAGGGTTATACCGACCCAGGCGATCATGCCAATGATCACGAGTGGCACGAAGATCATGAATATGCCGAGCATACAGCACCTCCTACGTAGCCTCCGACACCGGCACGCGGTACGCGCCACGGCAGAACTGACGGATGAAGTAGAGGAGAAGCACAATGGTGGAGGGGATAAGGAAGATCTGTGAGCGAGTCAGCCCCTGCCAGATTACCTCGTTGCCGCGCACGTACTCTACCAGAAAGCGGAACACGGCGTAGGCGATCAGGTAGATCTTCAGCAGCTCGCCCTTCACAAAGATACGTGGGCGCAACCACCACCAGATCAGGCCGAACATGATCAGGTGGAAGATGATCTCGTAGATGAATGATGGGTGCAGGCGCACGCCAGGGACGCAGTAAGGACAATTGGGGATACGCGCCGCCAGATCTGCCGAGAGCGTGATGCCCCAGGGTAGATCGGTAGGCGTGCCGATTTGCTCCGTGAGCAGGCAGCCCACCCGACCCACGGCCATGCCCAGGGCCACGGCGGGGGCGAACAGATCGCCGGTGCGCTCGCGGTAGCCTAGCAACCGTTTCGTAATGACGGCCCCCAGGTAGGCTCCGGCCAGCCCGCCGAGAATGCTCTTGCCGCCGTCAATCAGTACGCCAAGCAGACTTGGATCCGGCACGGCGCTCAGGTAGATCCACAGGGTACTTAGCTTCGCCCCGATGGCCCCGCAGAACAGCGTACCGGCCACAATCCCGAGCATCCGCTCATCGAGCATACGGCGGTGGCGGGACTCGACAAAGAAGACGATGGTGGCCACCACCACGCCCAGCAGCACAAAGAAGCCGTGGGTGGGCACGGGCCAACCGCCAATCTGAAAGAGCGTGGGAAGCATAGAACCTCTGGGCGGTGGCAGATTAGCTCAACTACTATCACGGCATCAGTTCAACACCCAGCCGCCCCAATTGTACGCGGTAGGCGGCGGGTTGATCGGGGTGTTCCTCAAAGCGGTTGCGCTCGAAGTACTGCACGCGCCGTAACCCACCGCCCACATCCTCGTCGCGGGGTTCGCTGATCGGAAAGCCAAAGAGCGCTAGTCCGCCGTTGCGTTCCCAGTAGGCCCGAAAGGGTGGGCAGAGGCTGTGGCCGGTTTCGGCAAAATAGCGACACCCCGCCGCCGGAGGCCCGCCCACCGTCGGCAGTGTGCGCCAGTCTATCCCGCTGCGGGCCAGGCGCTCGACACCGAGCAGGCCAAGCTGCACATCGTAGGGCGGCTTATTCTCTGGGTGATACTCGAAGCGGTTGCGCTCAAACCACTGCACCCGGTAGCTCTGGCCGTCATTCGCCTGCTCCACTCGCTCTATGCTAACCGGGAAGCCAAAGATTGCCAGTCCGCCGCTCTGCTCCCAGTAGCGCAGGAAGGGATCGCGCAGGCTCTGGCCTGTCTCGCCAAAACTGCGCGAGCGCCCGCTAAGCTGGCGTAGGTAGACCGGGCGGGCGCTCAGGTTGAGGCGGGCCTGCGTGCCCGCCACGCCAGACTCGCCGCCGTCGCGATCAATCAGGGTCGCGCTTAACCCCGCCGTCAGCGGGAAGGTGCCCGCCGCCGCGCCGCCGAGGGACCAGAGTACATCCACACTGTCACCGTCGCCCAGGTCGAAGCGGTAATCGGCCATGATGCCGGGGCGGTGGAGCGGGCCGACACCAAGGTAACGAGCAAATTGGAGTTGGGCGACCATTGCGCCATACGCGGTGTAGGCCGGCTTGGGAGTCAGGTTATCGCGCACAATCGCCGCCGGCCCCCAGGGCTGCTGCGCCCCGGCAAATTTATCCTCCAGTTGGAAGTAGCTCACATGCTCAACACCAGCGGCGGCAGCGAGGACAAAACTGCGCACCATGTAATTCGCCTGCTCATCATCACTCTTGGCAAATTGCGGTGCGCAGCTACCGCCGCAGGTACTCCAGCCCATCTCCGTGATCCAGATCGGCTTGCCGCCGCTGTGTGCCGCGATCCAGCGTTTGGCCATCTCGATCCGGCCAGGGATGGTCACATCGAAATGTTCGCGTGCATTGATCAGACTCGGGTCGTCGGGGGCGTGATCAATCAGCCAGGGGTGGATTGACAGGACATCGAAGCTATCCCAGCCGGCCAGATTGACCACACGATCCATAAACCCACCCTGGCCAACCGCATCGAAGGTGTAGGCTCCCCCATTAAGCACGGTGGCCGTCGGGTCCGCTGCCATAATCGCGTCGTGGGCCAGACGCAGCATCTGGGCGTAGGCCGCCGCATCAGCGTGGGGCAGCCAGGTACCATCCATATCAGGCTCGTTCCAGATTTCCCATGCGGCCACACGCGGCGATCCGGGGGCGTCATCGTTGCCATCGCCGTCGTAACGCTCAACCACCTGCGCGGCCCAGCGGGCGTAGGCGGCCATGTCGGTGGGCGCGCACCAGTACTCCGGCTGATCGGTCTTCTGAGCGTAGCGCACACAGTCAGCCGAGCGATACTCCTTGGGCGTGGTCAGCAGCATGCCGATAATACCAACCCCGGCGTTGGCAATCTGGCCGAGGCGCCGGTCATAGAAACTGTTCTGCGCGTCACGGCCCCAGGCGGCCCACGAGATTTCCTCGCGGGTCCAGCGCGCCCCGATGGGGACGGCCATACCCAGCAGAGCTGTGGCCTCCGCATCGCTGCGCTCGCGCCCGGTGAGATACATGTTCAGGCCAAAGAGCGAGGGCGGCAGGCTGGGCTGACGGGCAGCGCTGCGGGCGGGGGCACCGGAGGGCAGAAGGGTGAGCAGGACGAGTAAGACAAGCAGACGATAATTCATGTGGGGTGGGGGTTATGGGAGCAGGAGACGAAAGCCGCCGGGATTGTACCACGTCCTCGCACTTGACGCCTCATCCAAACCTCGGTACGATCTACAGCATGAGCAATTCAAAGCGCATTATTCTCACTGGAGCTACTGGCGTCATCGGACGCAGGCTCTTCGCCGCCCTCAAAGGTCGCGGCTACGAAGTTGTGGTTTTCTCGCGCCGTGCACAGCAAGCTCGTACGCTGGTACCCAATGCCGATAGCTATGTGTGGTGGGCAACCAATACCGTAGGGGCGTGGGCCTCCGCCATTAATGGTGCCCATGCCGTCATCCACCTCTCCGGCGCACCGATTGCGGAAGGTATCCTCGGCCAGCGCTGGACCCCCGAGGTGAAGGCGGAGATCTATAACAGCCGGGTGAACGGTACCCGCTGCATCGTTGATGCGATTGCGGCCGCCACTGATCGCCCAAAGGTGCTTCTCTGTGCCTCAGGCGTAGGCTACTACGGATTCTGTGACTACACGCCGCTTGACGAGAACACCACCCCCGGCAACGATTTTCTCGCTCAGGTCTGCGTGGCATGGGAGCGTGAGGCCGCCCGCGCCGAGGAACTTGGTGTGCGGGTCGCGTGCCTGCGCACCGGTCTGATGCTCGACCCGGAAGGCGGCGTGCTGCCACAGATCATGCAGCCCTTCAGAATTCGCGTCGGTGGCCCGGTGTTGCCCGGTACTCAGTACTACTCGTGGATCCACCCTGACGACTTAGTCGGCATTTACATGCTGGCCTTGGAGGACGAGCGTGCCAGCGGCCCGATCAACGCTACTGCCCCCACTCCGCAGACCAACCGCGATTTCAGCTCAATTCTGGGCAAAGTAATGAACTCGCTCTCGTGGATGCCCATTCCCGATGTCGTCCTGCGCGCCGTCCTGGGTGAGATGGCCGACCTCGTGGTGAATGGCCAGCGCGCCATGCCGAAGAAGGCGCAGGCTCTCGGCTACCAGTTCAAGTACCCCAAACTTGAGCCGGCCCTGCGCGATCTGATCGGGTGAGACAAGGGGTCAGGGGTCAAGGGTCAGGGGTCAGGGGTCAGGGGTCAGGGGTCAGGGGTCAGTTCGTAGTAGCGG
>JBAXMH010000274.1:0-6089 GCA_037134395.1 Chloroflexales bacterium
CGATCAATCCACCACCCGGCGACCGTGTATCGTGTCAGATGGTTTATCGCGGCATCAATCTCTGCCAATTCCGCCGCGATCTGCGCGGGGCTCTGTCCATCACGGTGGCATACGGCGGCGCGGTCTGTCCGCACCTGGCCAATCTGGTGCCGTTAGGACTTATGCAGTTGCCCGCTTGTGCGCCATTCCTGCCTGCGGGAATCCCGCCAAGACCGCGCTGGGGTCGGTCAGAAACTGTCGGATGGCAGGACGGATGATGCCCATCGTGGTGGTAAAGCGCGATGCGCCGACGTCGAGTTCGTGCCACATCAGGCGCAAGTACGTGCGGAGGGCTCATCCACTATGATTGCGTTGCTCCCGCTCGCCGCGCACCATGCAGCGTTCAATCCCACAAAATTGCTTACTATCGCGGTGGTAGGTCTCAATCGCCCATGCCTGGCGGGCCGTCGCTACCCGCAACTCCATCGACATCAGCAGATCACTCGTTGCCCCGTACTCCGTGCCACCATGTGGGGTGTCAATCCGGAATACCAGGATAAAGCCATAACCTTTGAGGTGATCGCGGCTCCCCGCGTTGCGAATGTCACAATTAGCGAGTTGCCGATTTCCCGTTCCGTCAGGATTCACCAGTCGGTTGCCTTCACCTAGGTCTGCTCGTGCCAACCGAGGGTTCGCCCGTATGTGAGGTTCGCCCGTCCACTGTACCAACTATGCATCGTGGGCGGCCGGCGCTGGCCCCTCTGGCTGCACCCGTGCCCCCTCGGTACACGAGACCACCCGGGGCGCAGCGAGCAGGACGGTGATGTCGTCGCGATCCGTCGCCTTGGGTTCGTTCATCGCCTCATCTCACCGCAGGTGATGCCAAGTACGTCCTAACTTGTATGGAGATCGTCATGTCAATCTTCTCACCGCGACTCCTCCCTACGACGATACGCGCCCTTGAACTGCGCGACTACGACGGTGCGCCCGAGTCGATGGCTCTGGTCGAGCGGCCCGTCCCTCAGCCGGGAGACAACGAGGTACTCGTGCGTGTTGCGGCCAGCCCGATCAACCCTTCGGATCTGCTCTTTCTCCTCGACCAGCACGGCATCCACAAGCCGCTGCCAGCCATCCCTGGCTACTTTGGCAGCGGCGTCGTCGTCGCGACCGGGCGCAGCCTGCTCGCTCGCATGCTCATCGGGCGGCGGGTCGCCTGCGGGGCCATTGGCCCCACCGTCGGGATGTGGGCTGAGTATACGCTTGCGGCAGCCAACCAGTGCATCCCGCTGCTCCCCGGTATCAGCACGACAAACGGGTCAATGCTGGGCCTCAACCCGCTGACTGCCTGGGGCATGGTGGATGTGGCACGGCGTGGGCATCACCGCGCCGTCGTGCAGACCGCAGCGACTAGTGAAGTCGGGCGTTGGATGCTGCGTCTGGGCCGTCAGTTCAGGCTGCCGGTAATCAACGTGGTGCGCCGCGAGGCCCAGGTTACGCAGTTGCGCGCCGAGGGTGCCGCGCATGTGTTGAACAGTAGCGCGCCCGGATTCGATGCTCAACTGCGCGATCTGTGCCAACGGCTGGATGCGACCATCGCTTTTGACGCCGTTGGAGGGATGCTGATGGGTCGCCTACTGGATGCGCTGCCGCCGCGCTCACGGCTGCTGCTGTATGGGGCACTGGCCGATGAACCATCCTCGGTTCCGCCGATACGGATGATCTTCGATGGGCTGCGGGTCGAGGGCTTCTATTTCTCGGACTGGATGCAGCAGCGCGGCTACCTGCACGCCCTGCGCGCAGTCATGCTGATCCAGCGGCTGTCCGCCGATGTCCCGCCCACGGTGCGCGCCTGTTTCCCGCTGGAGGAGGCTCCGGTCGCGATTGACCTCTACCGGCGCGAGATGGGCGCGGGGAAGGTGCTGATCATGCCCGGTATGCGCCGAGATGTCTAGGTGTGCGTTTGAAGGAGCAACCAAAGCGATGAAGATCAGCATTGTCACCCTCGGCACGCGCGGCGATGTGCAGCCCTATGTCGCGCTTGGGCAAGGACTCCAGCGTGCGGGGCACCAGGTTCAGATCGTCACCTTTGCAAATTTCGCCCCGCTGGTGCAGGAGTACGGACTACCGTTCGCGCCCCTGACCGGCGACGCGCAGGAGCTCATGCGCCAGCTCATCCATGTGGGCACACGTAACCTGCGCTTCCTGGCGGGTAGGTTTGAGCCCACGCGGGGTGAACGGCCCATCTCGATGCTCTATGCGTTTAGCTCGCATATGGTGCCGCAACCGGCAGATTGGGGCACGCATATCCATATCTGTGGCTACTGGGTGCTTAATCAGCCACAGAGCTGGCAGCCCCCGGCGGCCCTGCGCGACTTTCTGGCGACCGGCCCGCCGCCGGTCTACGTCAGCTTCGGCAGCATGGCCGGTACCGACTTTGATCGGCTGACTCGCATCGTCATCCAGGCGCAGCGTATATCCGGCCAGCGGGTGATTCTCCAACGGGGATGGGGCGGCCTGAGCGGGCGTGATGACATAAACGATATGCTCGTGATCGATGCGGTGCCGCACGACTGGCTCTTCCCACAAATGGCGGCAGTCGTGCATCACGGCGGCGCGGGCACCACGGCGGCTGGCCTGCATGCCGGTGTGCCCAGTATCATCGTGCCCTTCGGCTTTGACCAGCCCTTCTGGGGCACACAACTGCAACACCTGGGAGTCAGCCCCGCCACACTCTCGTATCACACGCTGACCGCCAAGGGTCTGGCGCAAGCCATCCGGCGCGCGGTGGGCGATCCGCAGATCCGGGCGCAGGCGCGGCGGGTCGGTGAGTGCGTGCGGGCCGAGGACGGGGTCGGGCGGGCGGTGGCGATTATCGAGGCGGCAACCGCGTAGCTGGCCCGGATGTCGGAAGGAGCGATCTGTATGAGAGGCGATGTCAGCACCAAGGCATCCACGCCGCCCCAGCTTGAGATGATCACGCGCCATCCTGACGGCCCGGCGCAGCCCACGCCGCTGCTGTTCGTCCACGGAGCCTGGCACGGAGCCTGGTGCTGGGAGCTGTTTCTGCCCTACTTCGCGGGCCTGGGCTATACGCTAGGTGGACATGGCTGGACACGCAGATCTCGTGGCGGCCGGTGACAGCGACGTTTGTACATGCCCACTAAAGGGTGAGGAGGAGGGTCATGGGCTCTTGCTCCGTTTCGCTGAAGCCAACGTGGGAAGGGCTCTGTCGTGCGATGCCGCACGCGCAATCGTGCCGATTCTCCGCATTGATCAGCGAAAGTGAGCAAGAGCCGTATGCCAGGGCACACCTGAGTGCATAACTCGGCGCACTCAGGCGGTGGCATCCACGGTTGGAGCGTACTACACTGGTTCTCGCAACGGCTTTGTAGGGAGATAAACTAGCGATGCACCACCCCGCAGACGATCACAGCGCCCCGTCCCGGCTTGCGCCAGGCGAGCATGGCCTCTCCCTGCCCCGCATCCTTATGCGTATCCTCGTCAACAGCCTGCTCATCGGCATGGTTATCGGGCTGATCAACCGATTGGCCGTCGGCATGAGCGTCATCCTTGTCCTCGGCACCTTCGGTCTGGGTGTCAGCCTGGGCCTCGGTATGAGTACGATGCCGCTCACCACGGTGCGTCCTTCAGATGGGGCGGACGCCAATCCCTGGCGGCGGCGACGCGACAGCCTGGTCTGCGGTGTATTCGGTGGCATAATCCGCAGTGCAGGTGGCATCCTGGGCGGACTCAGCCTTGGCCTGGCCATCCCGGCGTTCACCCTCATAAGCCGCGATACCCCCATATTCCTAGAGAGCTTACTCATCAGCATCCTTAGCGTACTGTCCGTCATGCTCACTGGCGGCATCGTGCGCGGGATGGTCACTCGACCGCACACCGACACCCATGGCGCAGAGTGGCGGCGCGCCTTTCGCGGGCAGCGTGTCCGCGACACCCTCGTCAGCGGCGTCATTGGCGGACTCGGTGGTGGCGTGGGCGGCCTCCTCGGTGCCATGGTCGGATGGGATCCGGGCGGGCTGAGCGGCGGCGTGGGTGGCACCTTCGCCTTCATCATGGGCAGCCTCCTGTTGCGCGAGCGGGAGATTGAGATCTGCACCGCACCGAGTCGGGGCACACATCACGCGCTCTCGTGCGTATGGCGGGGCAGCTTTGTCGGCGGATGTGTCGGCGGTCTGGTGGGATATATACTCTCCCGCACATGTGGTTATCACGTCGCGAGTACTCCCCTTTTCCTGGCCGGCCTTGGCGGTGGTCTCGGCGTTGGACTGAGCGGCGGTCTCCGCAGCACGGGAGAAAGGACAGCCATATGAAACACGAATGGGTGATCGGAGTAGGGATCGCGCTGCTGCTGGCTATCGGGGGTGTGACTCTCTCCTCCCCGACACCTGGGTGCGCCTGTGACCCCATCGACTACTCCGCGCAGCCGATGCTGAATGCGCTTGATGATCAGATCCGGGCGTATGCCGATACGCATCAGGGGCGCTATCCGAGCTATGCTGAGGTCACGGTCTTGTACCAGCGTCTCGCTGCCGCGCACTCCATACCTCCGATGAACACGCCAGATACCGCACACGTATGGTGGCAACTCCTTCCGCAGCGCCTGACCAATGCCGTCAGCCTCGCGACGGGTGAATTTACGCCTGTCCTCACCACGAAGGATGACGGGACGGTGGGCTACGCCGTCAGCGCCGATAGGCACACCTCTATCCTGGTTGGCGTAGAGAAGCGCGAGCATTGGGCCGCGCTGTGGGAGCCAGTCCGCACGATCCACCCCTACGAATAGGCCGTACGCTCAGGGTGTGCAGGAGGTTGCGATGATAGGCATAGGCGCGATCCCGGTATTCGTTGATGGCCTTGCCCACATCACCGACCCGCTCGGTAGCGAACTGCGCGCACAAATCGCGATTGAAGAGGATGTACGTGCGTTGCTCTGGATTCCCGCCGACCCGAGCGCCCCTACCCGTGGGGCGTGGGCGCGCACGCGCGGCGCTCAGGTGCTGGCAATCACCAACCGGCGCATCCTGGTGGGGGCGGAGGCCACTCGTCGCGGTGAACCTCGCTGGGTCATCCTTGCCTATGAACACATCCTCACCTGGACGATTGAGGAACACCTGCTCCACGGTCTGCTCCACGTCACAGGAACCGGCGACTACCCATCAGATGGGGCGTGGCTCGAATTCCACACCCACGGACACGACGAGGTCAGAGACGCGCTCGCCCCGCTTGAACAGGCATTGCTCGGGCTGGAACGATCCCCTGATTGCACTGATGAGCATCGGCAGGCGATGGATGATCTCCCCCTATTCCTCGCCACTCCTTTCCGTCAGACCCTCCTGCCCGGCGAGGTTGTCCGAACATCCTTGTTCCAGCCAATCATTCTGCGCCAATCACTGCTCACTGGGCAGCGACAGGTAGCCCCGCCAACCCTCATCGTTGCGACAGATCGTCGCTTGATCGTATTTCGTGAAGGGATTCTTCCCCATACGCAGATCCCTCGCTATGGGCAGTCGATCGCCAGCATGCCGTGCTACCGTGCGACCGACCTCGTAGTTCGCATAGAGTATGACTTGGTGCTTCTCACATACGAGCCAAATCCACAGATGCTGCGGGTGCTGCTTGACCACGATTATCGCGCCACGGCCCAGCATCTCCTCCGCCTGCTCCACACGCAGCAGAGTAGCGCGCCAGGGTGCGTCACCCAGCGTCTGGACAAGTGCTAAACAGATACGCGGCGAATATAACAGCGAACGTTCATTGCCGAGGACACACTAAATGACTAAGATCATCGAAACCGCCCCGCGCACACGCACAGATATCCGCTGGTGGCGGGTGGGCCGTACGTTCCTGACGACGTGCCAGGGAGTTGCGCCACGTGATCACATTGTGTAGATCTGAAAGACGTACCCGCCAGCGCTGAGGCATCCCAATGCTTCAGCGCTCCTAGACCTTCATTTCAGAACTGCCAATGTGAGAGCGTGGCGCGACTCCCTGACAGAGACCATCTTTCAGAAAACTGTACTAGCGCTGAAGCATTGGCAGGTACACATGGACGGTGGCCGCTAGATCCACCGCCATCGTGTTATCCCACC
>JBAXMH010000275.1:0-6082 GCA_037134395.1 Chloroflexales bacterium
CCGCCGCTCAGCCCTCACCCCCCAGCCCCCTCTCCCAGAACGGGAGAGGGGGAGCAGATCGCTCTCTGATGCAGAAATCTCCCCTCTCCCCCGGTGGGAGAGGGGCAGGGGGTGAGGGGGCAAGGGCTGAAGCAATCGGACAAAGATCGCTATGAATCGTTGGTATTATCCCTACTGAATCGTGTCATATATTTAAGGAGGTTCGGTTGAAGATGCGTTACTCTGGTACTATGCTGCTCGCCCTGAGCGCACTGGTACTCGCCGCCTGTGGCGGTACTCCCGCCGCCAAGCCCACCACGGCTCCATCCGCCACGACCGTCCCGGCTGTTGCGACTGCTGCCCCATCTGCCGCCCCATCTGCCGCCGCGACAACTGCTCCGGTTACGGCAACCGCCCCCGCCGCTGCAACCGCCCCGGCTGCCGCAACCGAGGCTTCCGCCCCTGGTCAAACGCTCAATGGCGTCACTCTGCCCGCCGACGCCGCCCCGCCTGAGTATCAGGTCTACGTCAACTACTTCGACAGCACCATGCCCTACACCACGCTCGATTTTATGGAGTCGGTCTATAACCGTGGTGGAATCAGCTCGCTCAACGACCTGATCGCTGACCCGCTAGTGCGGCTCAGCAAGGATTTCGAGCTGCTGCCCGGTACCGCCCTCACCTGGTCGTCTAACGCTGATGCCACGGTTTGGACGTTTAACCTCGACCCGAAGCTGGTATGGAGCGACGGTACCCCCGTCACTGCCGACGATTTCGTGGCTACCTTCCGCTATGCGGTTGACCCCAAGCACGCCTGGGATTTTGTCTGGTACTACCAGGCTCCTGGTGCCATTGTGGGCTGGGATGATGCCATTGCTGGGAAGATCTCCCCGGATAAGATTGGCGTTAAGTCCGATGGCCCGAACAAACTAGTGATCAGCACCGTTACCCCCGCGCCTTTCCTGCCGGCCAAGCTGATCTACAGCACGCCGTTCCAGAAGGCTGCCCTGGAGAAGTACGGCGCACTCTACAATAGCGACCCGGCCACCTCGGTCTCCTGTGGCCCCTTCGTGCTGAAAGAGCACAAGAAGGGCGAGCGGCTGGTCTACGAGGCCAACCCGACCTATGCGGGCAGCAACAAGCCCTTCATCCAGAAGGTGATCAGCATCGGGGCCAAGCCCGAAACCTTCCTCGCCGGGTATCAGGCGGGCGAAGTGGACTACGTGCCCGGCCCGCAGCTTCAGACCGCCGATAACGAGGTTATCGCCGCCGACCCCGAGCTGTCGAAGCAGGTGCAGAGCAACGCGCAGGACTTCCGCACCGACTATCTCTTCTTTGATGTGCAGAGTCCGCCCTTCAACAACCTCAAGGTGCGCCAGGCATTTAGCCACATTGTTGATCGCGACACCCTGATCAAGAGTATCGTCACCCCGAGCCAGGGTATCCCGGCCTACTCGTTCCTGATGCCGGGATTCCCGGCAGCCAACTCTGAGGCGCTCAAGGGGATCCAGAGCTACGACCCGGCCAAGGCTAAGGCGCTGCTGGCCGAAGCGGGCTACCCCGGCGGCAAGGGTTTCCCCAAGCTGACGATGTGGCTGCGCAACGAGCCGCCTGTCCGTGTCGCACTGGCTCAGGCCATCGCCGCGACGATCAAGCAGGAGTTGGGTATTGAGGTTGAGGTCACAAACAAGGATCAGAAGGTCTTCACCGAGGCCCTCGGGGCCAAGCCGACCCAGATCCAGTTCGGTATGCTCTCCTACGGCATGGACTTCCTTGACCCCTCGAACATGCTCGGCGTCTGGCTGAGCAACATCCGGCACAACTGGAGCAATCCGGCCTTTGACAAACTGGTAAACGAGGCGTCGGCGAACCTCGATACTACCGCACGCATCACGCAGTTCCAGGACGCTGAAAAAATTCTCGTCAGCGATGTGGGTGCGGTCTTCATCTACCACCGCATGGTGGGCGACCTGATGAAGCCCTATGTGAAGGGCACCGCGCTTGAGCCAAATAAGGCGGGCAGCGCCGCGCTGCAGTGGCCAGGATTCACGGTCTTCGGCAACTCGATCAACTCGCTGTATATCACCAAGGACGTGCTGAAATACCGCAGCGCGCCGCCGAAGTAAGCTGCTGACGGCCCTCACCCCCCTGCCCCCCTCTCCCACCAGGGGAGAGGGGGGTGTACCGCATGAGAGAGCCGTCCGGCTCCCCTCTCCCCCGGTGGGAGAGGGGCAGGGGGTGAGGGGGCAATCGTACCGACGGAGGCTATCGCCTATGGCCCGCTATCTGCTCGGCCGCATCGGCGGCATGATCCTGGTCTTCTTCCTCGTCTCAGTCGTCGCCTTCAGCCTCATGCACTCCATCCCTGGCGGGCCGTTCGATCAGTACCAGATGCCGCTGCCGCCAGCGGCGAAGGCCAATATCCTAGCCAAGTACGGCTTGGATAAACCGCTCTACGAGCAGTACCTGCGCTATATGGGCAACGCGCTGCGCGGCGATTTCGGAATCTCCTTCCAGAGTCCCGACGAGACGGTGATCGCCTTGATCTCCCGCACCTGGCCGGTAAGCATCGCCCTTGGCGGGGCGACGGCGGTATTGGCGATGAGTGCCGGGCTGCTGCTAGGCACCGTCGCCGCCGTGGGCCAGAACACCTGGGTAGATTATGTGGTCACGACGGTGGCCACCTTGGGCCTGACGGTGCCGAACTTTGTGGTGGCGATCTGGCTGATTCTGATCTTTGCCGTGAAGCTGCGCTGGCTGCCGGTGGGTGGCTGGAACAGCGACTGGCGCACATGGGTGATGCCGATCATCGCTCTGGGCCTGGGGCCGATGGGCGTCACCGCTCGCTATACCCGCGCCAGCTTGGTGGATGTTCTCGGGGCCGATTTCATCCGTACTGCACGGGCCAAAGGACTCAGCGAGCGCGTGGTACTGCTGCGCCACGCCTTCAAAAACGCCCTCATCCCGATCATCACCGTCCTCGGCCCACGTATCCCCGACCTGATCACCGGCACGGTCTTTGTCGAAACCATGTTCCGCGTGCCCGGCCTGGGCAAATTCTTTGTCACCAGCGTTACCCAGCGCGACTACCCCATGATTATGGCGGTGATGCTGCTGGTGGCCGCCGTCTGGGGTCTGGTTTATCTGCTCACCGATCTGCTCTATACGGTGATTGACCCACGGATTAGGCTCTCATGATTGCAGATTGCAGATTGCAGATTGAGCGCCAATCCACAATCTACAATCTACAATCTGCAATCTGCAATCTGCCAAGGGTACGCATGAGCGACACCGTCCCGATTAACCCACGCCCATCGCGCACCCTGTGGAGTGATGCGGCGGCTCGCTTTGCAAAGAATAAGCTGGCAATGGCCGCGTTTGTGGTGGTGCTGCTGCTGGTGTGTATGGCGCTCTTCGCCAACCTCCTGGCTCCCACCGCCTACGATTTCGCTGTGCTGAAGGAGGCCAGGCAGTTCCCCAGCGCCGCGCACTGGCTGGGCACCGACGAGGTCGGGCGCGATATGCTCAGCCGAATTATTTACGGGGCGCGTATCTCGCTTACTGTGGGTTTCTCGGTACAGGCCATCGCCCTGCTGCTGGGCGTCTCTCTGGGGCTGGCGGCGGGATTCCTGGGCGGCTGGGTTGATTTCCTGGTGGCGCGGGTGATCGAGGTGTTCAGCGCCATCCCGCAGGTTCTCTTCGCTCTCTTCCTGGTTTCGATCTTTGGCAGCAGCATGCTGAATGTCATCCTAGCCATCGCCCTGATCAGTTGGGTTGAGATCTGTCGCCTCACCCGCGCCCAGATTCTCGCCCTGCGCGGGCGCGAGTTTATTGAGGCTGCACGGGTGATCGGCACGCCCGACATCCAGATCATGTTCCGCCATCTGCTGCCCAACGCCCTCACTCCGCTGATCATCGCCGTCACCCTGGGCGTGCCTTCAGCTATCTTCACCGAGGCTGGGTTGAGCTTCCTTGGCCTGGGCATCAACGACCCGCTGCCCAGTTGGGGCAAAATGGTCGGTAACTCCTTCTCCTACATCCAGGTCTACTGGCACCTCGGTCTCTTCCCCACCCTGATGATCGCCACCACCATGCTCAGCTTCTCGCTCGTGGGCGATGGGTTGCGCGACGCTCTCGATCCGCGTATGCGGAGGTAGCCCAACCATAAAAGGAGTCGAGCCTTTAGGCGGCACTTTTCGGCTAAAGCCTCGAATCCGCCATGAGAACCAATACTTTTTGAATAAGACATGGTTCACGGATACTTTACAGTTCTACCCCCCCTAGCCCCCCCGCAAGCGGGGGGGGACAACGCATTGGTTCCCCCCCGCTTGCGGGGGGGCTAGGGGGGGTAAATATGCTAAGAGTGTAAAGTAAACTCGGCCCCTCTGAAACCATGTCTAAGCAGATCCTATGCCGACCTTGCCCCCTCACCCCCTGCCCCTCTCCCACCGGGGGAGAGGGGGGATTTCTGCATCAAAGAGCGTTCGGCTCCCCCTCTCCCGTTCTGGGAGAGGGGGCTGGGGGGTGAGGGCTGAGCGGCAATGGATTCCTTAGACAAGGTTCGCAGATACCTTACAGTTCTACCCCCCTAGCCCCCCCGCAAGCGGGGGGGAACAATGCATTGGTCCCCCCCCGCTTGCGGGGGGGCTAGGGGGGGTAAGTATGCCAAGAGTGTAAAGTAAACTCGGCCCCTCTGAAACCATGTCTAAAACCTAAGAAGCTGTCTGAAAAGGTTACATATCCCGCAATTCCCCCTCCCCAGCCCTCCCCCGATGGGGGAGGGAGTCCGGCTCCTCCCCCCATCGGGGGGAGGTTGGGAGGGGGGCAGTGACTTTTCAGACAGCTCCTAATACTACAGTTGTAGTTTGAATCACCCCCCCCTAGCCCCCCCGCAAGCGGGGGGGAACAACGCATTATTCCCCCCCGCTTGCGGGGGGGCTAGGGGGGGTGATCGGCGAGAGCCTTTCTGCGAAGATATTTACAACTGTAGTAATAGCCGATAGCCGATAGCCGATAGCCGATAGCCGATAGCCGATAGCCGATAGCCGATAGTACGACAGGTGTAACTATCTTCGCAGAAAGGCTCCCGCCGATCACCCCCCCTAGCCCCCCCGCAAGCGGGGGGGAACCAATGCATTGTCCCCCCCCGCTTGCGGGGGGGCTAGGGGGGGAAAGTATGCCAAGAGTGTAAAGTAAACTTGGCCCCTCTGAAACCTTGTCTAAACCTGAAACCTGGCACCTGAAATCTTGTCTTATGTGGATAACCTGTGGAAAAGTGTTGATAAGAGGTGGATTCATTGCCCACGCATGGTGGCATAGACCTCGACATGGCGGCGGGCAATCGCGGCCTGAGTGAACTCGGCCAGGACGCGGGCGCGCCCCCGGCGGGCGAGGTCGGCGCGCAGGGCCGGGTTTGTGGCGATGCGGGCGATCTCCCGGCGCAGGGTGAGCGTATCACCTTCGGGGAAGATCATACCGGCATCGCCAATGACGTGCGGGATCTCGCCTGAACTGGAGCCGAGGACGGGCACGCCGCAGCTCATGGCCTCGATCAACACCCGACCAAACTGCTCTCTCCAGTTGGAGGTAGTGCGCGAGGGCAGGACGAGCAGATCGAGTCTGGCCAGGGCGACGGGCACCTCGGTGCTGCCGACAGCGGGACACAGCTCGACACGGGCGTCCACCCCGAGGGTTTTGGCAGTAGTAGTAATTGCCTGTCCCAGCACGCCATCGCCGATCAGGCGCAGCCGGATATGATCAGGTAGGCCGCACATGGCTTCGACCAGATCGAGGATGCCCTTCTCGGGCACCAGGCGACCGAGGTAGCCGATGGTGAAGGAGGCAGGAGGCGGGAGGCAGGAGGCAGGGTCAGCCGATCCTGCCTCCTGCCTCCCGCCTCCTGCCTCCTGCCTCCTGCCTCCTGCCTCCTGCCTCCTGCCTCCTGCCTCCCGCCTCCTGCCTCCCGCCTCCCGCCTCCCGCCTCCCGCCTCCCGCCTCCCGCCTCCCGTCTCCCGCCTCCCGCCTCCCGTCTCCCGCCTCCTGCCTCCTGCCTCCCGCCTCCCGCCTCCCGCCCTCCGGCATCCCCTCCACCGCATCCGGATCA
>JBAXMH010000276.1:0-6071 GCA_037134395.1 Chloroflexales bacterium
GCCGCCCGCGCCCATCCCCGCTCGCGCATCTGCTGCGCACGTGCAGAATCGTTCAGCACGTGCGCAATGTGATCGGCGATGGCCGCATCATCCTCGGCGTCGGCCAGCAGCCCGGCGTCGCCCAGCACTTCGGGGATGGCCCCTCGGTCGGAGGCGATCACCGGTGCGCCGCAGGTCATCGCCTCTAGCAGCGGGATGCCGAAGCCCTCGATCCACGAGGGGAAGGCGAAGGCGGCCGCCATGCTGTAGAGCGCGATCAGGTCGGCGCGTGGCGGGTTGATCAGCACCTGCGCGATGCCTGCCACCTCGGCCTCGCGCACGACTGCGAGCGGCTCGCGCCGGGCGAAGAAGATCAGTCGGTGGCTGGCACGAATCGCCGCCGGTAGCCGACGCCACGCTCGTATTAGTACGGCGGGGTTCTTTAGCCCGTCGGCCAGCACAAATGGCTTGTCGAGTCCATAGCGGGTACGTACTGCGTCAAGGATTGCTGGCTCAGTCACGCGCCGCAGGTCGGGCGTGGGCGCATGCGGGATGGCGACAATTCGCCCTATGTCAATCTTGCCCTGGCGGGCGATCTCGCGTCGGGCGTGCTCTGAGACGGTCAGCACTAGGTCGGCCCGGCGCAATGCGATGGTTGAGCACAGATGCAAATAGCTCATCATCGCCAGCGTGCGCGGATCTTTGCGATGGCCGCGCACGATTTCGCGCAGCGGCAGGATGTTGATTGCATCGTGTAGGGTGATCACTGTGCGTGTGCCACGTGGCGCGAATCCGTAGTTCGCCGGGAAGTGCATCACCTCGATCCGGTCGCGTCTGATTTCGCGCTGCATCAGCAGGTCGTTGGCGATGCTGGAGAGTGGGCTGCGGTACGGCAGGTAGCGCACGGTCACGTGTGGCGGGATGGTGTTCAGCTCAAAGGGATGTTTTGTATCGGCGTAGAGGACGATCTCGTGATCATACGCACACGCGATCAGCGCCGGGACGAAGTGGGCGATGTAGGTGTGTACCCCGCCCACCAGCCCGTGCGACAGATAGCGGACATCAATACCGATACGCATCATTAATCTCCCGATCCCACCAACCGCTTCGTATCGCCCACGCTCCCGCCCATCCACTTTAGGTGGTTCACCCCGATGGTCCAGAGCTGGCCGAGGGTGGCGGGGTTGGATGCGCCTTTGAGGAAGGTTAGCATCGGGCCGGGGCGCAGACTCCACTCACGGGCCGCCCGCTTGGCCCAATACTCTAGCTGCTGCGCGCTGAGGTGCGGGTAGCTCAGCACGGTGTGGTCGTACATGTCGTAGTCTTCCCAGCGCTGCATGCTGATCCACCCGTTCTCCACCGCCTCGTAGTAGAAGGGCGTGCCGGGGTAGGGCGTGGCGATGTGGAAGAGGGCGATGTCCACCGGTAGCTTTTTGGCTAGGCCGATGGTCTGCTGGATGGTCTCGACTGTCTCTCCCGGCAGACCGATGATGAAGTAGCCCCAGTTCATGATCCCGACGCGGTGACTGGCGGCGATGGTCTCCTGGATGCGCTGCACGGTGGTGCCTTTGCGTGCCCGCTTCAGCACCGCCTCGCTGCCGCTCTCCAGTCCCCAGGCGATCATGAAGCAGCCGGCTCGCTTCATCAGCCGTAGCAGATCCTCATCCACGAAGTCCACCCGGCTGTTGCAGCTCCAGCGCATCTGGATCCCCTCGCGGATGATTGTCTCGCACAGATCAACCACAAACTCCTTCTTGACGGTGAAGAGGTCGGCCTCGAAGTGGATGTGGTGCATGCCCAGTTCCTTGAGCATCACCATTTCTTTGATCACGTGCGCCGGGCTGCGGTGGCGCACGCTGGACTGGTAGGTGACGTGTTTGATGCAGTAGCGGCAGCCAGCCGGACAGCCCCGGCTGGTCAGCACGAAGGTGTACGGCCCGCCGACAATCGGCACCTTGTACTTCTGCCAGGGCAGCATGTGGTGTAGTGGGATGGGCAGACTGTCCAGATCCGTAATGAAGGGCCGGTCAGGGTTGATCTGCACCGCACCGCCCGCATCGCGGATGGCCACGCCCAGTGTCTCGCGCAGGGCGCGGGACACAAGCTGCGGCGATAGGCCAACAAAACGGCCACGGGTACTCAGGTAGGAGGCGTCGGGGAAGGGTAGCTTGCGCCAGGGCGCGGTCATGTCGGCGTTGCCCACCGGAACGGTGTCGAGTGCGCCCTCCTCTGTGGCCACCCGATCCAGCGTGCGGATCACATCCACAATCGTCATCTCTGGCTCGCCACGCACCACCACGTCCAGGCTCGGGTAGCTCTCTAGAGTCTCGCGACTCATCGGCGTCACGTGGGTGCCGATGGCCATGCTGATGGTGCCCACCGCCTTGCCCAGAAAGGTTGTCCGCATATCATTAGTCAGGGTCGGCGCGGTGGCGTGAATGACCATGTAGCGCGGCTTGTGCTTCCACATATAGCGCTCGAACTGCTCCCATGTCATGCCCAGGCCAATGGCGTCAATCACATCAACGCGATAGCCCGCCTCCTGCACCACCGCCCCAATCTGGGCCAGGGCCGTCTGCGGCCAGATAATCCCGTCGCGGGAGCGCCGCCCGACGCGGGCGATGTCGCGCAGGAACAGGTCACCATCGGGCGAGGGCGGATTGAGTACCAGCACATCGAGGCGCTGGCTGCGCTCGCGTGGCATCTGCACAAAGCTGATCGCCTCAGCGCGCTCGCTGGCCGCAGCCGGGGCCACCAGCTTGATGCCGGTCTGTTTGTCGCCGGGGGCGATGTGCTGACTGGTCTCCGCAGGCGGTAGTGTATTGCTCATAACTCTCCTCGCTCGTTACCTAATATCCGTGCCCGCGTAGAGCAGGTTGGGGTAGCCGTCGTTCCAGTAGGCCAGGTCAATGGTGTTCGGGAAAGCGAAGAAGTACTGTGCCCAGCGCACGTTGATGCTGCTGTCGTAGTTGGCCCCGGTGACGAGCTGAGTCCAACTGCCCCACGCCGCCGGCCCGCCACTGCTCTCGAAAGCGTAGAGGTTCTCGCCGTGCCCGTCAGGGGACGGCACGGGCGCGCCGTGTGCGTAGATCCGCAGCGTGCCCGCCGCGTAGCCGAGGGACGGATTGTGGCTGGCCTGGGTGCCGCCGCCGGGATTGTTGGTCTCCCACGTCTGCCCACCGTTGTCGCTGTATTGGTAATGAATATCGTCAGTCGCCGCTGCGATCCATGTGATGTGATAGCGGTTGTCGGGCGTGACCAACAGGCTGGTGGATTGATCGATTACCACCCGCGCCGCGTTGTCGCCGCTGATGGTGACGGTGCTGCCCCATGTGCTATCCGCCGCCCGCACCCGCCCGTAGATCGTGCCGTCGTTATCGCCGTTGAATGACCCCCGCTCCCAGACGACCAGCAGTTGCCCGCTACTATCGAAGGCCAGGTTCGGGTGCCACGCCTTCTGGTTGTTCGCGTAGGTGACGCCATCATCAAGCTGAGTTGCCGCTGACCAGCCACCACTGTTGCGGGAACGATGATACGCCCTGCGGTTCGGGCCGTTGCCCTTTAGGTAGACTACGTGGGCTACGCCGCTGGCATCCAGGGCCAGGGCCACACTCTGCATCCCCTGCCCGCCACCATCCAGCGCGACATTGAGCGCGGTATCAATGGTTTCCACGCTGCCGCTCCACGTGTCGCTGCTGGTTGAGAAGGTGGTGTAGCGCAGACTGCTCAGATCTCCCCCGTTGATCGTACGGTCGTTCCAGACAACGTGAATCGTGTTGCTGCCGTCAATCGCTATTGCCCACTGGCTCACCGCGCCTGGGGCGTGGCTGGCATCAGCCAGGCTAAACCCGCTCGGTACGCCCATACTATCCGCCCGATACATCCGCAGGGTCTGCGCCACATCGGTACACGGGTATTGCTCACAGGTGGAGACAACGATATAGAGCCGGTTTCCGCTGGTACGCACGAGCTGTTTGGGCGAAACATCGGTATAACCCGGCCCGACCGCAATGTTGTAGTTCTGACCCGTTGGGCTGGACGGCGTACTCATTGGTGTCGGCGTACTCGTAGCTGTCGCCGTTGCCGTCGCGGTGCTGGTTCCGGTCGCCGTCACTGTACTCGTCTCCGTCGTCGGGGCGCTGGTGATCGACTCGTCCATCACAATCGGCGCGTATACCGTCGTTGTTACGGCGAGCAGCGCAGGGCTAACCGCTCCGGCTAGGACACGCAGGCCGTAGCAGAGCGGCAGCGACAGAGCAACTGCCAGTAACAATATGATGGTTATATGCCGATGTGTCATCGCTGTTGTCTTTATCTAGGATCGGTATTTTTCGCATAAGCGGATTTCACTTGCCGACCTTACCCCCTCACCCCCAGCCCCCTCTCCCACCAGGGGCGAGAGGGTATTCCTCACCAGAAAGCGATTCGGCTCCCCTCCCCCCGCGTGGGGGAGGGGCTGGGGGTGGGGGGCGGGTGGCAACCTGAGGACTTTGTACTAGTCCTGCTTCATCCCCCCGGCTGCTTGACCGAAATACCTACCTCGCCCCGCTGTAGTTCGTCATAGCCAAGCCAGAGGGCTCTGCCGAAAAAGAAGGCCATCGCCGCAAAGATCAGCAGCTTCATGACAGGATCAAGCACAATATGGGCTGGACGGTTGAGCCAGAGCAGTTCACGCCCGAGTATGGTATCAAGTGAATCGCTCATCGTGGGCGCGATGTGTTTGGCGTATTCGTAGGCGATGCCAAAGAGCAGTACCCCGAAGAACCAACAAACCCGCGCCTGCGTGGGGCTGTGGTAGAGCCGGACGCCCCACCAGATACAGAGCCCGACCGTTAGGAAGAGCGGCCAGTTATGCAGAACCAGTACGATCAGGTAGCCCAGCACGTAATGGGCCTGCCCCAGATGATCGGCGCTCCAATGCTCAAACCAGCCCATACCGCGCCTCTCGCTCTTATGCATGTTTCAAACCAGCGTGACAGTTTGGGCACATGCACCGCGTCCTATTGCGACAAATCTGCAATCTAAAATCTGCAATCTGAGATGCCTTAGGCGTGCGACATTTCGCCAACGGCTCGCTCGCGCATCTCGACGGTGGGCAGCCACTCCATGTCTGCCTGGGCCTCCGCCTCGCGCCGACTCAGTTCGGCCAGCAGGCGGGCCAATCCCCACGCGCTGACGAGTTGCACGCCGGTGAGAACCAGCAGCGCACTCACCACCGGGGCGAACCAAGATGCCTCCAGGGCCGGGTTGGTTAGGTTGAACAAGGCGGCCCCGGCATAGATGCCGATGCCGAGCAGCACCGCGATCATGCCCAGCCACCAGTAATGCCGCTCAATCTTGCGCCCGTTGCCGCGTCGGCCAAATAGCCCCTGGCGGATCGGTCGCTTGTGGAAAAGGGCCACCAAGTAGCTGAACGATGTCCCAGTGGTGTAGAGGGTCACGCCAGCTACGGCCAGAACCAGGGCTGCGAACAGTTGAGGGAAGGCCCATCTCGTGCTGGTTCCGATCAGGTGGCCTAGTAGCGGCGGGGATGCCACCAATAGCGCAGCGACAAGGAAGGCCAGTCCGACGCCGCCAAAGACTCGTACCGGGTTGTAGGTTAGCGCCGTCCAGACGATGCTCTTGAAGAAGCGCAGCCCGTCGCGCACCACGCTCAACTTGCTCCGCCCGCTGCGCTCTTTATAGGGGATGGGCACCTCAACAATGCGCAGACCCTCGTGCAGGGCGCGGGTACTCATCGCGGGCGTGAAGTCGAGGGTATTGGGCAGCGGGTAGAGGGCGGGCAGGATCTCGCGGCGCAGCACGCGCTGGCCACTGGCGCTGTCGCTAATCTTCACCCCGGCCACCAGCGAGAGCAGTCCGGCGAAGATGGTGTTGCCAACACGACGCACCAGGGGCATCTCGCTATGCTCGCCGGTCATGCGATTGCCGATCACCACATCGGCTCCATCAAGGGCAGCCTGACACATTTGGGGAAAGTATTCTGGCGGGTAGGTGCTATCGGCGTCGAGGAAACCCAGCAGTTCGCCCCGCGCCGCGCTGAACCCGGTCTTCAGGGCGCTGCCGTAGCCGCCGTTCTGCTGCGAGATCAG
>JBAXMH010000277.1:0-5998 GCA_037134395.1 Chloroflexales bacterium
GGGGGGGGTAGGAGGCAATCTGAGGACTTTGCAACAGCCCTGGCTGAAGCCTTGACTCCTCTTCACAACTTGGATAGGACTGCTATAGTACACTTTCTCGGAATGCACCGATTGGGCCTTCGTGGTATGCTTCTAGCGTAAACGATTCGCCGTGTGTCCGGCAGCGAGAATCAACCCGAAAGAGGCGTGTGTATGAAGTGGACCAGCCCATATCAGAGTAACGACTGGCGTAGCTCCCCGAGTACCGATCTCCCCTCCGCCCTTATCCCGATGGTCGTTGAGAGCAGCAGTCGGGGCGAGCGGGCATTCGATATTTACTCGCGGCTACTTAAGGAGCGGATTATTATTCTGGGCACTCCCATCGAAGATCAGATCGCAAATCTGATCGTTGCCCAGTTGCTCTTCCTGGCGAGCGATGACCCAGATCGCGACATCTGGCTCTATATCAATAGCCCTGGCGGGTCGATTACGGCTGGCCTCGCCATCTACGACACAATGCGCCACATTCGGCCCAGTGTGGCTACCGTCTGCGTGGGTATGGCTGGCAGTATGGCTACCCCCATCCTGGCCGGCGGTGCGCGCGGTAAGCGCTACAGTCTGCCCCACTCGACCATCCACATGCACCCGGCGGGCGGCGGCGCTCGTGGCTACGCCCCCGATGTCGAGATTATGGCCCGCGAACTGCTCCGCGAGCAGCAGCTCATTCGTGAACTGCTCGTCACCGACACCGGTCAGACCCTTGAGCGGATCTCAAAGGATTTCGACCGCGATCTGTTCATGACCCCGATTCAGGCGAAGGAGTACGGGATCATTGACGAGATTCTGACCCGCGAGGATCTCTCCGTCGGCGAGAAAAAGTAACCTGAGGTCGGGAGCCGGAGCGCATAACCATCTGATACGGTCGCTCCGGCTCCCGGCTCTTCCACCTCGGCTCCTTGGAGAAAATCCATGACTCGCACCCGCAATACAACTGCCCGTGGTGCCTATGTCTGTTCGTTCTGTGGCCGAGGGCAGGATGAGGTCCAGCGCCTGATCGCGGGTCCTGGCACGGTCTTTATCTGTGATGAGTGCGTGGCTTTGTGCAGTGCGATCATCGCTGAAGAGACCGCGCCGCCGGTTGCGGCACCGCGCCGCAGCGCACCGATTGGGGCAGTTCGCCTGCCTACCCCACGCAAGCTGCGCGAAAAACTTGATCAGTATGTGATTGGACAGGATCGGGCGAAGGTGGTCCTCTCGGTTGCGGTGTATAACCACTACAAGCGGATCAAGGCTGGTGCAAAGGTTGATGATGTCGAGCTGAGCAAGAGCAATGTCTTGCTGCTTGGCCCCACCGGTAGCGGCAAGACATTGCTCGCCCAGACACTCGCCCGCATTCTCGATGTACCCTTCGCTATCGCTGACGCCACCGCCCTGACCGAGGCTGGCTACGTTGGCGAGGATGTGGAGAACATTCTGCTGCGGCTTATCCAGGCTGCCGATGGCGATATTGAGCGCGCCCAGACTGGGATTATCTACATTGATGAGATTGATAAGATCGCCCGTAAGTCCGATAACCCCTCGATTACCCGCGATGTCTCTGGCGAGGGTGTGCAGCAGGCTCTGCTGAAAATTCTTGAGGGCGGCGTGGCCCACGTTCCGCCGATGCCAGGCCGCAAACACCCCCAGCAAGAGTATATTTCTTTCGACACCACCCATGTGCTGTTTATCTGCGGTGGTGCCTTTGAGGGCGTTGATGAGCTGATCGCTCGTCGCATGCGCGGTAAAAGTACCATCGGATTCACCAGCGCACGGCATAGTGAGGATGGAGAGGATCAGGATCAGGCGAGGTTGCTCCGCCAGCTCAACCAAGACGACCTGCTGCACTACGGGTTCATCCCCGAGTTCATTGGTCGCGTCCCGGTGATCGTCTCGCTGGAGCCGCTTACCAACCAGGCCATGCTACGTATCCTGACCGAGCCGCGTAACGCGGTGATCAAACAGTACCAGAAGCTGCTCTCCCTTGACCATGTGGAGCTTGAGGTGACGAGCGATGGCCTAGAGGCGATTGTCGAGCGGGCGATGCAGGCGAAAACCGGTGCCCGCGCCCTGCGCAGCATCGTTGAAGAGGTGCTGCTCGACGTGATGTATGAGGTGCCTGCTCAAGAGCATATCGGTCGCTGCATCATCAACGCCGAGGTCGTCCAGGGCCGTGGCCACCCCATCCTCGTACCGCGCACCGACTTTCGCCGCCGCCTGGATGAAGCCGTGTAGTATCGGTTGCCGATTGTAGAGTGCCGATTGTAGAGTGCTACAATCGGCACTCTACAATCTACAATCTGCAATGGATATATGCCGCCAATCCGCCGCACATCCGAACGCGCCGCCGACGAGGCTCAGACCCCGCGCAGAATCCTGATCGCCGATGATGATCCATCAATCGCGGCGCTGATTCAGATTACGCTGAAAGACCCGCGCTACGAGATCACGGCTGTTGCAAACGGACTCGAAGCCCTCAAGTCGTTCGAGAAGAAGCCCTTCGATGTGGTTATTCTTGATGTGATGATGCCCTACGTGGACGGGTTCGAGGCGTGTGAGCGCATCCGCATCCAGAGCGATGTACCGATTGTTATCCTCACCAGTCGCGATGGTACCGAGGATATCGTCCACGGCTTTGAACTCGGGGCCGACGACTATATCACCAAGCCCTTCAAGACGGCTGAGCTGATCGCACGGGTCGAGTCGATCTTGCGCCGCGTCGAGGGCTATAAGACCCGGCGCGCCCCGCCTGTGGTGCGCGTAGGCGAGCTAGAGATTGACGAGCCGCGCCACCGAGTTACTGTACGTGGCAACGATGTGAACCTCACCCCGATGGAGTTTGAGTTGCTCTACTTCCTCGCCGCCAACGCCGGGCAGGTTTTCGACCGCGAAACCCTGTTCCGGGAGGTCTGGGGCTACGAGTATGTGGGCGAGACGAATTTGGTTGATGTGTGTGTGCGCCGCCTGCGCGAGAAGGTTGAGTTGCTGCCCTCACGGCCACGGATTATCCTCACGGTGCGTGGTGTCGGGTATAAGCTAGGTGAGGGATGAGCAACCCCATGGATAATGTCTACGTCTCGACCCACCCGCTCGTGCTGCATAAACTGGCCCTGCTGCGTAGTGAGCTAACTAAGCCGAAGAAGTTCCGCGAACTGGTGCGCGAGATCGCGCAGTTGCTTTTCTACGAGGCGACCCAGAATCTCTCCCTGGCTCCGCTGACAGTGAAGACACCCCTCGGCCCGGCCCAGGGCTACGAAGTGGCCGAGCGGATCGGGATTATGCCCATCCTGCGCGCTGGGCTGGGCATGTCGGATGCGGTGGTGGAGATTCTGCCTACCGTCCACGTCTGGCATCTGGGACTCTACCGCGACCACGAGACGCTCCAGCCGGTGACGTACTATAACAAACTGCCCGCAGAACCGGATATTGATCTCTCGATCATTGTTGACCCGATGCTGGCGACCGGCGGTTCGGCGGTGGCTGCGGTGGATATTCTCAAAAACTGGGGCGCGAAGCGGATCAAGTTCCTCGGCCTGATCGCCGCGCCCGAGGGCGTACAGACGCTAAGTACGGCCCATCCGGATGTGGAGATCTACCTCGCCGCGATTGACAGCCACCTCAACGAGCGCGGCTATATTGTGCCGGGCTTGGGCGACGCCGGCGACCGCCAGTTTGGGACAGGCTAAATAGCACGCAATGTACTGTGCATTGATATGATCGCTATCGCACTGTCACTTACGCTCCTGACCGCCTTTATTGTCACCATTCTGCTGATTCCGCCGCTGATCCGCCTGAGCGTGCGCCAGGGCTGGGTGGCGCAGCCGGGGCCTCGCCACGTCCACCGCGAACCCACGCCCACGGTCGGTGGTCTGGCGATGTTCGGCGGGTTCACCGTGGCCCTGCTACTGAGCTTCGCTCTGGAGCGGCTCGACCCGGCCCTGATGCGATCTCCCTTTGAACATTTGCGCCTGGGGCTGCTGCTGATCGGCGCGGCGCTAGTGGCGATGATCAGCCTGATTGATGACCTGCGTGATCTGCCGGCCCTGCCGCGCCTCGGTGTGCATATCCTGGCCGCCCTGATCGCGGTTGGGCCGTATCTGTGGGATCATACGCTCTATGCCGATGTCCTGGGATCGCCCACCGAAGCCAGCGGTATCATCCTCACCGCGTTTAATTTCCCGTTTCTCAACCAGATCCCGCTGCACCAGATCAGCCCGTGGCTGGCAATTGGCGCGACGATCTTCTGGGTGGTCGGGATGCAGAATATGGTCAACTGGGCCGATGGGCTGGATGGATTGGCCGGCGGAGTGACCCTGATCGCCGCCGCAACCCTGGCGCTACATACATTGCGCCTGCATCCGCCGCAGCATACCGTGGCCATGCTGCCCCTGGCCCTGGCCGGGGCGTGTGCCGGCTTCCTGATCTTCAACGTCCATCCGGCACGAATCTTTATGGGCGATGTGGGCGCAATGACCATCGGCTACATCCTCGGGCTGAGCGCGATCATTGGCGGAGCCAAGCTGGCCACAGCCCTGCTGGTAATGGGCGTGCCACTCATTGATATGGCTTGGCTCATTCTGGCGCGCACGATCCAGGGCCACTCTGCCGCCCACGCCGGACGTGATCACCTGCACCATCGGTTACTCGACCTGGGATTCTCGCAGCGTCAGGTGGTATTCTGCTACTACGTGCTCAGCGCAACCTTCGGAATCATCGCCCTGCTCGACTTTTTCACGCCGCTGATGAAGCTGGCAGCACTCCTGCTGCTTGGCCTGCTCGTGATCGGGGTCTTGCTTTACGCCGCCCGACAGCGCCCTTTAGCAGGCACAAAAAAAAGCGGGTTGTAGGGATTTTCCTACAACCCGCTTTTTTTTGTGCCCTCAAACCGCCTTCTTCAGCTCATAGTCGTGCAGGATCTTCTCGGTCTTCGCATCCACGATCCGGTTGATCAACCGCCGGGACTCGTGCTGGTCGCGCAGAGTCTTCGATAGGCTAAAGCAAGAACCGACGTTAAAAAAGAAGCCCATAGCGAAGTAGCCCTTGACCCAGGCATCCACGGGGAGATACCAGACCCCGAGGATCATCAGCCCTGATGAGATAGCGAACGAGATCCAGACGAAGGCGATCCAGGCCGGCGAGTCCTTCTGGTTCTGCTGAGTATCCACGGCGTTGCTCCCTGCATTCCGCTGCATACGTTGCTCTGGTTGTAGCATAGCAGGAGGGCGGCAGCGACGCGGTAGCCCAAAGGATACTTTTGCTAGAGCGTAACCTGGCCCTTCAGGAAGCGCAGGGCCGTCTCGGCGAGGATGGCCGAGCCGGTGGGCAGACAACGCTCGTCAATGTCGAAGATTGGCGTGTGGTGGGCACGCATCACGCCATCACCGATGGCTGCGCCAATCATGAGCATGGCACCGGGAGCCTTCTGGCACATGTACGCAAAATCCTCGGCACCGAGGCCAGCGGGCGACAGGTCGAGGGAACTTTCGCCCAGATATTCGCGGCTCACACCTTCGAGCCATCCCGCCACGCGCTGGTCGTTCCAGCCCGCCGGGTAGCCGCGTATGATCTTCAGGCGGTAGTCGCCACCAAGGGCGCGGGCGACACCAAAGGCCCGCTCGACCTCCTCAGCCAGCTTGTTGCGCACATCCTCGCCGTAGCTGCGCAGGGTGCCCTCCATATAGATCTCGGCGGGGATGACGTTTGAGGCGTTGCCGCCGCGCACCACGCCAATGCTGAGGACACTGGGTTGCACCGGATCGAGCCGACGGGACTTGATGCCATAAAGCGCATTGATCACGGCGGCGAGCATGAATACCGTATCGGTGCCTTCGTGGGGGGACGCTCCATGACCACCAGTGCCGAGGATACTGGCCCTAAAATCATCCACCGCCGCCGAACTCCAGCCCGAGCGGATAGTTACCTGGCCGAGGGGCAGGGTTGAGTCAACGTGCAGGGCGATCACGGCATCCACACCATCCATCGC
>JBAXMH010000278.1:0-5991 GCA_037134395.1 Chloroflexales bacterium
TGTGCTGGGTCGCCCCGCGCACGCCGAAACTCAGCACGTGCCAGATCAGCGTCAGATAGGCGCTGCGCACGTTATCCGCCCGCAGTAGCAGGCCACAGTTGGCGGCAGGCAAGGCAGCGGAGGTTGGCTCGCTGTAGGGGAAGATTAGCGGCGTAGCGGCGAAAGGTTCAGCCGGGCGGCGCAGATCGCGCAGCAGGGCGGCGATAGCATCCGGGCGCACGGTATCGCGGGCGTCGTAGAGGGTTACGCTGCGGCGGAGCAGATCCACCGCCTCACGCGGAATTTCGGGGTGCAACCGGGTGCCATCGCCCGCCACCCGGCCCTCGGCGTCCAGCCCGTCACGCAGCAGAGAGACCAAGGTCGCACCGCTGCCGGTCGCATCCTTACCGCAAAGCAGGATGGTGCGGATGCGTGGCCGGGCCAGAATCGTGCGCAACAGGAAACTCACCCCGTCACGCGAGTAGAGGTTACCGACAACCGCATAGTCCGCCGGGTCGAGGGCGGGCAGCACGCGATCCTGCGGTGTCCACAGCAAGCAGATGCCCACTCCCGACTCGGGGCTCCCCAGGGCGAGGCTCTGGGCAAAGTAGGGAGGCCAGATCATGCACGACATTATACACGACCTAAACAGGACTGGTACAAATCATGCAAAATATGGCATAAGGGAGTATTATAAATGATAAGAAATGAGGAATACTTCTATGACGCAGCGTTTGTTCGACCCTAACACCCCAGCACTCGACCTGTCGGTGCTCCAGGAGTTTATGGAGACGATTGGCTCACGTGCCCCCGAGATCATGGGGATGATAGTGGGGCTCTTCCTTGAGGAGACTCCGCCGCTCATTGCCGATCTGGATGCGGCGGTGCGTGAGTCGAACTACGCTCGGGTAGAGTCGATTGCCCACCGGCTACGCGGGAGCTGTATGAGTCTGGGTATCTACGCGATGGCCAACCGCTGCGCCATCCTCGAAGAGTGTTTGCCGCACGAGGGAGGGGCTCTGTTCGTATCCGTCAGTATCGAGTATCGCCGGGCCACGGTAGCACTGCGTGACTTCCTTGAATCTTCCGTCTAAGATGACGACCACTGCTCCTCTTGAGGATTTGGCGAGCTATGTTCCGGCGCTCATTCTGCGACGGATGGTAGCAGACATTGAGTCAATGCAGTCGCCCTTGGTGGAGCGGTTCCCCGCCGCCGCCCTCTTCGCCGATCTCTCGGGATTCACCGCTCTTACCGAGCAGTTTAGCCTGCACAACCCGGCTGGCACCGAGGAACTGACTCAGATCCTCGACCTGTATTTTGGTCATCTGGTGCGGGTGGTGACGGCGCACGGCGGTGATGTGGTGAAGTTTGCAGGCGATGGGCTGCTGGCCCTCTGGTATGGCGACGAGGAACTGCCGTACTTGGCTCAGCGTGCGGTGCAATGCGGCCTCGCCGTGCAGATGATGATGTCGCCCGAGGTGTGGGGGAGCTTCGATGAGGTACGCACGCCGTCCCCGCTCAAGATGCGGGTGGGTATCGGGGTCGGTGAGGTGACGACGATGCACATCGGCGGGATCTTCGGGCGCTGGGAGCTGCTGGTCACAGGCGATCCGCTCCGGCAGACTGGCCAGGCCGAGGCGCAGGCTCGACCTGGCGATGTGGTGATCGCCGCTGAGGCGTGGCCACTAGTGGCCGAAGGTTGTGTCGGTGAACCCCTGCCCTCGGGCGCGGTGCGCCTCGATTCGCTGTCCGATTACCTGCCCATGTGCAAGCTTGCGGTACCACCGCTGCGGGCGGATATGGCCGACGCACTGCGCTCGTACCTGCCACATGCGATCCTGGCGCGGATGGACGCCGGGCAGACGGCTTGGCTGACTGAGCAGCGGCGGGTGACGGTCCTCTTCGTGAACCTGCCCAACCTGCACGCGGACACACCTCTGTACCAGGCCCAAACCCTGATGCGGGCCATCCAGTTGATGCTCTACCGCTTTGAGGGGAGCATCAGCCGTCTAGGCACTGATGGCAAAGGGCCGACGCTGGTGGCTGCGCTGGGTCTTCCGCCGCTGGCCCACGAGGACGACCCCGAGCGTGGGGTGCGGGCGGCGCTGGCTATCCAGGCAGCGCTGGCAGAACTGGGCTTCGCCTGCGCGATTGGGGTGACGACGGGACAGGCGCTGTGCGGGGCGGTGGGTGGCAAAGATCGCCGTGAGTACACGATGATGGGTTCGATTGTCAACCGCTCGGCGCGGCTGATGCAGGCTGCTGCGGCTCAGTCTACGTGTGATGGAGGTATGGCCTTGCTCTGTGATGAGGCGACGGCCCAGGCGGTACACCACGCCTTGCGCTTCGATCCGCTGCCACCCATGGCCCTGAAGGGGGTGAGCAATCTGGTGCCAGTCTATCGGCCACGGGCGAGTGTGACCGAACCGCAGGGACACGAGCCTCCGCCGCAGGCTGGAGCAATGATCGGGCGCCAGCACGAGATGGCAATGCTGACGAAGCTGGTGGACGCCTTGGCCCAGAGCGGATGGGGTGGTGTCGTGCTGATTGAGGGAGACGCCGGAATCGGGAAGACCCGGCTGCTTGGGGAGTTACATGCAACGGCGCGAGCCGCCGGTATTTCGGTCTACGCAGGCGCAAGCAGTCCGGTTGATAGTGCGCCGTATGGAGCCTGGCGGGCCATTTTCGGCGCGATCTTCCCCACCGATGAACTGGCCAAAGGTGGCTGGGCGGGCGAAGTGCTGGGCAGCGACCTGGAGATGCTCGCCCCGCTGCTGCGGGCCGTCCTGCCGATTGATCTGCCCGACACGCCGATCACCGCCCAGATGAGCGGTCAGGTACGCGCCGACAACACCCGCGATCTGCTGGTACGCCTGCTCTCTCGCGTATCTCGCGATGGCCCTTTGCTGATCAGCATTGAGGATGCCCAATGGCTCGACGCCAGCTCATGGGCACTGCTCCTCGCCGTTGCCGAGCGAGTTGACCGGATTCTGCTGACGGTGGTGGCACGGCCCATGTCCGATACGCCGCCCGAATACCAGCGCATGGCTTATCTACCCGACACCCGGCGTATCCTGTTGCGCGGCCTAGAGCCGGAGTTAGTACGCGATCTGCTTGCCCAATGGCTCGATGTGGACAGTGTGCCGTATGCTATTTGGCACCTGATCGCCGCCCGCGCACAGGGCAACCCGTTCTTCAGCGAAGAGATGCTGCACGCGCTGCGTGATGGCGGGCAGATCGTGGTGGTGGGGCGGGAGTGTCAGTTGGTGCTAGGGGCAGGTGACTCGATCCACACGCTTCACAGCGTGCGCCTGCCCAGTACCGTGCAGGGTCTGATTACGAGCCGGATTGACCGACTGACCCCGACGCAGCAATTGACTCTGAAGGTGGCCAGTGTGATCGGCCAGAGCTTCACACTTGCGACACTGAGCGCCATTCATCCGGTTGAGCGCGATCCCGCTCGCCTGGTTGATCAGCTCTTCACGCTTCAGCAGGCCGGGCTAGTGGTGGTTGATTTCGACCCCATGAATGCCGACCCCGAACGAATGACCTACACCTTCAAGCATACGATGGCGTCGGAGGTGGCCTACAACCTGATGAGCTTTCGCCAGCGCCGTCATCTGCACCGTCTGCTGGCCGAGCGCTGCGAAGCCAGCGGCGATCCTGTCGCCAACGCCGCGCAGTTGGCGCATCACTGGAGACAGGCCGACGACCTCCAGCGAGCGATGGGGTATCTAGCGATGGCGGGCGAGCATACGCTGCGGGCGGGAGCCTACCGCGAGGCCAGCGGCTTTCTGCACGAAGCGATCCAGATCGCCGAGAATCTTTCGTCCGATGCCGGTGCCCCCGACTCGACGACGTGGGCGCGATGGGAATGGCAACTCGGCGAGGCGTACCACGGGATGGGCCGACTGAACGAGAGTCGCGATCTGCTAGAACGGGCGGCGGCACGGCTGGGCTACCCCGCCCCAGAGGGTATGCGAGCGGCGCTCCCCGCCCTCGCCAGGGAACTGCTGCGCCAAGCTGCCCACATCTTGCAGGGCAAAAGAGTTCCCCCACCTGTCAAGAGTGCCGCGCTTCGTGAGGCTGCCAGTACCTACACCATCCTGGCCCGACTGGCCTACTACAATAGCCAGATCCCCGCCGCAATCTACGCAACCGTGCGCAGCCTAAATTTGGCTGAGCAGAGCGGCCCCTCGCCAGAACTGGCCGGAGCCTACGCCGCCGCCCATCTGATCGCCGGGCCGCTGCTGCCTCTGGCATCCTTCTACCGGCAGCGCGCCCAAGTGATGGCTCGCCAGATTGGACACCTGCCCACCCACGCCTGGGTTGCCGAGTGCCAAGGGTTGGCGTATGTGGGGCGGGGCGACTGGCGACGGGCTGAGGCTGCGCTTACCTTTGCCCATACTATTGCCGACAGCCTGGGCGACCAACGCCGGTGCGCCGAGTGCCGCGCTATCTTGGCCTTCTGCGATCTCTACCAAGGCAGATTCGCGCTAGCTCTGGGAAGCTGCGCCGATCTCTACGCAACCGGACAGATCACAGGCGATGTGCAGGTGTGTGCCTGGGGGCTGGTCGGGCAGGCCGAGGTACTGCTAAATATAGGTGACAGCGGACGAGCAGTGATCTTACTGGATAATGCCGCCGGACTGCTGGCCGAGAACCTGGGGAGTACGCGGGCTGAGGAGATCTGGGCCTACGCGCTACGTGCCAGGGCGGCCCTGCTCTGCAATGACCGGCACCTCGCACGCTCTCTCGCGGGTGCCGCCGCCGACCTGGTGGGATCGCTGCCGCCAGCGGCGATCTACGCCCTGGGTGGCTACACGGCGATGGCGAACGTCTGGCTGGAGCTGTGGGAATTGGATGGAAGAGGCGACGGGGATCTGGCGGTGAGAGTGCGGCGGGCATGCATGACCCTTCAGCTTTTTGCCGGGATCTACCCGCTGGCCCGCCCGGCCATGCAGATCTGCTGGGGGCGTTACGCATGGGCCAGTGGACGACACGCCCTCGCACGCTGGCTCTGGCGGAGGGCTGTGGCCCTGGCCGCACAGTTAGGATTGCCCTATGAGCAGGGCCGCGCTCTGCGGGAGCTTGGCCGCCACACGCACGGTCGTGCGCACCAGGACTATCTGGATCAGGCGGTCGCCATCTTCGCCCGGCTCAACGCCGCCCGCGACTAGTTCTACGCTGCCCTGCGGGCCTGCTCGATATACTCCAGACTCTGGTGGCGGAAGTAGGTATTGTAGAGTTCAGCGTAGTGTCCGCCAGCCGCCAGGAGTGAGCGGTGGTTGCCCTCCTCGATAATCGCGCCCTTGCGCAGAACGATGATCCGGGTGGCGTGGCGTACTGTGCTGAGGCGATGGGCGATCACAATCGCCGTGCGCCCGGCTAGCACCGTATCTAGCCCCTCCTGAATCAGCGTTTCGGTGAGCGGATCCACACTGGCGGTGGCCTCGTCCAGAATGATGATCGCCGGATCCTGGAGCAGTACACGGGCCAGCGATACCAGTTGGCGCTGTCCCATCGACAGGCTCGTCCCCCGCTCGCCGACCTGGCTGTCGAGACCGTTGGGTAAACCGGCGATCCACTCGTCGCCACCCACATGGCGCGCCGCCGCCAGCACCTCTACGTCACCCGCGTCGGGTCGCCCGTAGCGAATGTTCTCGCGCACGCTGCCGTCGAAGAGGAAGGGCGATTGCGTGACCATGCCCAGCCGTGCGCGGTAGTCGCCCAGATCAAGTTGGCGAATATCTCCCCCGTCAATGCTGATCTGGCCGCCCTGGAACTCGTAGAAGCGAGCCACCAGCTTAGCGATGCTGCTCTTGCCCGAGCCGGTGTGCCCCACCAGGGCCAGGGTCTCGCCAGCGCGGATGTGCAGGTTGAAGTTTTGAAGTACCGGCTCGTCATCCTTATACCCAAAGTCCACCCGCTCAAAGCGTACCTCCCCGCGTATCATAGGCAGCTTCAGGTCGTCAGATTGCACCACCCGTGGCTCGGCGTCAATCAGGCCG
>JBAXMH010000279.1:0-5974 GCA_037134395.1 Chloroflexales bacterium
CATTCAACCGGAGCTAGATATGGAACAGACTCTCAGAACCCCGAGTACGCCGCAGCCTGTTACCACACGCCAGGCATGGTTGCTGGTTGGGGCCGCCGCTGTGGCCTGGTTGCTCGCCTATAATGTGATCCAGCCCCTGGCCGATTGAAGGAGCTTTCCATGAATACGATCTCTCTGCTCGATACGCGCCCCTCCGCCCCGGCCCAGGCCGATGTGGCCTTCTACGATCCGCCCATGTGCTGCCCGACCGGACTCTGTGGCCCGGCTCTCGATCAGACCTTGCTCGATACCAACGAACTGGTGCTCGATCTCACATCCCGTGGCCTCCGTGTCGAGCGCTACCAGATGGTTGGCAACCCTCAAGCATTCCTCGCCAACCCCGAGGTGATGCGCCTGGTGCGCGACCAGAATATGGCGGCTCTGCCAATCACCACCGTGCGCGGGGTGATCATTCGCAGCGGTGCCTATCCAACCCGCATCGAGATTGAGGCGGCGCTGGACAGGGGTGTCGTATGACCCACTTTCGTTTCTTCTCCGGCAAGGGTGGCGTGGGCAAGACGAGTATGGCCTGCACCACTGCCGTGTACCACGCCGACGCTGGCCGACGCACCCTGATCGTCACCACCGACCCGGCCTCGAACCTGAGCGATGTTTTCGCCCAGCCGATTGGCCACGCCATCACACCGATTGTTGGGGTGCCCAATCTGTTTGCGATGGAGATAGACGGCGACCAGTCTACGCAGGAATATATTGATCACGCCATGGCCCCTATCCGCGCCGCCTTCCCGCCGGAGATCGTGGCGGTGATGGAGGAGCAGATGAGCGGCCCCTGTACCGCCGAGGTTGCCGCCTTCGACCGCTTCACCGACTTTATTGATGTGCCATCCGACGGCGGAGTCGTCTTCGACGTGGTGATCTTCGACACCGCGCCCACCGGCCACACCCTGCGCCTGATCGCGCTGCCGGTGGAGTGGACGCGCAGCATTGATGCGGCGGAGCAGGGCAGTGGGCAGACCTGCATCGGCCCGACGGCGGCGATCCAGGATTCTAAGCACAAGTACGAGCGCGCCGTCGCCATCATGCGCGACCCCGCCGCAACCACGTTCACCTTTGTCCTTCAGCCCGAGGCAACCTCGCTACGCGAGACGCGCCGGGCGATGGATGAACTGCGTAAACTCGATATCACCAGCCAAAATCTGATCGTCAACGCGGTTATCCCCGCTGAAGAAGCAGCCAACCCACTCTTCGCCGCCCGCCGCACCATGCAGCAGGGTTATCTGGCCCAGATCGCCCGCGAGCTGCCGCTGCCCACCCAACAGATGCCGTTGCTCTCGGGCGAGATCACAGGTGTGGAACGGTTGCGCGCTGTAGCCGGGTTACTTTTCGCTGAGGATGCGATCCCTTCCCTCACCCCAGCCCTCTCCCGCTGGGAGAGGGAGTCAGATCTCGCCCCTCCCGCTGGGAGAGGGGCATCAAACAATGATCTCGACGCCATTCTGCCGCGCCTGCTCCCCGACACGGGCCGACGCACGATCTTCTTTGCGGGCAAAGGCGGCGTGGGCAAGACGGTTGCCTCGTGCATGACAGCGGTGTGGCTGGCCCGCCAGGGATTGCGCACCCTGCTCCTCACCACCGACCCGGCGGCGCACCTGGGCGACGTACTTGGCGTACCGGTGGGCGATAGCGTCGCCCCGGTGCTGGGAGTACCCAACCTCTCGGCAACCAAGATTGACCCGCAGGCCGCTGGCATGGCCTATAAGGCCCGCATCCTCGCCGACGCCCGCGCCCGTGGACGTAGCGCCGAGTCCATTGCGGTGATGCAGGAGGAGCTAGACTCGCCCTGCACTGAGGAGATCGCCGCCTTCGATCTCTTCATTGACTATGCCGCCCAGGACGCCTGGGACGTAATCGTCTTTGACACCGCACCCACCGGCCACACCCTGCGCATGCTGGAGCTACCGATGGACTGGAGCCAGCAATTGGATGTGAAGGTTTTTGCTAGTGTGGATGGCACAGTAGCCGATGATGTGGCCAAAGCCCGTTTCGCCGGAGTGATTGAGATGATGCGCGACCCGCGTCAGAGTACCTTCGCCTTCGTCCTCTACCCGGAGGCTACGCCCATCCTGGAGGCAGCGCGAGCGGTGGAGGAACTGGCTACGCTAGGGCTACGACCGGGGCTGGTAGTAGCGAACTATGTGCTACCGCCAGAGGCCGACGCCACCCCCTTCGGGCGGACGCGCCGAGCGATGCAGGCACGCTATCTGGATGAACTGCCCACACGCTTCGATGCGCCGGTACTCAGCATCCCGCTGCTGTCGCAGGAGGTGAAGGGGCTAGATCTTTTGACGGCGCTGGGTACGCAACTGTATGGATCAGAGGTGGCGACATGGACAACGAATGTCCACGGGGTAACGATACCCTGATTCTTCCACAGTTCCCCGACCCTGCCCGTACACATCGCATCGCAGGCCAGCGATTATTTGCTCGCGCCGCCGCTGG
Source organism: Chloroflexales bacterium (assembly GCA_037134395.1). Lineage (GTDB taxonomy): Bacteria > Chloroflexota > Chloroflexia > Chloroflexales > Chloroflexaceae > Oscillochloris. Next base: position 2,500 of record JBAXMH010000279.1, read on the forward strand.
TCTGCTCGTCCATGTCGGCTTACCGACCCTGCCGACCAACATCCTCAAGGAACACTGTCATGCTTTACAAGAACACTCACCCCTGCCACGGCCAGCTCAATGGCAGCATCCACCTTGACCCCTCTGCATATAGTTCGCAATGCGTAATAGAGGTGTCTCGGGCTGAGCGCCAATGAGCGATGTACATTAGCGGATGAGCCGCTGTGGCCATGGTGGCGAACGGTTCAGAAACCGTTTACGCGATTGGCGGGCGGTCGAGGGGGATATGCTTCCACCGTTGCCTGAAATTTCGCCTGGGTCATGTTGCCGTGGACACGGACGCGCGGCAGGGTGAACAGATCGTCCTGGGGGCCATCCTGGATAGTGGTGGTGGCACTAGTGTAGCCAGCATCACGGGTGATCTTGGCAATAGTGGCGTTGAAGCGGCCAGAGGGGTAGCAGAAACTCCATACAGGCACGCCGATCTGGGCCGCGATCTCAGCGCCTGAGTGGGCGATCTGCTCAACGGCCTTGTCATAACTGAGCCTGGTCAGGTCAACGTGACTGATGCTGTGGGCACCAATCTCCATCCCGGCGCTGCGCAGGGAGCGGATCTCGTCCCAGCCCATATACGCCTTGCGACCGACGAAGCCCCTGATGATGTAGAAGGTGGCGGTGGCGCTGTACTTCTGGAGCACGGGTAGGGCATTGGTGTAGGCATCCATATAGCCATCGTCAAATGTGATGGCCACGGCGTGGGCGGGGCAGGGCGAATCGCTGCGGATGCAGTCGGCCAGGGCCGACATCTGGATCATGTCATAGCCGGCGCGGCGCAGCCACTTGATCTGGGCAGCGAAATGGGCGGGCGTGACCGAGAGATCATAGCCAAACGGATCGGCTGCCTTATCAACAACCCGCACGTAATGGTACATCAGGATGGGGATGTAGGGGTGCTGACGGGTCGCGGTCGGGAGCACGGTCGGGAACGCGGTCGGGAACGCGGTCGGGAACGCGGTCGGGAGCGCGGTCGGGAGTGCGACCGGAAGCGCGGTCGCAGTCGGCGTGTTGGGTACCTGGATCGCTGGTATCGTGGCCAGACTTGCTGCGCTGCGGGCGCTGGGCAGCACGAGGAGGCGCACCGATTCCGACCCGCTGGTGATGACAATGGTGGCCAGTAGGAGGAACACAATAAATAGCGCGATCACGAAGCGCATCTCTACACCTGTTATAGAAGGCGCGGGTAGCACCAGAAGCGGGATGGCACATCGTCACGGGCGTCCTGTCCAACGACGCGGTAAACGAGAACCCGCAGAGCCTCACATGAGAATCTTACCATTTCTACGGGAAGTGTGGGAGAACCCTCTCCCGATACAATCATCTAGATCATCGTCTTTAAGCCAAGAAAGACAACCACGGTCACGACGATAACCCCGAGTGCCCACCAGTTCGCCGCAGCCTGCCCGCGCCCGATGTTCGGCAGGGCTTCATCGCCGGCCATCGCCGCGTTGCCCATCATGATGCTAATGATGATGAATGCCACCAGGGCGAGGAAGGGAATCTTGATAAACCCCAGCGGGCCGGTCAGGATGTTGGTGAGGTAGTCTACACTACAGGGGATCGCGCTGTTACACGGGGGCGGATCGATCAGATGCATCACCTCAAGGTAATGGTAGGTTGATACGCCTATGCCAGCTAGCGAGAGCGGCAAGATGTACCAGTGCAGCCCACGGTCGCGTCGCAAGATGCCCACGGTCAGAATCACGGTCAGCGGATACATCAGGATACGCTGGTACCAGCAGAGCTGGCATGGTGGCCAGAGTAGCACCTCGCTGAAGAAGAGGCTGCCGCAGGTCGCGATCATCGCCGCCAGCAGCGCGATATGTCGGCACGCTGCCGTAACCAGCCCAATCAGCCCGCCTGACTTCATCTGTTCATCTTCGCTCTGATTCTCCAAGGGCGACTTCTCTGCCCGTGCCATATACTATTATCCTTAGACAAGGTTTCAGGTGCCAGGTTTCAGATGCCAGGCCGATCTCATCAGAAAGCCTTGTGTATACTCAAACTGTAAACTATCTGCGAACCTCGTCTTACTCTGTGAGTCGAACACGGCATCAACGCAAGCGTTGATGCCGTGTGTGCGTGAACCACGATACGCGAGGTGCGCGAGTCAGACTCAGTATTTCGCCACGCTCGTGTCTACGTCATCGGCCCAACGCAGGATGCCGCCGACCATATTCTTCAGCTTGCGAAACCCGGCACTTTTTAGCAAATCTACCGCACGACCGCTGCGGACGCCGCTGCGACAGTAAACCACCATTTCCAGCGAGGTGTCAAGTTCATTCAGTCGCTCAGCCAGTTGATCCACCGGAATCACCTTATCGGTGCCGGGGATACTGGCAATTGCCACCTCGTTAGGATTGCGCACATCCAGCAAATAGGGACGATCATCGGTCTGTAGCAGCGCGGCCAGTTCACGTGGCGTGATCTCGTACTGACTGCCGAGCGTGTTCACCTCAGGGACAATCCCACAGAAGTGATCATAGTCTATCAATTCAGTGACCGTCGGGTACTCACTACAGACAGGGCAGGTGGGATTGCGGCGCAGTTTTAGCTCACGGAAGCGCATGGAGAGCGCGTCGTAGAGCATCAGGCGACCGATCAGCGGATCGCCGATCCCGGTCAGTAACTTGATCGCCTCGGTTGCCTGGATGGTACCGATCACGCCAGGCAGCACGCCAAGGACACCGCCCTCGGCGCAACTGGGCACGAGGCCGGGGGGGGGCGGCTCGGGGTAGAGGCAGCGGTAGCAGGGGCCGCCCTCTTTGGGGTGGAAGACGGTAGCCTGGCCCTCGAACCGGAAGATACTGCCGTAAATATTCGGCTTACCCAGCATCACCGCCGCGTCGTTGGTGAGATAGCGGGTCGGAAAATTATCCGTGCCGTCAATGATCACATCGTAGGGGCGCATCAGGTCAAGCGCATTCTCCGATGTGATCTGGGTCTCGTAGGTTGTCACCTCAACCAGCGGGTTGAGGTCGGCGAGGCGGCGCTTGGCCGATTCGGTCTTCGCCATCCCAACCGTGCTGGTGCCGTGGACGATCTGGCGCTGGAGGTTGCTAGAGTCAACCACATCGAAGTCTACCAGACCAATGTGGCCCACCCCGGCGGCAGCCAGGTAGAGGGCCAGGGGCGAACCGAGGCCGCCGGTGCCAACTAGTAGCACGCTGCCCTGTTTGAGCTTGCGCTGGCCGGTCATCCCCACCTCGGGCATAATCAGGTGCCGCGAGTAGCGGGCGATCTCTTCGTTTGAGAGTTTTAGATCAGACATAACAGACCTCTGGAGTATGTGCTTATCGCCGCGAGATTCCGCCCGCAATCGCCGGGATAATACTGACCGTATCACCACTGGATACCGGCGTCGCCTCGCCCTCCAGGTAGCGAATATCCTCGTCGCCAACATAGACATTCACAAAGCTGCGCAGCTTACCCTGCTCGC
>JBAXMH010000280.1:0-5933 GCA_037134395.1 Chloroflexales bacterium
CCGCCTGCCGCCTGCCGCCTGCCGCCTGCCGCCTGCCGCCTGCCGCCTGCCGCCTGCCGCCTACTCTGGCGCGTGGTTGAGGGTCTGCACGACATCACGGAGAGACATCCACCACTGCTCGCGGGGGCGAGCGTGTTCAATGTCCATCATGCGCGGCATATCTTCAATATCGAGCAGTTGTACCTTGCCGCTCTTGTAGCCGATGAACGCTCCGTTGGCCTCGCCCCGACCGCCATGCTCGATGAGGAATTCAACGCAGCGCACGGCCAGACGGGTGGCCTGGATGCGGTCGAAGGGCGAGGGGTCGCCGCCCTGTTGGAGGTGGCCGAGGATGGCCTGACGCACCTCGAACAGTTCGCCGCCCTCCTCCTCGAAGAGTGAGCAGATAAAGCCGGTGCTGTAGATCGGGTTGGCCTTCTCGTTACGAATCACGAGGCTCACACGCCGACCCTGCTTGAACCAGTTGTTCATCTCGTTCACATCGTGTTCAAGGTCGTGCAGCGTAATGCCCTCTTCGGGGAGATAGACCCGCTCGGCACCGCTGGAGAGGCCGCTCATGAGGGCCAGGTAGCCGCACTCGCGGCCCATCACCTCAACCACAAAACAGCGGCGCGAGGCGACGGCGCTCTGCTTGATCCGGTCAATCGCCTGAACAATGTTGTTGAGGGCGGTGTCGGCACCGATGCTTAGCTGGGTACCTGGGAGATTATTGTCAATTGACGACGGCAGACAGATCGTTGGGATGTTGAAGGCTGGGAAGGTATGTCGCTCGCTATAGAGCTTATGGCATGCCTGGTAGCCTGACCAGCCGCCGATCATCAGGATACCATCAATACTGTGGCGCTCGATGTTGCGAGCGATCTGGTAGAGATCGGCTCCCTGGGGAATTTTGCGGTCGGTGCCCAGCTCCGCACCGCCCATCGTGGCCCAGCCACTCACGCTCATCCAGTTCATCTCGTGGATGTCGCCGTCAATCAGACCCTGAAAGCCGTTCTGCACGCCGAGCATGGTGTGACCGTAATCGAGGCAGAGCCGCACCGCCACACGCACAGTGGTATTCATACCAGGAGCCGGCCCACCTGAGTGCAACACCGCCAGGCGCAGAGGGCGTGGGGCGCTGTGATCTTTGGGCGGCTGCGACTTCACCAGGGTCGCGAAGGTTCGCAGAGCCTCGCTAAAGCTGCCGCCGCGAAGTTCCATCGCCCGCCCATAGTCGTGAGCGGAGATAGCCTCGGCCACGGCGTGGGTCTCGGCCACGCAGGCCATCAGCGGCACATGGGTGACACGGTTCTCGCGCATGCCGATCAACTGCGGCTCGTGTTCAGGCGTGACGTTAAGCAGTTCAAGCACGGCGGTGTAGCCGAGCAACATGCTCATCCAGCGGTCGAAGGCGCTGGGCGCGCCGCCGCGCTGCACGTGGCCAAGAATGGTCACACGGGTATCTTCGCCGAGACGATCCTCAAGCAGATTTTTGATCTGGTCGGCGGTAATCGGGTTGCCTTTGCCGTCGCGGGCACCCTCGGCCACCACCACAATGCTATCGCGGCGTCCGCTCCTGCGCCCAGCCTGAAGCACCTCACAAACATGACTCTCCCAGTCGTCCATCTCGGGAGGCTGCTCGGGGATGAAGACCCAGTCCGCGCCGCCGGAGATCGCGCCCATCAGGGCCAGGTAGCCGCAGTTGCGGCCCATCACCTCGATCACGAAGGTGCGCTGGTGGCTGGCCGCCGTCGAGCTGATCGCATCGAGAGCCTCGGTAATCCGGTGCAGGGCCGTATCTGCACCAATAGTCATATCAGTGCCGCAGAAATCGTTATCAATCGAGCCGACCATGCCCACGATTCCCAGGAAGGGGTGATTCGCAGCGGTGGCGGCGCTGATCCGGCCCTCGGCCACCAGTTCAGCCAGCAGAATAGGCCACTCCTGGCGGAACATATTCGCCCCGGTGAGGCTGCCGTCGCCGCCGATCACCACCAGCCGATTAATGCCGAGGGCCAGCAGGTTAGCGGCAGCCTGACGGCGACCCTCGCGGGTACGGAACGCGGTGCTGCGGGCAGTACCGATGACCGTGCCGCCCTTGTGCAGAATGCCGCTCACGTCGTCCCAGCCCATGCGCTTAATCAGCGCACCACCCTCGATCATCCCCTGATAACCCTCATAGATTGCGTACACTTCACAGCCGTGGCTGATTCCGGTGCGGACGACCGCTCGCACGGCGGGGTTCATCCCTGGCGCATCCCCGCCACTTGTCAGGACGCCAATGCGCAATGGTTCTTGCGCGGTCATAGGTATCTCCCGAATATCGTCCCGCCAAAGCTCTCCCTGTTACTCAGGGAACATCCCGCTAATCGATTCGTGGGTGTAGATCCGTCGGATGGCCTCAGCGAAGAGCGGGGCCACCGAGACCACTTCCATCTTTGGCGAGAGTTGCACCGGCTGAGTCTCGATCGTGTCGGTGAAGAAGAGTTTCTTTAGCGGGCTGTTATCAATCTTCTCGATTGAACTGGGCGTGAAGACGCCGTGGGTTACCATTGCGTAGACCTCAACCGCACCAGCCTCGCTCAGTCGGCGGGCAACCTCAGCGAGAGTACCCCCGGAGATCGTGAAGTCGTCAACGATCAGGGCCGTCTTGCCGGAAACATCACCAATGATCTCCAGCACCTCGGCGTTCTCGCTATGGTCGGGGCGCTCCTTGTTGGCGATAGCCAGGGATGCTCCCAGATAGGCGGCATAGCGACGGGCCGCCTTAACAAATCCCGCGTCAGGTGAAACGACCACCAGATTGGGCAGGTTCATGCGGTGTATGTGATCGCAGAGTACCGGCAGAGCGTACAGATTATCTACGGGAATGCGGAAGAAGCCCTGGATCTGCGGCGCGTGCAGATCCATCGTCACCACGCGGTCGGCCCCGGCCGCCTCAATGCAGTCGGCGCAGACGCGGGCGCGGATGCTCACCCTAGGCTCGTCCTTCTTGTCACCCTTGGCGTAGCTAAAATAGGGAATAACCGCCGTAACCGAGGCGGCACTGGCCCGACTCAGGGCGTCCATCCAGAAAAGCAACTCCATAAAACTATCGTTGGTCGGGAAGACGGTACTCTGAACAACGAACGCCTCGCGACCGCGCACATTTTCGAGTACGCGCACGAACGTATTCCCCTCCGAGAAAATCTTTGTCTCACTCTTGCCCGGCAAGGTGTTGAGGTGTTTGCAGATACGCTCGGTGAGGCCACGGCTGCTGCTGCCGGGAAAAATGATCACATCCTCGAATCCCATAGCGATCCTCCGAGTCGGACGGCTTTCCGGCGGCTAGTATAGCACGGAGGGGGAGATCAGGCGGCAGGTCTACGCATGAGGTGTTAGGCAGCAGCAGCGGTGGGCAGCGAAGGCACATCGTATTGGCCCATCGCCCTCTTTTGAGCCAGGTACGGGCACCCGCCACCGCCGGCGTGTGCCGACCACATGTGTACAGATACCCTACGCTTCTCCTCGCTCGCGCAGAGGCAGGCTCACGGTGAAACGGCTCCCTTGCCCCAGTATACTGGTGACATCCACGCGCCCGCCGTGGGCCTCCGCCAACCGCCGCACCAGTGCCAGCCCCAGGCCCGTACCTTCGTACAACCGGCTCAGTCGGCTATCGAGCTGGGTGAATGGCTGGAACAGTCGCCCCAGATCCGCCTCGGCGATACCGATGCCGGTGTCCCAGACCACAAACTGGATGCACTCCTGCTCCACATCTGTCGTCACATCGAGGCCAACCGTCCCGCCTGACGGCGTAAACGTGACCGCGTTGGTGAGCAGGTTGGTAAGAATCTGGATCAATCGGCGCTCGTCGGCACACAGATCTGCAACGCCGTGCTCCTGGCGGTAACGCAGGTGGACATCCTTCTGTTGCGTGGCGTTCTGCACAATCTGGAGTGCCAGTTCGCAGATACTGTCCACATCAACCGGATGAAGATCCATATGCGCCAGGTCGGCATCAATGCGGGTCAGGTCGAGAATGTCGGAGAGGATCGCGAGCAGGTGTTTCCCACTCTCCCGCACCGTGGTAATTGCCTGGCGCTGCGGCGCGCTGATTGGCCCGTAAACACCCTCGTCAAGGCATTCGCTGATCCCCAGTATCCCGTTGAGCGGGGTGCGTAGCTCGTGACTCATCATGGCCAGAAACTCGTCCTTGACCCGCAGCGCACGGGTCAGTTCGGCATTCGTGCGGATCAGCGCATCGGCCTGGGCCTGCACGGCGTCCTCCGCCCGCTTGCGTGAGGTGATGTCCTGGCCGGTAACGACCCCCAATACCAGCGTGCCATCGGCATCACACACCGGCCCCCCGCTGAATGAAAGCCAGCTCACATCTCCTGCATCGTGTCCCCGCAGACTCATCTCCAGATCGCGGAACCGCTCGCCGCGTAACACACACGCAGCGGGACTCTGCGCGGGCGACAGAGGAATTCCATCTGAGCCGCAGAGTGTGATCGAGGAGGCTTTCATCATATCCGGTATCGTCTCACGAGTAACTGGCGCATGGATCCCCATGTACTCGTAGGCAGCGCGGTTAATCGCCGTGACTTTGCCGTCCGGCGTGAGAACCAGTACCCCCACATCCAGTGTCTGCAAAATGGCCTCGCGCTGCTGATGCTCGGCGTCGCGTGCCTGCTCGGCCTGCCGTTGCGCGGTGACGTCCATAACGATAATCCCGACGCCGAGCAACGTGCCATCGGCAGCGCGCACGGGGAAGTAGCTGGTGTGCCAGATGTGGAACACACCGGGGGCCACCGGGTTCTCCCCGCAGATCTCGATATTGAGGATCGGCTCGCCGGTCGTCAGCACCTGACGGAAGGGCGGCTCCACCATTAACACCAGTCCGGGCAGCTCCTCGCGGATGGTGCGACCCAGATGCGCCTCCGGCGCAACCCCGTTCATGGCGGCAAGTGTGACGTTAATGTGCTGGTAGCGCAGTTCCGTATCCAGCAAGGCGATGCCGATGGGTGCGTGTGCGAGTAGGCTGTCGAGACGGGCCGCGTGTTCGATGGCGCTGCGCGTGTGGGCCTCGATCTGGGCGTAGGCGGTACGCAGCGCGGCATCGGCGTATACCCGTGCGGTGACATCGCGATGAATGCCAACGTAGTGCGCGATCGTACCCTGGTTATCGGCGATCTGATGCACCAATGAATCGACGATTACCTCGTGCCCGTTGCGGGTGTGATGGATCACCTCGCCGCGCCAGGAGCCGGTGGTCATAAGCGTGTTCAGCACAGACGCGATGCTCTCGCCGCTGACGTAGCGCACGACCCTGATCACCTCGGTGATTGGTCGCCCCACCACCTCCGCATGCGACCAGCCGTAGATCTGCTCGGCAGCCCGGTTCCAAAACACGATCTGGTGCCGCGCATCCGTGACAAAGATCGCATCGCTTACGACATTAAGCCAGATCGGAGGGGCGAATGTGATGTCGCTGATGATCGCAGGTGTGCGCGTGGTATCGGCCTCCTGTGCGGCGATACGGGCACGCAGGCGCTGATTCTCGGCGTGGAGCTGTGCAATGGTTTCGGATGAGGTGTTCATTGGCGTATGTCAATACCTTCGCTACAACCATGAAGTCGCTGTCACAGAGCGTGGGCGTATCCATCCGTTATCCGCTGAACCTAATTGGCGAAGGTATTGTCATTAATGTGTCGGAATAATATACATACATACATACATACATACATACATACATACATACATACATACATATCATAATCTACCGATCATCTGTAGTGATGTCTATCTACGGTGTTGTTTTTAGACAAAAATCGAAGGCAAATGTGTGGGTAGTGTGTGCATTGTACCACCCAATAGGGTGGAATGAATCACACCTCAACCGCTTGCTCGACCGATTGGCCTATAGCAATCCTAAACTGGTTATGAAAAGGAGTCGAGCCTTTAGGCGGCCTTAT
>JBAXMH010000281.1:0-5919 GCA_037134395.1 Chloroflexales bacterium
TAGTTAATCGCCACCGAGGCCAGTAGGATGGGCAGGCTCGGGATGAGCGGCATCCAGGGGTACTGAAACATATAGCTCTGGGCGTAGCCGAGCATATTGCCCCAGGTCGGTGTCGGGTCGGTGATACCAAAGCCGAGGAAGCTCAGGGCCGACTCGGCTACCAGGGTGCCGTTCACCGCCAGGGTGAAGTCCACAATCATCGGCGGCAAGGAGTTGGGGAAGACGTGGCGGGCCAGCAGGCGCAGGTTCGAGGCTCCTAAAGCCCGCGCCGAGTCAATGTAAACATTTTCACGCACCGAGAGAACCATCCCGCGCATCAGTCGGCATGTGGTTGTCCAGCCAAAGAAGGCCAGGATGAGGTTCACCATCAGCACCAGCTTGGCCTCACGCTCGCTCACCGCAAAAAGAAATGAAATCGTCGAGGTAACGAATGACGGGAATGGGATGTTCTTCTCATTCCCGACAAAAATAGACACCACGATCAGCAGCAGCGAGAGCGTGGGAAAAGTGGCGACGATCTCCAGGGTGCGGCTGATGATCGTGTCAATCCAGCCGCCAAAAAAACCGGCCAGCAGGCCCAGCACAATCCCGATGATCGAGGAGATCAGTGTGGAGAAGACGGCGGTACCGAGCGAAACCCGTGAGGCGAAGAGCAGGCGAGTTGCGTAGTCACGGCCAAGATGATCGGTGCCGAAGACGTGTAGCTTGCCTGCGACGTCGGTGCTGAAAGGAGTGAGGTAGTTGGCCTTCAGGTTAAGTTGATCGCGTGGGAAGGGTGCGATCAGCGGCGCGAAAGCTGAGAGTAGCAGCATCACCCCCAGCAAGCCGATGCAAAACATGGCCAGACGGTGCTTACGAAAACGCCGTAGCACAATTGAAAGCTGGCTCTCGGGCGCGGTCGTCTTTGGCTCGCCGGTCGGAATGGCCGTGGTCATCGCCATAGGTTCCCCCTACCCAAGCCGGATGCGTGGATCAACAACCGTGTACAAAATATCGGTGATCAGGATGCCGACGAGCAGCAGCACCACATTGATCAGTAGCAGCGCGTTGGCGACATTATAGTCGTTACGGCCAAGGGCATCAATGTAGAGCCGTCCCAGGCCCGGCCAGTTGAAGACCGTCTCGATAATCAGCGCGCCGCCGAAGAGTGAGGCCAGCACCCCGGCCAGCAGGGTAACAAAGGGGATGAGCGAGTTGCGCAGGGCGTGCTTGAGGATCACCATACGCTCGCTAACACCCTTAGCCCGTGCAGTACGCACATAGTCCTGGCTGAGTACCTCCAGCATGCTGCTGCGCACAAAGCGGCTCCAGCCAGCTAGGTTGATGAAGGTCAGTACGCCGCACGGCATTAGCACCCGCAAGAAGCGGTCGAAGAACGAGCCAGCCTGGATCTCGCCCAGCAGCGGGATGACGTAATTGCGCACGCCCACCGCATCGCCCGAGGGCAGGTAGGGCAGACCAGCCTGCTTAGCCAAAACTGAAAAGATCAAAACAGCGAAGATGCCAAAGACAAAGCTGGGCAACGACGATCCGATAAACGTGATCGTAGTCATGGTGTAGTCGAAGCGCGAGTATTGTTTGACCGCCGAGTAGACTCCAATTGGCACGCCGATCAGCAGGGCCAGCACGATTGACGCGCCCATCAGGTAGAGCGTGTAGGGCAGGCGCGAACCAATCAGGTCGGTGACAGGCCGACCTCGCAGCATCACCTGGCTCTCGCCGAAGTCGCCGAAGATCACGCCGTTGCTGACCTTACGGCCTTCAAGCTCGGCCAAGGTGACGGTATTCTCGCAGCCCTCCTCAACAATCTCGACACGGCCATCGGGGTAGCGCAGGCGCACCTTGCCAGGGGTTGTACAGCCAACCACCCAGTCGGAACCGAGACTACCAAAGATCGGAGCTTTTGGCCAACCCAGCAGCCAGCGACTGAATCGCACGGGCATATAAAGATCGAGTTCAAATCGCTCGATCACCCGCTGAATATCATCCTGGCTCACGCGGTTCGCGCCGCTGTTCTGACGCTCGGCGAGCAGTGTATCAATCGGCCCGCCAGGAGAGATGTAGAGCAACGTGTAGGAGCAGATCGCGGCCACAATGGTGACGAGCAGCATTTGGAGGAGTCTACGCACAAGAAATGCAGCCATAGCCAGCTCGCTTTATTTTTCATGGAGGTAGGGGCGGCTGAGGTAGGGGCGGCTCGCGAGCCGCCCCTACGTTACAGGGGCGGCTGAGGTAGGGGCGGCTCGCGAGCCGCCCCTACGTTACTCGGACTCCCTTGTATTAAGGGGATTGGGGTGAGAGCCAGACTCCTACTTCACGAACAAGTTGAAGTCAATATGCTCCCACGTCGGGCTGGCGATGGTCGTTGCCTGTACCTGGCCCTTTGCGGCAGCCTTCAGTACGGTTTCCACCTCAGCACCGGCTCCCAGAGTCTCCGGGCCGAGGACGTCCACATCGCCGGTGAGCAACTGGGCTACAGCCTGGTTGGTATCGGCGATGAACTTGATCACCACCTTCTTGATGGCTGGCGCGCCCTTGTAGTAGTTCGGGTTGGCCGTGAAGGACATGCTCTGACCCTTGACCCAACTGTCAATGACGTAGGGGCCAGTGCTCAGCGGATGCTCGGTGATCTCGGCCAGAGTCTGCCACTCCTTGGCCGGTACGTCAGCTAGCTTGCGGCCATCGCTCAACACCTGATGCGCGGGGTACGCACCGATCGAGTAGATGAAATACTCGGGCCACTGCACGCCCGGTAGGTACGTGACGGTGTAGCTGGTATCGCTCAGGAAATCAACTTTGGCCGTTGACTTGCAGATCGTGAAGTCCTGCGCGCCCGAATCGGGGTCGCAGTCAATCTTCCGGGCAAGCTCAAAATCGGCCTTCACCAGCGGCTTGCCGTCTTGCCACTTGATGCCCGCGTTGTACTCGAAGGTCACTGCGAGCTGCTTCATCTTCACAGTGCCGCTTTCGTAGGTGACGGTCTCGCCGGCAGCGTTGATCACCTTGACGCCGGGGGCCAGGGCGACCGGCTCGCCGTCGGTGTTCCAAACCTTCTCACCGGCCTTGACCTCAACATCGGTGTTGGTGGCGCCACCGTTGTCGAGCTTCGGCAGTTGCTTAAGATCAACAGCCTGATAATCGTAGCTGTACTTGGTGTATCCGACGCTGCCAATAAGGTACGCCGGGATGCGCTGCGAAGCCGAGCTCTCAATCGTCGCCCAGAGGGTTGATGGCTCCTGGGTGAAGCCTAGCACCACCGTGTCCCCATCCTTCAGCTTCCACTCACCGATATTGGCGGTGTAGTACTCGGTGGGGTTGGGCTTAAAGCCCTGGACGCGGTTGCTGGCAGCGGCAACTTCCGTGCGGTTGAAGAGCGGCAGGCTCACGATATCCTTCGTGAACTCCTGCTCGAAGATCGCATACTGCTTCGCCCGCTCGGTGCGGTCGAGGGTGTTGTTGGCGGCGTTAATCGCCTTGTTGGCGGTGTCATTACACCAGCCCATGTAGTTCTGGCCCACCCAGCCGTTGGAGGGCAGCGGGATCTGGTTGCAGGAGTAGAGCGTCTGCCCCTTGGGATCAGGCTCACCTACCCAGGCGTAGCCACCCAGTTCGAAATCACGGTGGCGCAGGCCGGTACTGGTGCCGAACCACCACGAGGATGGGGCGTAGGTCGGGACAATCTGGATGCCGCAGGCAGCCATCTGCTGGATGAAGACGGCTGACCAGGTTCGGCGGAATTGGGCGTCGGTCGTGGTGAAACTCAGCGAGAGCGGGTCTTTGGCCGCATTTGCGCGCACCGTCTGGTCTTTGTCCAGCTTCCAGCCAGCCTCTTCCAGCAGTGCGGCACCCTTCTTCGCATCAAAGGGGTAGGTCGTAATACCCGTGGTGGCCTCTGCCCAATGGCCCTTCGGCACATTTGTATCCATCAGCAGGCCAGTCTGCTGATCGGCGCTGAGGAAGGGGTAGACCGACGAGATTAACTCGGGGCGATTGGTGCAATAGGCGATGGCCTGTCGCACCTTCAGGTCGCTCAGGATGGGGTGCGGCGTGGTGAACTCACCCTGCGCAGCCGGGGCTGTTGGCGCAGTCGCCGCAGATGTTGCGGCAGGAGCAGCCGTCTGCTGCACAATAACCGTCTGAACCTGGGGCGCGGCAGTCTGTATGACCACCACGGTCTCTTTGATCGGGGCGGCGGCGGGGGCACCGCCACATGCGCCAAGGACGGGAATAAATAGGCCAAGCGCCATAAGCCCAGCGACCGAGCGTTTGGAGAAAGTACGCATTGTCGTTCAGTCCTCCTAAAAACAAACCAGAACCTGTTGGTGACACAGCGGGTACCTCGCCGACGTAGGGGAGTATCGGCGCGTGGAGATCATGCGCGGGGAAACCACCTCCCTTCGCATAGGGCAGGCGAGGGACCGTACAGTACGGCGCAGCGAACCTGCTGCCTAATGAGAAAATAGCCGATAGCCGATAGCCGAAAGTCGGGCATCAGCAGCCATTTTCATCGGGTGCTATGCGCGAATCGCATGGACATCTGTGAGGGCACATTGGAGAGGATAGGCGATCTGAGTGATAACGGTGAGCATAACGAAAGAAATATCGCAATGATATGTAAAGAAGTATACGGCGTAATATCTGGCGTGTCAAAACCTCGCGCCGCTACCGCAGGGAGGGTTGGCCGACATAATAACGCCCCCTGCCGTTGATAAGCAGGGGGCATAACGCTAATGGGAGCTAGTCCTTCACCGCGTCCTTCAGCGTGCTGCTTGCGCTGAATCCCGGTGTTTTGGTTGCCGGAATGTGAATCTTGTCGCGGGTCTGTGGATTTACGCCTTCACGGGCTTGCCGTGAGCGAACCTCGAAGGTGCCGAAGCCGGTCAGCGTGACCTTCTCACCCTTGGCCAGAGCCTCGGTGATCACGTCGAGCGCTGAGTCGACGACGAGCTTCGTCTCTTTCTGTGAAACGCCTGCCTTCTCGGCCACGGCCTTGATGAAATCAGTTTTCTGCATCAGTGCAGCCCTCCTCTATACCGTAACACGCATAAACGCTTATTTCCCGTCAGAACGCAGTATACCGCCCTTGTCAAGACCCCTAGGTGATATAGAAGCCTTAGACGGCATTTCAGAATTTCCAACCCTGTTTTAGCGCATCACAAAGCCATGAAATTTCAGTACATACGTGCCTTTTTTGCGTTCAGATAAGATTTTGCAGCGCCATTCGCGAACACTCGCCGGGGGGCTGAAGCCCTCGGCTCGATCTACGAAGGCCGCCTGCACGGCCTCAGACAGGCCACGCAGGCGGCCTTCGTAGATCGAGCCCGCCCATTTACAGTCTGGGCGCACTACCGTATCCGTTTCAGCAACGTATGTGCCGTCCGCAGCACCGTACTCAGGGCGATACGATCCATACACTCGACCGGGTCGGTGTGGCGCGGGCAGACATCGAAGCTGCTGCACGGGCTGCATGGCACGCTGGCACGCAGCACGATATTCTGCGTCGGGTCGCCCCACGGCCCGAAGCGTCCGGGGTCGCTTGGCCCAAAGAGGTGGATCGTGGGCACACCCTGGCTGACGGCGATGTGTAGCGGCCCGGTGTCTCCACCAACCACCAGGGCGGCGTGACCGAGCAGGGCGGCCAACTGGCCGATGCCGGTGGCTCCAGCGACGCTCAGGGCAGGGTGGCGCATGAGGCGGGATATGTGGGCGGCCAGATCAACCTCGGCAGGCCCACCGGTAAGGACGATGCGCAGATTCTGCGCGGCCAGGGCGTCGGACAGGGCGGCCCAGCGCTCGGGGGGCCATGCCTTGGTCGGCCCGCTCGCACCGGGGTGGATGGCCACCAGCCGCTCGCCGGGGGTGAGGTTTGTGGCGATCCACTCCGCCGCCCATGCCTGCGCTGCGTGGTCAGGCGTGAAT
>JBAXMH010000282.1:0-5892 GCA_037134395.1 Chloroflexales bacterium
TCAGAGTGGCCACTTTTACTTTACAGTCTTGGCATGCCCTACCCCCCCTAACCCCCCCGCAAGCGGGGGGGAACAACGCATTGGTTCCCCCCCGCTTGCGGGGGGGTTAGGGGGGTGGAACTATAAAGTACCTGCGAACCTTGTCTCACCACATATCACAATCATCCGTGGTCTGATTCGCGCAGGCGGGCAACTGTCCGTAGCTCGCTGCTCTTCTGCTAAAGAGATGATCACGGATCATATCATACTACTCCTCATGAGGGCAAATGAATCTTTCGTTAGGAGCAAACGGCTCAGGGCTTTGACAGGCTATATTACCGATTTTATAATAGAATGTGATGCTACAAATCTGTCATCTAGTGTAGGAATAGCCTGATCATGCAGCAGCTCTCGCCGCGACTGACTCTGCTCTCCGTAGTGCTGTTCGGCGTCTATGTCTTTCTCTATCCCGGCTCGATTATCCTCGTGGCACTAGATCGCGTCCCTGTGTGGGCCATCTGGATGGGCGGCGCACTGCTGATCGTTCAAGGCACTTTGATGGGCCTCTGGCTGAGTATCAACTTCTCACGCTGGGGGGCGGTTGCCTCGGTGCTGATCCTGTTTCTGGCCTGGCTGGTGGAGCATATTGGGGCGACAACCGGCTTTCCCTTCGGTTTCTACACGTACACGGAAGTTCTCCAGCCGAAGATTTGGGGGGTTGTGCCGATGGCTATTCCCTTCGCATGGCTGCTGACCGTCGGTGCTGCTGTGGGCACAAGCGAGCATGTGTTAGCACGAGCCGACCGTGCTGTGCTGGATGATGTGCGGGTCAGTGTGACAAAGGTTCTCACAGCAGCATCTCTGGCCCTGCTGCTTGATGTGACGATTGAGCCTTTCGCCGTCAATATCAACCACTACTGGACCTGGAATGACAGCGGACAGAGCAGTTATTATGGCATCCCTACCACAAACTTTGCCGCCTGGTGGTGTACGAGCGTGATCTTGGTGCTGGTACTGCTGGAGCGCCGCCGCGCTGCAACCCTGGCTCGCATGCGAGCCCCAACACGAACAGTGGTTCCCAGCTTTTGGCCTTGGCTACCACTCACGCTCTACCTGACCAACCTGACGATGTTTGTGCTGGTGAACCTGGCTCGTGGCCAAGTGATGGCCGCCTTTATCGGTGCGCTGATTATGCTTTTCCTCGGCTGGCGGCTGCTGCCGCGCATGGTGCGCCGTATTGGCGAGGAGGTCGGTGGTGCGTAGGAGGCACAGCAGCCTACGCACGCCGGATCATGCGCAGGAAGGCGTCGAAGGTCTTATCAATGCCCTGCCGCCCGCACAGTAGCGGCCTAAAGCGGTCAATCCGGCCCGCCACGACATCATCGCGCAGGGCGTCGGAAGCGGCTGTAAGCCCACGGGTGATCTCAGCGAGGGTGCTCTTCATATCGGCGGGGTTCGTGGGCCGGTGGGTCGGGCCGATCCGTATAAAGGCGTGCGGCCACTGCTGCCCCAAAAACTCGTAGCGCAGCGCCACCGGGCAGAGGGTGACATCTCCCGTGAGAGCGATGATGCGGGCCACGCCAGGGTAGGTGATCATGGGCCGCTGGTCGCTG
Source organism: Chloroflexales bacterium (assembly GCA_037134395.1). Lineage (GTDB taxonomy): Bacteria > Chloroflexota > Chloroflexia > Chloroflexales > Chloroflexaceae > Oscillochloris. Next base: position 1,593 of record JBAXMH010000282.1, read on the forward strand.
TGGGCGATCTTCCCCTGCGGAAAAATATAGAGTGCCCGATCTTTGCCCCCGCGCAGCAGATTCGCCGCGTACCGCAGAGATCTCGCCGCGTCCTTCGGGTTATGCCGGTTCACCGAGAAGGCTCCGCACCAGGTGAAGAATCGGTAGGCGCGGAGCTGTTTCTCCTCCTGCATCAGGTAGCTGTCGAAGGCTCGCCCCAGGGCCAGCCGGTGGATCAGCATCATGATGTAGCCGTCCCACCAGGATGTGTGGGTGAGGTAGAAGATGAATGGCCCCTGACCCTTCGCGGGCAGCGATCCAACGCTCTGCATCCAGACGTGATCAAAAAAATGGCGGAGGGAGCGGCGGGCGAAGAGCAGATAGAGCAACTCGTCGCCAATGGCGCTCTTCGCCGCCGGGATCGCGGGCAGCGGGTACGATTCGCTCATTGGGGCAGAGCCTCGGGGACGAGGTTGCGGGCCTGGGCGTAGGCGGCACGAGCCAGATCCGCGAGTTGCTGGCAAGCCTCATCACCGAGCGAGTCCTTGGTGTTCAGCCAAAGTTCACCTACGATAGTGGCTCCAGCGGCAGCGCAGAGACGGCGCAGGGAGACGAGGGCTGCGGTATGCTGCGGGCCAAGGGCGACCAAGGTTGCAATACGCGGGCGGGCGGGCGGCGGCACAGCGACCACGGCGCGGGCCAAGGCGCGCAGGCGATCGGAGATGCCGCCACCCATCAGCGGCGTAACGATGATCAGCAGTTCGGCGTCGGCAATATCGGCGCGGATCGGGTCAGCCAGCGGATCATCGAGGCAGGGCAAACCATCGAACAGCAGCACCTCGCCGAGCAGAGCCGCCCGCTTCACCGGGGGTATGGCTGCCAGCATCGCGTTGAGGCACGCCGGAGCCAGCCCGCTGGCGCTGCCGCAGATGCCGATAGTAAAAATGTAGCCATCGTGCATAAGGGCAGCCTCTACACAACGGTGGCCATGTAGGGTTCAAAAAACTGCTCCAGCGCCCGCAGGGCGTTCTCCACGCTGCTGCTGCGATGAACGCCAGCACGCACGCTGGCACTGCCGGGCAATCCTACAGCAAACTGGCCGATCAGTTGCTTGAGCTTGTTGAGCGCCAGACGCTCCGGCATCTCGCTGAGGCAGAGATTGACGTAGCTATGCAGGAAGGCCAGCTTATCGGCAGGTGTCGGCTCGAACATTGGTACGCCGCTGCGGAGTTGGGCGATCTGCATGAAGATCCAGGGATTCTCCATCGCCGCCCGCCCAATCATCACCCCGTCAGCCCCGCTATCGCGCAGGCGGATCAGAGCATCCATCGCGTCGGACACATCCCCGCTGCCGATCACCGGAATGCCCACGTGTTGCTTCACAGCGGCCACCCGGCTCCAGTCGGCCTGACCCTTGTAGTCTTGCTCTTTCGTGCGCGGGTGCAGAGCCAGAGCCGCGATCCCGGCGTCCTCCGCAATCTTCGCCGTCTCACGAAAGTTCAGGCGAGCCTCGTCCCACCCGGCACGAAACTTGAGTGTCACCGGGATGCTCACGGCGGCCTTTACCGCACGCAGCACTTGGCCGAGCTTGGGCAGATCCTTCAGCAGGGCCGAGCCGTGGCCACCGCCGGTCACTTTGGGCGAGGGGCAGCCACAATTGATGTCAATAATATCGGCACCGAGTTGCTCGACGCGGGCCGCCGCAAAGGCCACCAGATCCGGCTCGTTCCCACTAAGTTGCATGGTCAGGGGTCGCTCTTCGGGGTAGAAGTCGAGCAAATGGTGGCGCTTGAGCGCCTTCGGACTCACGCTGGCGGCGTTGGTCATCTCCGTACTCACCAAGCCGCATCCGCCCATGCGCAGGATCATGCGCCGGAAGACACTATCCGTCACTCCGGCCATAGGGGCCAGAACGATATTTGGCGCAATTCGGATATGCGCAATCTGGTAGTGATCAGGAAGTTGCTGAATCTCGTCGTGAGTTAACACAAAAATAGTTCACTCAACGCTGTCATAGTGTCACGCTGAGCGAAGCGAAGCGTCCCGGCGATGATGATGCGTGCCGGGACGCTTCGCTTTGCTCAGCGTGACAGCGTTACTTACACTCTACTACTCTCATCATTATACCATCGGTACGCTGGGGGTCTAGGTACGGTGAATCCTCCTTATTTTTTACAACATCTTTACGCCAACCCGATTGAGATTGCCTGATCCCGGTGCTACAATCAGACCGTACTACAGAGGGTGCCGTTCTTAGGAAGACAACTTCGCGCCAGATGGCCGTGCGATTCGTGCGCAACTGATGTTCGGCTATCGGCTATTTTCGCTCCAGCGGCATATCATCGCCAACGACGACAGGAACGAGCAGAAGACGGTTCGCGCCGATGACGAGTCGGCGTGTTTTTGTGCGCCCTGAGGGCCAAGCATGTAAGGGAGAGGAGCGATCCACGCTATGTCTACGTCATTCAAACGCATGCTGATCGGGAAGCCAATCGCCACTGAGCAGCAGCATCACGAGCGGCTGCGTAAGATCACCGCCCTAGCAGTTTTCTCGTCAGATGCGCTCTCGTCGGTGGCCTACGCCACTGAGGCGATTCTTTCCGTGCTGATCCTTGCCGGGGCATCGGCCCTCGGTATGGGCCTGCCGGTTGCTGGCGGCATCGCCGCCCTGCTGATCGTTGTGGCGATCTCGTATCGGCAAACCATCCATGCCTACCCCAATGGTGGCGGCGCCTATATCGTCGCGCACGAGAATCTCGGTAAATTATCCGGCCTGATCGCCGCCGCCGCCTTGCTGATTGACTACGTACTCACCGTGGCGGTGAGTATTTCAGCCGGGGTTGCCGCCATCACCTCCCTTGCCGGAAACTGGGGCTTTCCCGGCCTGGAAAATTTCTCGGTTGAAATCTCGCTCCTCTGCATTTTGGTCGTTGGTCTGGCCAACCTACGCGGAGTGAAGGAGAGCGGCGCGATCTTTGCGCTCCCAACCTATGTCTTTATCATCAGTATCGTCGCCATGCTGGGCTGGGGTCTGATCGGCACGCTGTTCGGCTTTGCTCGCCCGGTCGTACAGTCAGTCGCCCCTGAGGTTAACGCCAGCGATGCGATTGGTCTTTGGCTCATCCTGCGCGCCTTCGCCGCTGGATGCACGGCGCTCACCGGAGTCGAGGCGATCAGCAATGGCATCCCGGCCTTCAAGCAGCCCGAGGCGAAGAATGCCGCCATCACCCTGGCCTGGATGGCGGCGATCCTGGTGACGATGTTCCTTGGCATCACCTGGCTGGCGGGCCAACTCCATGCCATCCCCAACGACCTGACTCATGAGACGGTGATCTCGCAGATCGCCCGCAGCGTCTTCGGGGTTGGCCCCATCTACACGATCATCCAAGTCTCTACGGCCCTCATCCTGGTGCTGGCAGCCAACACCTCCTACGCCGACTTCCCCCGGCTCTCCTCGCTGCTGGCCAAAGACCGCTTTCTGCCGCGTCATTTCGCCAGCCAGGGCGACCGGCTCGTCTTCTCGAACGGAATCATCGTCCTCTCGCTCTTCGCCGCAATCTTGGTGGTGATCTTTAAGGCCAATGAGATCGCGATGCTGCCGCTCTACGCTATTGGTGTCTTCATCTCCTTCACGCTCTCGCAGAGCGGGATGGTGCGGCACCACCTACGCGAGCGTGAACAGGGTTGGCGCAGAGGTCTGCTGATCAATGGGATCGGCGCGGTACTGACTGCCGTGGTGCTGATCGTTCTTGCCGCCACCAAGTTCACCCACGGGGCGTGGTCGGTGCTTGTTCTCATCCCGCTGATGGTGCTGGTTTTCGATGCCATTCATGCACACTACCAGAGCATCGCCGCGCAGCTCTCGCTGAGTAATGCCTCTAAGCCGCAGGCGGTGCGTCGGATCACCGCCATCGTCCTGGTGAGTGGCATTCATAAGGGTGTGCTGCCCGCCCTCCAACTGGCCCGCACTCTGGCCCCTGATAACGCCACCGCCGTGATGGTGAACCTCGATCCGGAGGGCAGCGTCAAGATCCGCGACCGCTGGAGCGAGTGGGGCTGCGAGATTCCCCTGGTGATCCTTGAGTCGCCTTTTCGCTCGCTGGTCACGCCCTTGCTGCACTACATTGATCAGGTTGACGATCTCTATGGGGACGACGAGTTGCTGATCTTCCTGCCCGAGTTCGTGCCCGCCCACTGGTGGGAACAGTTGCTGCACAATCAGACCGGCCTGATCCTGCGGGCGGCGCTGACGTTTGGCCGTGGCAAGACGATCATCAGTGTGCCGTATAAGCTGGGGAAGTAGGGGTGTGATCCGGCTGAG
>JBAXMH010000283.1:0-5870 GCA_037134395.1 Chloroflexales bacterium
GTGCCGGTGCGGGTTGGTGGCAGCGGGGTGCCGGAGGCCGTCGGTACGGAGGTAGCAGTAATGGATGGCATTGGGGTACCAGATGCCGTCGGCAGCGGCGTGCCGGTGCGGGTCGGCGGCATTGGGGTGCCGGAGACCGTCGGCAGCGGCGTGCCGGTGCGGGTCGGTGCCGGGGTACCGGAGGCTGTTGGCACCGAGGTCGTCACAGTCGGCACTGGGGTCGTCGTCACGGTCGGTGTCGAGATCGCCGTGAAGAGGAAATCAGTCGAGATGACGCTCGGCAGCGGGATGGCTTGTGCAAACAGGTACGCCCCTGTGGGATAGGCCAGCGTACTGAGCAAGTCGGTGCGCAGCTTCACGAGCTGCGTCTGCTGGTCGGCACTGAGGCTCTGACCAACCTGGGCGAAGGCTGTCGCATAACGGGCGATGATGTCGCCATCCAGCGCGCCATAGCGATCCATCAGGCTCAACACCGTGGCGCTGTCCGGGGTCTGGCCCGCGATGAACTGCCGCAGGAGGGTCGAAACGTCTTTCCGGCGATCAACAATTTCGTACAGCGCCGGTTTCTGGCTCGTCACCAAATCCGTGACCAGAGCTGCCTGGGCCGGGGTGAGCGCGGCGAGAAAGGCGTTGCCCAGATCGGCGGTAATGTTCGTACCGATGCTGTAGCCGGGGTTGCCGACGGCGGGCGCGTCCTTCATGTAGAAGGAGCCGAAGTAGGTACCCTGGCGCTCGGGGCAGAAGTAGACATCGGCGTCAATCGAACCGGCGTACCAACTGAATAAGTCGCCCGCGTAGGTCATCACCGCAACCTTCTCATCCTGGCTGAGCGGGCGCAGCTCAACCGGTTCTGTAACCGTCGGCCACGAGGTCATGCCCTTGCCAACCATCCCATCGAGGTAGGCACGCTGCGTGGTATCAAGGTTCGCCAGGATGTTGCCCATCACCTGTGCCCGTGCGTAGCTGATCTCACCGTCGAGGTGATACAGCTCGGTTGAGAAGGTTTTCACCGCTTCAACATCCAGGCCGGTGGTGCCGGTGGGCAGATCGCCGGTGAGCAGGCGTCGGAAGGCGGTCATCAGCACAAAACGCTTGTACCCATACTGATTGATCGAGTCTACCTGGGCCTTGGCCAGCGTGATCAGTTGCGCCTTTTGGTCGGAGCTGAGGACGGTGAGCATATTCAGCGAGGCGTTGGTCAGGAAATCGGTGTTATGGCCCATCTCGCTGGGGTCGTTATCGCGCAGATACTGAAAACCCCAGAAATCGGCGACCTTGCCGGGTGGGAAGAACGAGTCCGCGCCGAGGGTGCCAGTCAGAAAGGCCAGCCCGTCAAAGGCGATGGTCATGCCCTGGGCGTTGTCGGAGAGGGTCTGGGTCATGGTGAAGGAGCCGGGGCCAGACTGCGCAGTCGGTGCGGGAGTGCCAGCGACGGGCGGCGGGGTGCCCTTCGCCGTTGGCAACGGGGTTGCGCTCGGTGTGGCGCTGGTCGCGATCCCATGCGCCCGATCCGGCAGCGTAAGGCCGATAAGGGTGCAGCAGAGCAGAGCAATGGGCCAGAGTGCGCGTGAGTGTTTCATGGTGGCCTCCTGATGATATGTAGTGACGTGCGCCTAGTCTATGCCCTACGGCCACCGCACGCATGTGTGGAGTGTCACGATCTCAGGACAGAACCCGTGATCGTGATCATCAGATATCGTGACAAATGTCACGGGTGCCAGGTCACATCCATGACGGCGCACACGGGCTTAGGAGCGGGCTTCCGTGCTATCATCGAATCAGGCGTGCGTGGGCGTTCCTTTTTTTAGGCGTGCCGACGCGAAAATAGCCGATAGCCGATAGCCGATAGCCGATAGTGCGATAGTTGTAAATATCTTTGCAGAAAGGCTCCCGCCGATCACCCCCCCTAGCCCCCCCGCAAGCGGGGGGGAACCAATGCATTGTCCCCCCCCGCTTGCGGGGGGCTAGGGGGGGTAGAACTGTAAAGTATCTGCGAACCTTGTCTAACACCCGAAACCTTGGCCAATGCACACACGCGACTCCCACACCAACGCAATCACTTTGTTGCCCGTCACCGCCGGGCTCTGGCTGGGGTATGTGCTTGCATTGCTGGTGATTGACCGCATTTTCTACATACGACCGATCTTTCCGCCCTGGTACTATCTGATCAATGCCAGTGATGCGCTGGTCGTCCTGGGGATGGCGCTCTGGCCACCGGGGCGGGCCTGGCTCGGACGGGCGTATGTGCCGCTGGTGATTGGACTCCTGTCGGTGGTGCCGGTATTGATGTCACAAATGGTGCTGATGTGGCTGCCGCCCAGCCCGTCCGGTGGCCCGGAAGCCATGCTGGTGCGGACGATGCCGCTGCTGGTGATGGCCCTGGTTCTCACGGCATGGCAGTATGGCTGGCGCATGGTGATATTTTTTAGCGGCGGCATGGCTGTATTGACCCTTGGGCTGCACCTCTTCTTTTTTCGGCCCGGCGGGCCGTCGCTGCTGCCGCCGATCACCGTGGTGATCATGCAGACCATCAGTTTTTTGGTGGTCGGCTACTTCATCAGCACGCTGATGCGTATGCTCCAGCAACAGCAAGCCGCCCTGGCCCAGGCCAACGCGCAACTGATCAACTACGCGGCGACGCAGGAAGATCTGACCATCAGCCGCGAGCGCAACCGCATGGCCCGTGAGTTGCACGACACACTCGCTCATACCCTTAGCGCACTGAGCGTACAGCTAGAGACGATCAACGCCTATTGGGAGGTAGACCCGGCGACGGCGCAGCGCATGCTGACCACCGCGCTGAGTGTCACCCGTGCCGGTTTGCAAGAGACTCGGCGGGCGCTGAAGTCGCTGCGGGCCAGCCCGCTCGACGACCTGGGGTTAATCCAGGCTCTACGCCAAATCGCCACCGAGACCGCTACACGGGCCAACCTGCGCCTGAATCTACAGCTACCGGAGCGCCTGCCTCCGCTTTCCGCAGCGCTGGAGCAGTGCCTCTACCGCGTCACGCAGGAGGCCACCGCCAATGTGGCTCATCACGCCAATGCCCAGACGCTGACGGTACACCTGAGTATCAACAGCGGTATCACCCTGCGGATCAGCGATGATGGGTGCGGATTCAGCCCGCAGCAAGCGGATGCGGCAGGACACTTCGGCATGGCCGGGATGCGCGAGCGGGCGCAGCTTGTCGGCGGAACAGTGAGCATCACGAGCCAACCGGGGCAGGGAACGACGATATTGCTCACCGTGAAGGAAATAACCCATGAAGGTGTTGATTTGCGATGACCAAGCACTGATCCGCGACAGCCTGGAGCTATTGCTGCGACTGGAAAAGGATATGCGGGTGGTGGGACAGGCACAGGATGGGGCCGAGGCTGTGGAGTTGGCAGAACGGCATCAGCCCGATCTGGTGCTGATGGATCTGAAGATGCCGGGGATGAACGGTATTGAGGCGACGCGCCAGATCCGCGCTCGCTGGCCGCAGATCAAGGTGCTGGTGCTAACCACCTACGATGATGACGAGTGGCTCTTTGACGCCATCCGGGCCGGGGCGGCGGGGTATCTACTCAAAGATACCCCACGCGCCGAGGTGATCACAGCGATACGCGGCACGGTTGAGGGCAAAGCATTTGTTGATCCTGCGGTGGCGGGCAAGCTGCTGGGCCAGGTTGCCGGACAGCATGCCCAGCCCGCCACACAGATCACCGACAAGCTCACCGGACGCGAGGTAGATGTGCTGCGCCTGATAGCACACGGCTTCAGCAACGCCGACATCGCCACCCGGCTCCATCTCTCAGAGGGGACAGTGCGCAACCATGTCAGCGCCCTATTGGCCAAGCTGGAGGTGACAGATCGCACCCAGGCGGCGGTGATCGCCATGCAGCACGGGCTGGGACAATCGTAAGACAAGGTTTCAGGTGCCAGGTTTCAGGTTTACAGTTCGTCGTGCAGGATTCCAGCCTGCCGATGCACATCTGGTGGGCTGGAATCCCACACGACGCGCAGCCCAAACTGTAAAGCTGGACTGAACCATGTCTAAGCGAAGAGATGGCCCGTAAAGTCCAGTAGAACATCTGAACTATTACTGCACAGCGTGCGTGGTGACCTCCACCTCACTGTAGGGCGGCTTCCCAGCCAGCAACGGGGACGCCTCGCCCTTCAGGGTTTGGTCGAAGAAGGCGACGATGTAGTTGTTGAGGATCTCGGTGCAGCGCGCCGGATCGATCGTGCCGATCTTTGTGTCGTTGTTCTTTATGACTTGCCCCATCAGCTGGATCATCAGCGGTGCGCGAGCGGGCAGATCGGTGAAGTTCAGATGCCCGGCCCCGTGTATCATCACGCTGTATGCCGGTGCGATAGCGTGATCAAAGACGTTGATGTCCGTGGCGTAGCTCTGATGACCGGGATCGGTGTTGTAGTAGTCAGCGTTGTAAACAATCAGCAGCGGCCGCAGGAAAGGCTCCGTGATGATGCGTCTGCTCGCCGCGCTGGGGTCATACTCGCCGAACAACGTTCCGTCAATCACAATCACGGAGGTGCAGCGGGCGTCCTGGCGGCAGGTTGCGACGGCGGTCGCCCCGCCCATCGAGTGGCCAGTCAGGCCGATGTGGTTCATATCAATGTGCCCCGCCAGCGGGTTCGGCTCTGCGCCGCTGTTCAGCCCGGCGATTTTGTCCAGGGTAAAGCGCATATCGCCGACGCGCAGGTTCATCCACCCGCGCATCAATTGAAGATCCTCAGCCTCGCTGATCTGGTCTGACATTGATTGTGTAAGCTCGTTGATGTACTGCTGGCTGACAGCGACGCCCTTGCCGTCCGGGAAGCGCGTGTAGAAGGAGATGTACGTGTGGTCAATGCTGGCGACGATATAGCCCCGACTGGCCAGTTCCCGGTAGGCGCTGGTGTTCGCGCTGCGCACACCGGTCGCGCCATGCGAGAAAACCACCAGTGGATAACTGCTCTGCTTGATCGAGATCGGGGCACCCGCCAGGGCGTGGGCTCCCGGCTGTGGCGTATCGGTTGGGTACCAGATCTCGACAGCGATGCGGCGGTGATCGGCGGGGTCAGGCGTGTAGGGCTCCAACCGGTTCGGATCTTCCCATCCGTAGGTGAGGATGCCGAGGCCGTAGGGGCCGGTGGGTTCAGCCGGCGTATAGCTAATCGGGATCAACATCGGTGGGATGATGCACACCGCCAGCAGAATCGTCGCGAGTACCCCGCCCAGCCCTGCCCAGACCCGATGTTTAATCGTCTTCGGGGCGGAGGGGCGTAGCCGACCAAGGGTAGACAGGAACAGGATGAGGCCGAAGGCGTAGACGCCGAGCAGCAGCGGCTGATAGCCGTCAACGAGCAAGTCGAGGAGTAGTAGGATCAGGGCTGTGGCCGGCATGAAGTCAACCCAGCGCGGCCGCTGCTGCACCGGCACCAGAGGCCAGAGCAACACGATCATGATTGGGATGATCGGCAGAGTACTCCAGAGGGTCATTGCTTACTCCTTCCTTAAGTGTATGTTCTCGACAACAGGTGATGGCATCAGTCTCTGGTTGAGCTGTAGAGCCTTAAGACAAGGTTTCAGGTGCCAGGTTTCAGGTTTACAGTTCGTCATGCAGGCTTCCAGCCTGCCGACGCGCATCTGGCGGGCTGGAAGCCCGCACGACGCGCAGCCCAAACTGTAAAGCTGGATTGAACCATGGCCTACCGCAAAAGGCTCCTTGTCACGCTGAGCGCAGCGAAGCGTCCCAGCGATGATGAGAATCGCCGGGACGCTTCACTTCACTCGGCGTGACATGTGTGACAACGTCACTTCTAGCGCCTAACGAACGGCAGGTAGACAAACGTCCTATTTAACCCTGCCGGCATGATTACCTCGG
>JBAXMH010000284.1:0-5858 GCA_037134395.1 Chloroflexales bacterium
GCCCGCACCATGCTGAGCAGCAGTTCGCCCAGCGTGCGCAGCACCGTGTCACCGGCCTCGTGTCCATAGGTGTCATTGATCTGCTTGAAATAGTCAATGTCAAGCATGATTACACCCACCGGGTAGTTGTTGCGCGTCGCACGATGCAGCTTGCGAGTCAGGGTCTCCTCTAGGTAGCGCCGGTTGAATAGCCCGGTGAGCGGGTCGCAGATGGCCTGCTCACGCAAGGTAGCGCGCAGGCGCACATTGGCGAGACCGAGGGCTACCTGCTCGCCGAAGGCCAGGGCGAGCTGCCGCCGGAGCGCTCCCTCCGCGCCGGTTGACGTGGTGATCGGGAGATGAACATGCAGCACCCCGAGGGTCTCGTCCATAGCCGAGAGCGGCACGCACAGAGCCTCGGGGGAGAGGCCGGACGGGAGCGCGTCGCAGCGGCAGCAGCCGCAGGTCTCGACACCGAGGAAGATTCGCCCCTCGCGCAGCACCCGGCAGCCTGCTGGGGGCATGGGTGCATTGGGGTGGGATACAGTTCCCCAGGCGATGACCGAATCCAGGATGGGCGGCGTATGGCGTAGCACATAGAGAACCCCCGCCACATCCGGGAAGAGCTGCTGCGCCGTGCGGGTGACGATAGCATAACCATCTTCCAGCGTGGCGCAGGTCGTCAGCGCTCGACCGAGATCGCCGAGCAAGTGCAGTTCAGCAGTGCGAGACTCCTGGGCGCGGAGCATGGCCTCCAGTTGCATATTGCGCTCGCGTAGCGCTGCCTCAGCCTGCCGCTGCGCACCCTCCGCCGTGCGGCGACCGAGAATCTCCGCCTGGAGCGATCGCTCTATCTGCTGCTGGTGGTGGGCGATCTCCAGCATGCTCCAAAGGGTGCGCTCGTCGAAGGGCTTGAGCAGGTAGCCGACAGGGTGGGTGGCGGCGGCCCGCCACATCGTCTGATCATCAGCGTGCGCGGTGAGGTAGACCACCGGGATGGACTGCTGAGCCTGGAGTTGCTGGGCAGTGGCGATCCCATCGAGAGGGCCGAACAGGCGGATGTCCATCAGCACCAGATCCGGTCGCTGCGCCGCTACCAGCGCCAGCGCCTCCTCGCCCGAACCGACCACCCCGATGACGGCGTGGCCAAAGGACTCGACCGTAGTGGCGAGGTCGCGGGCGATAATGGCCTCATCTTCGACAATGAGGAGGTGCATAGACACTGACACCCAATCCACACTGGCACGGAGTACCACCGGGAGGATGTGGTGCCAGCGATGAATATCAATCAGACAAGGAGAATCATTATACGCGATCGTGCGTACGCTGCGCATGGGGACGATCCATATCACGCAGGCGTCGCACTTCGCTGGCGGTACCCCCGGTCACGTGCCAGCGAGGTAGAGTGGGATGCAACGATACACCCGGCAACAGCATCTGTCAATGGGTTGTATAAGCCCGTGGAGGCGCAACTTGACATATGAGGCACATCTTCCGATAATTCTGAGGCAAAGAACGCAACAAAACCACCCCCCATCGGAGAAGAGATGCCATCCGCCAGGATTGACGCCCTCGCCTTTGACGCGATCACCGCGAGAATATTCCCCGGCGCGGTTGTCTACGCCCAACACGCCGGACGGGTTACCCACTACGCCGCGTATGGAACCACCATGTACGGCGACCCCGGCTCGCAGCCGGTTGTTCCGACCACGATCTACGATCTCGCCTCGCTGACCAAGCTTTTCACCGCTACGGCGGCGCTGATTCTGTACGACACCGGCCTGATCCGCCTCGACGACCCGGTGGCCCGCTTTCTGCCCGGTCTCCGTGCCCGCGAGATAACCGTGCGCCACCTGCTCACCCACAGCTCTGGCCTGGATCTGCGCCTCTCGACCCTGCGCGATTCGAGTGCTGACGCGATCCGTGCCACGGCCTACGCGCTCATGCCCGCCCACCCGCCCGGCACCATGACCATGTACACCAATATCGGCAGCATGCTGCTGGGCGATGTGGTAGCGGCGGCCTTTGGTTCGCCGCTCGATAGTGTCATGGGCGAAGTCATCCTCGGCCCGCTGGGCATGGCCGAAACCTGCTTCCGCCCGCCCGCGCAGCTCCAGTCGCGGATCGCCCCGAGCGAGATAGATCTTGAATGGCGCGGCAGCATTGTTCACGGCGTCGTCCACGACGAGAGCGCCTACGCTCTGGGCGGAGTGACGGGACACGCCGGGCTGTTCAGCACCGCCGCCGACATGGCCCGTTTCGCCACGCTCTGGCTCCAGGATGGGGCATGGGGCGGGCAGCAGATCCTGCGCGAGGCCACCGTCGCCCTGGCGATCCGTGACCATACCGGCCATATGGATACCACCATCGGTAAACCTCTCCACAGCGGATTAGGATGGATGCGCGACCGATCTAGCTTTATGGGCGCGGCCCCACCCGGCAGCATCGGGCATACCGGCTTCACCGGGCCAGTCCTGGTACTCCTGCCCGCCACCCATGCCGCCCTCGTGATCCTCAGCAACCGCACCTACCCGCGCCGCACCCCGCCGCCATACCCCCACCACACCGTCACCGCCGCAATGGTGAAGGAGTTGCTTGCGTATTAGGACAAGGTTTCAGGTGCGAGGTTTCAGGTTTCAGGTCGAGCGCATCAGGATGCCATATTCTGGCCTGAACTGTAAAGTATTTACGAATCTTGTCTAGCATCAATACCTTCCAAATTAAGGAGTCCTCCGCCGCTCAGCCCTCACCCCCCAGCCCCCTCTTCCAAAATGAGAGAGGGGGAGCCGGAGGCGTCCTGCTGCGGAATCTCCCTTCTCCTCTGGTGGGAGAGAGGTAGGGGTGAGGGCTCAAGGTAGATAAGGACTTCCTATGGCACAGACAGCGACGATCTACACGTTTGCTATTAATTTGTCCAATATGGATCGCGGTGTCTACGAGTCGCTCGATCTGCGGGTGGCTCGACAGCCATCAGAGACGATGGAGTATATGTTGTCGCGGGTGATCGGCTACTGCCTAGAATACCGCGAAGGCATTGCTTTCACCCAGGGCATTGCAGCCGGGGACGAACCCGCTGTGGCGGTACGTGATCTCACCGGACAGATGCTCGTGTGGGTTGAGGTGGGCATGCCCGACGCGGATCGCCTGCATCGGGCCAGCAAGCAGGCGGCGCGGGTTGTCATCTACACCCACCGCAACCCCGAGGTCCTCAAGCAGCAGTTGGCCGGCAAGCGCATCCACCGCGCCGAAACGATTCCGATCTTCGCCCTCGACGCCCGCTTTATGGCCGCCCTGGTCGCCGCTGTCGAGCGCCGCACCAGCCTTGAGATCTCGGTGACCGAGGGCCAGATCTACATTGAGGTCGGCGGCCAGAGCATTACCACTACCCTGACTGAACACCGCCTCGCGTGAGGAGATCTATGGAGTTGTTTTTTCGCTGGATCGGCTTTGTCCTTGGTTTCATCCTGATCATTGGGACGTGGCGCAGCATGATTGGTACGATCATCCTGCCCCGCTTCAACCGCTCATTCATCGCCTTCGCTACACTGGAAGTTGTCCGCACCATCTTCCTGTTTATCGCCAATCGTCAGGCTGAGTATGTGAAGAAGGATCGCATCCTGGCCCTGCTCGGCCCATTCGTTATGCTTGCCACGCTGGTGAGCTGGATGACGATGTTCTTGATCGGCTACGCTCTGATGTTGTGGCCGCTGGTGGGCGGGACGTTTGGCGATTGCCTCCGGCTGGCGGGATCGTCGTTTACCACGCTGGGACTGGCAGATGATCCGCAGGGGGGAGCGACCATCCTGGAATTTACGGCAGCCGCCACCGGCATGATCGTCGTGGCGCTGGAAATCGGCTATCTGCCGACGATCTATAGCGCCTACAACCGCCGCGAGACTCTGGTGACGGCGCTGAGCAGCCGTGCAGGTGTCCCCGCATGGGGGCCAGAGATTCTGGCTCGCCACCAACTCATCCAGGGCATGACGACCCTGCCCGCGCTGTTTGCCGCCTGGGAGAACTGGGCGGCAGACATCCACGAGTCGCACGCCAGTTACCCCTGGCTGATGAGTTTCCGCTCGCCGGATCCGCACGAGTCGTGGGTGGTGAGCCTCCAAGCCATCTTAGATGCTGCCGCGCTCTATCTGGCCGTTGCACCGCATCACGCACCACCAGAGGCGCGCCAGTGCCTGCGATCAGGCTACGTCGCCATGCGCCATCTAGCACGGATCTCCGGACATCCGGTGAATGAAGATCCACTTCCCACCGACGCCCTTGATCTGTCGTTTGAGGCATTTATGCACGGCGTTGAGCATATGCGGGCCGCTAATGTGCCGATTGAGCAGCCGATTGATAGTGCCTGGCGCGATTATCGCGGCTGGCGAGTGAACTACGAGGAGGCTGCCGCCGCGCTTGCCAATTTTACCGTGGCCCCGCCGGCACCCTGGACAGGACGGCGCAGCTTTACGATGAGCGACGCACGTTTTGATGTACTGGCGACCCGTCCACGACACCGCACGCCGAGCGACCCCGAGGGCTTGGAAGGAACTGGCAATCATCCTCGCTCTGATCCCCCTAGCCACTCGCGGTAGGCCCGCTGCTGCGCGGCAACAGGCGTGGTCACGGGGACGATGGTCAGGTTGTCGTAGGGAGCTTCGCCAAGCACAACCGGCACATCAATGAGGAGATCGTTGCGGAAGAGGCTTAGGCGTACCGTATCGCCGGGGACGCGCTCGGCCAGCCGTGCGTTGAGCCAATCTTGGTTCGCACGCCAGCCGTCCATCGCCAGCAGTTCATCATCGGCATAGATCCCGGCGGCGTAGGCGGGGCTATCGCTGCGTACCGAGGCGACCAGGGTACGCTCACCTTGGCGCTTGAACTTCAGCCCCAGCCATGCCGGGGCGGCTCCGTTTTCCCCTGGTTGGCGGTGGCTCCAGCGCAGCTCAAGGCCAACGGTGGCGAGGGCGGATGTGTAGTCAATCTCGGCGGTTCCGGCAATGTAGCGGGCGAAGAAATCGCGGAAGAACCCATCCTGCGCACCGGCCAGTTCCTCCACCACCGCCAGCACCCCGCCGTTCTCGGGGATGCCCGGCCCGCTCATCGGGTAGCGTCTGTACAGCTCGCGCATCACGCCGTCTAAGCTACACGATCCGCCTGTGCGCCGACGGATCTCCATGTCCAGGGCCAAACAAACCAGAGTTCCCTTCTGGTAGTAGGAAATGCTGGTATTGGCGCTGTTCTCATCGGGCCGGTAGTACTTCACCCAGGCGTCAAAGCTGCTCTCCTCAAGGCTCTGGAGGTGACGACCCGGCTGGCTCTGGAGGCTCAGGATCTCGTCGGCCAGTTTCTCCAGGTAGCGCTCGTGCCGCATAAGCCCCGCCCGCACCAGCAGCAGTTTATCGTAGTAGCTCGTCACCCCCTCTGCAAACCAGAGCATGCGCGTGTAGTTCTCGCTGCGGTAATCGAAGGGGCCGAGGGGCGCTGGGCGCAGCCGTTTCACATTCCAGACGTGGAAGAGTTCGTGGCTGGTGAGCGACAAGTACCGCTCGTAGGATTGATCGGGCCGAAATGTCCAGCGGTCAACCATATTGGTGACACTGTTGCGGTGTTCGAGTCCGCCGCCGCGCCCGTCGGTGAGGTGCAGGATAAAACAGTAATGCGGATAGGGCAGGCCACCAAACATATCGCGCTGCACCTCGACGATCCGCCGGGTATCGGCAATGAGCCGGGCCTCATCCTCATTCCCTCGCCCCCAGATCACAATCTCGTGCGGCACATCATCAACGCTAAAGGTGAGGACGCGCTGAGTCCCGCACTCGAAGGGGCTGTCTACCAGTTCGTCGTAATCCTGCGCAATAAACGTAAACGCCGCCGCCTCCCCG
>JBAXMH010000285.1:0-5820 GCA_037134395.1 Chloroflexales bacterium
AATGAGGTCAAGGTCTCGGGTTGCATCAAGCTCGGTAAAGATCTGTTCTGCGCGCAGTCGGGCATGGGCAAGCGCCGGATCATCGTGGCACGTACGGGCGAGGCGGGCGATCTGGTAGAGCGTTTTGCCCAGTTCATAGCGGTTATCGAGCTGTTCCAGGGCGACCCGACTCTGGGTGAGTTGATCACGAGCAGTAGCGAGATCATCACTGGCGAGGGCGATCTGACCGAGAGCGCGGCGGGCCACGGCGGCCTCCGCCGCCATGCCGAGTTCGTCGGCCACCGATAGCGCACGGGCGGCGTAGTCGTGGGCGGCGACGGGATCTCCAAGTGCGAGGGTTGCTTCAGCGGCGAGGCGCAGCACGTCGGGGAGGAAGGAGGGTGCCTTAATCCGCTCGAAATCGGTAATGCTCTGCGTGAAGAGGGGCAGTGCTTCGGCGGGACTTCCCTGGAGCAGCAGTACCTCGCCACGGTTGTAGGTGGTGACAGCGACACCGAGAACGGAGCCGATCCGTCCGAACATGGCGCTGCTGAGCTGATAGAGATCTCCGGCGCGATCAAGCTGATTGCGGCCAACCAGCACCACGGCCAGGTTGTTCGATGTGCGGGCCACCGCAAGTACATCGCCGATATTCTCGCTGATTTCAAGGGAGCGTTCATAGCTTGTGATCGTCTCCTCCCAGCGTCCGGCCGCTAAATAGACTCGGCCAAGATCGTTGAGGACATCGCACAGCCCGCCCATACTGTTGATCGCTTCATAGCGGCGGCGTGATCGATCAAGTGCGTCAATTGCCTGAGAGAGATCGCCCTGGTCGCTCCAGATATTCCCAATCAGCTTGAGCGCCTGGGCCTGCTCGGCCTGGCTCTGCGTCTGCTCAGCCAGATCAAGCCCCCGCTCTGCCCAGTTCATCGCCTCGGTATAGTTCCCCTGCCGAAAATAGATCCCGGCTCCGAGCAGGTAGCAGCGTGCCGTCTCGACACGCAGGATGTCGGTGCTATTGGCCAGACCGGTGCGCAGCCACACAAAGGCGGCGTCGTAGCGTGAGCGGCGCTCATCAATACTGGCCAGCTTACGGTGCATGCGTAGCCAGATTTGATCAACGGTATCAATCCCGGCCTCGGCCATGCGCAGGGCTGCACGGAAGTGTTCCTCGGCCTGATCATACTCGCCGAGGAGCAGATGAACATCGCCGCTACGCTCGTGGATTTCGGCCACCTGGGCAATCAGTGTACGTGGCTCGACACTGGCCGTCAGGTGCAGGCTGATCTCCAAGGCAACACGATAGAGATCCAGGGCGTTGCGGTTGGCAAAGCGGCGCTGGGCATGGTCACCGGCACGCATATGGTAGTGCAGGGCGTGATCCCAGTCCTCGGCCTGAAGGTAGTGCCATGCCAGGATTGACAGATGATCATCAATGCGCTCCTGACTCTTCTCCTCGATTCGTCGGGCCACCCGACTGTGGAGGAGGCGTCGGCGGGCGTAGAGAATACCCTCGTAGGCCACATCGCGCAGCAGGGCGTGGCGAAATACATAGGCCAGGGTGCGGTCGAGTTGGTCGGCTTGGATGAGATCAATCGCGATCAGGCGCTGTAGGCTCTCATCGAGATCGGGTGGGCTGGCATAGACACCTTCGACGATGGGGCGTTGGAAGCGCCGACCGATCACCGACGCCACCTGGACGAGTTCCTGGCGCGGTTCATCGAGGCGATCAAGGCGGGCGATCAGCAGACCCTCAATGCTGGTGGGCAAGGCGACTTCCGCTAAGGGGCGGGCTAGATGCCAATGAAAATTCTCGTCGTGAACAAGGACGCCGCCTGAGACGAGAGCCCGCACCAACTCCTCGATAAAGAAGGGATTGCCCTGGGTGCGGTCGAGTAGCGGCAGGATCTCCGTGGGCGACTGGTCACCGAGCAAGGCGTTGAGCAAATCTGCGCTGTGGCCAGGAGTCAGCTCAGGTAGGCGCAGGTGAAGCGTCAGCGGTAACTCGTCCCAGGGCGCAGGGATGGGCGGATCGGGCCGATAGGTAAACACTAAGAGCAGCGCCAGGTTAGCGGCGGCAGCAGCCAAGCTCCCCAGCAACTCCAGCGAGGGCGAGTCCGCCCAGTGAATATCCTCAATCGAGACAACCAGCGGCTCATAGGTGGCTGCGCCGCAGAAGAGGGCGACAACCAATTCTTGCAGACGGTCGTGGCGCTGCTGCGGGCTCAGGGCCGAGGTAAGGGATGACTCGGCGAGGGCAATGCCAAGGACGTCGCTAAGGAGCGGGGCGAAGCGCTCCAGATCAGGGGCAAGCTGGCGCACGCGATCCGCAATATGCTGGTTGAGATCCCCATCGCCGACCCGCCACGTGCTGAGCAGGAGCAACTCAGAGAGCGGACCCCGCAGGGTGGCATAGGTGGTGCGCTGATCATAACTCTGGCACTCGCCGATCACGATCTCGAAGGGTGGCACCAGATCATCAGCAGCGGGTTCGGCAACACTAGAGATGACCAGGCGCTGGAGCAATTCTTCGGCAATCCGACTCTTGCCGGCACCGGCCTCGCCCTCCAACACTAAGACGCGCCCGGCACCGCGCAGCGCGGCAGCGGCAGCCGCAGAAAGCTGCTGGATCTCCCGGTCGCGCCCGATAATGGGGGCAGCACCGATGCGTGTGCCGGGGGACGGGGCGTCGGCGATGCGGACGGCGCGGGCGGGCGTGACGGGCTCGGCGAGACCTTTGAGTCGCAGCGGTGGCTGATCTTCGAGGATAAACTCGTTGGCGACGGCGGCGCGGGTACTCGGCGAGAGCAGCACGTTGCCATCGGCGGCAGCCGACATCAGGCGGGCGGCCAAGTTCACCGCCGGCCCCATCACCGTATACTCGTAGCGGGTGGTGCCTCCCACACGCCCAGCAAAGACCGTGCCGGTGTTAATGCCGATCTTTTGGAAGAGACAAGCTTCTCCTGTCTTTTCCAAAAGAGTGCTGATTTCTCTATTTGCCTCAGCTAATGCCTGCTCAAGCTCAAGGGCGCAAAGAACGGCGCGGGTGGGGTCGTCTTCGTGGGCGGCAGGAGCGCCGAAAAGGGCCATGAGCTTATCGCCGTGGGTGTACATGTCCACCTTATTGACGATGCCGTCGTAGCGGTGAACCACCGCCTGGGCGCGGCGGTAGTAGGCGTTAAGCACCGCAGCGGCGCGGGCGGGGTCGGTGTAGAGTTGCTCAAGAATAGCGCTAAAATCGTGAAAATTGGCGAAGAGGACGCTCACCGGGCGAAACTCACCCAGGCCGATCTCGGAAGCGTCCAAGAAGCGGCGGGGCAGACCGCGTACCAGATAGGGGCGCAGTGCGGCCAGCCGAGCGGCGAGTCCGACCAGGGTCGTCAGGTCGTCAGGGCCGTGCAAATCAATCAGATCCGGCGGTGGCGGGGGCAGGGCAAAGAACAGCAACTGTTCAATGCGCTGAAACCCGGCGGTGCGTGGTTCCAGGTGGGCACCCACAAGCAGGGCGGCAGTCTGATCAGAGATCACCACCTCGCCGGGGGCGGCGATCTCCTGGGCCATCGCCACCCGGTTGACCTCGGTTCCGGTGACGACCAGTTCGATATGGCTCTCATCGCCCACCTCGGCGGCGAAGACACGACCACTGTGGACACCAACGCGCAAGCGCAGGGTGAAGGTACCGGCGCGAGTCTTCAAACCGATAAACTCGCCCATGCGCCGCTGCATCGCCAGGGCAGCGGCGGTGGCAGCCGAGGCATGGGCTCTACCAATAGTCTCTGTATCAAAAAATGCAGTGATCGCATCGCCACCAAACTTGAGCAGGGCACCTTGATGGGCGTAGATCTCGGCGATCAGCGCGGCGAAGAGCCGGTTCACCACCGCACTCACCTCCTCGGCCCCCTGGCGACCGAGAACACTGAGACGCTCGGAGAGTGCCGTGAAACCGGAGAGATCGGCGAAGAGCAGGCTGCCATCCCAGAAAGCACCACCCGTATGGCCGGGGCGCGGGTTATCGAGCTGGGCGCGCACCAGACGAGCGGGGATATAGGCGGCGCAGGCGGCGAGGTTGGCCCGCAGATCAGCCGCCAGCCGCGCCCGGTCGGCGGCGAGCAAATCGCCCCCGTGGGATAGGATGTCGGCCTGCTCGACGGAGAGGTGGTCGAGCAGCGGCCCCATAATAGCGAGCGGTGCGGTCATAGGTGTATGCGGTTGCTAGGATTATCGGCCAGATGGGATTGCGACGACACAGACACACGCGCCGGGTGAATGACCGCCAAATGGCGCGCACCCCCATTGTACCGCAACGTGGCCTGCTGGCGAGTGAGGCGTACCGATTAGCGGGAGAGTGTGGCCGAGGGTGTTGGTTGAACTGGGCTCAGCGAGGGCAGGGCCGAGGGCGTTGGTTGAACCGGGCTCAGCGAGGGCAGGGCCGAGGCAGAGGGCAGGGCCGAGGCGGAGGGCAGGGCCGAGGGGGTGGGACTTTCAGCGACGGCGGGTGCGCTTACCGGGGCCGGGTTGACGAGTAGGAATCCGGCGGCGATCAGCGCCACCAGGGTCAGAGTGGCTAGCAACAGGCCAATCTTTGTGAGCGGGCGCTCAACAGGGGCGGCCCGCGACCCCGCGATGGGCGGCGCGGGATCATCGGCTACTGTCGGCGTGGCGACACTCTCAGCGGGAGGATTGACCTCATCAACCTGGGCAATCACCACCGTGATATTATCATGGCCGCCGCGAGTATTCGCCATATCCACCAGCCGCTGCACCGCCTCATCGGGCGGGAGCATGCTCGCGATTCCCTCGATCTCACTATCCTCGATCAGGCCGTGCATCCCGTCGGTAGAGAGCAGCACCGTATCGCCGGGGAGCAGGGGCAGCGTGAAGATGTCAACCAGCACCTCAGGCTGGTAGCCGAGAGCGCGGGTGATAATATTGCGCACATTGGATGTGCGGGCCTGCTCTGCCGTCATCAGGCCAGCGGCCACCTGATCGGAGACGAATGAGTGATCGTGAGAGATCTGGGAGATCTGACCCTCGCGCACCATATAGGCCCGGCTATCGCCCACATTCGCTACATATAGGTTGCTGCCAAGAAAGAGGGCAGCGACGCCAGTGGTGCCCATACTACCGTGGCCATCAGTGTAGATCTGCGTATTCGCGGCCACAAACGAATCGCGGAGCGCAGAGTCCGGCGGCGCGGTGACGGAGAAGGTCGCGATGATCGTGTCAACACCGAGGCGGCTCGCAACCTCACCGGCGGCGTGGCCACCCATCCCATCGCAGACAATCAAAAGCGTCGCCTGCGGCAACTCCGATGCGCCGTAGGAGTCCTGATTCACCTCGCGGCGTAGGCCGACATCGGAGCGAGCGCTAAAGCGCACTCTCATCTGATTCTCCTCACAGGCGCGACAACCTGCGGATACTATATCATGTTAACGGACTCGGCGCGACGCGACGAGGCAGACGAGCGCCACCAGCAGCAGCGCCCAATGCCAGATTCCCACTGGGTTGATGTAGGCCAACGTCAGCGAGATGACCACGGCGACCAGTCCGATCAGCGAGAGCGCGATCCGCATGGGCGGCGGCCCACCAGGTTGCATCATAAACACCCTATCGTATGGAATGAAGTCATTGACATGCCGTTGATACATATCAGACACCCGTGTGATTCGCGCATAACATCCGATGAAAATGGCTATCGGCTATCATTACAGTTGAAAATTTCTTCGCAGAAAGGCTCCCGCCGATCACCCCCCCTGGCCCCCCGCACGCGGGGGGGAACAATGCACTGATTCCCCCCCGCTTGCGGGGGGGCTAGGGGGGGTGATTAAAACTACAACTGTC
>JBAXMH010000286.1:0-5764 GCA_037134395.1 Chloroflexales bacterium
GTGGCATCGGTGCGCTGTTGCCCACGGGCCGTGATAAGGCCCTGAGCCCGACAGGTCGCCAGGAAGGTATCGAGCAGCGCCTGACCCTGATCCGCTTTCCGCAGACGATCACGAAATTCCTGCAACACCGAAAAATGAAAGCCGGGGTCGGTCAACTCCAGGGCGAGGGCATACTCCCAGTCAATACAGCGCCGCACCGCTTCCGCCGCTTGGCGGTCCGTCAGCCCCTCGATAAACTGAAAGATCGTCACCAACAGCAAGCGACTGGGAGAGAGGGCCAATTGGCCGACGGCAGGGAAGAGATGGGCCAGTTCACGATCCGTCATCAGCATGCCCATCTCGTCGCAGATGCGCATGATCAGGCTGCCCTTTGGGAATGCGGCACGGGCCACACGCTTGGTTTCGGCGGGGATCAGGTAGATTGCCTGCGGATGCATGGTCATGGGAGACTCCTTGCATATCGGCAGCCTGTCTTCATGATCATCGCGTACACGATGCCGCTGGCTCGCGATTCGCCGACAGCATCCTTCAGTCGCCGGGCGACCGGGTTCCTGAGGACTTTGCTCACGCCATGCTGGACAGGGTGACTTTTGCTCTGTTGCGCTCACGGGGTGCTATAATGCTTCTCGCACCCTGTCTGAGCGAGATCGCTGTGTTCAGAAGAGGGTAGGTCGTGTCGCGACAGCGGGTCGTCAACTGTGCAGGCATCAAGCGAGACAGCACTCATAGCCCTACCAAGCTACGGTCTAAGGGGTGCGTCAAGCGTGGACTGCTGCCGCATATCACGCAGATGAATTGGAATCTGGAGCCGCATACGATTCGCTGGAAGCGGCTGGTTGTTGGCGCGGTTCGCGCCATGATCCTGTTCGCTCTGCTGATCTCGCGCTTTAGCGGTGGCTTCCTCGCCTGGCTCGGTTGGGGTCTCTTTGTGATCATGCTCGTTCGTAAGGCTCGCGCTGCCCTGCGGCGACGGTGAGAATGCTGAAGCCGCTATCTATGACGACCCCTCACTCCTCTCCCACCTTCAGTGGCCACGAGACCTTCGCGCTGCGCGGCGGCTGGCTCAAGAAGGCGTTCGATCTGCTTGTGACCGATTACCCCGATCTCTTCAGCCGCGACGAATCGTTTGTCCTGCTTGGCGTTGGCAAGAATATGGCCGCCTCGATCCGCTTCTGGGGCCGGGTCTGTGGGGTTTTTGAACGTGATGAGGCTGGTCATCACACGCCTACTCCCCTTGGTCACGCTCTGCTTGCTGATGATGGCTGGGACCCTTATCTCGTGACCCCGGCGGCACGCTGGTTGCTGCACTGGCATATCGCGGCCCGGCCCGAGGCGGCGTTTACCTGGTTCTATACCTTTAATCTGCTGCGTGGCGGTGAGTTCAGCCCACTTCAGCTTGCGGCACATATTCAGACGCATGTGAGCGAGCGGGGCGGCAAGGCTCCCTCCGACGCGACAATGAAGCGTGATATTGAGTGCCTCATTCATACCTATACGCCGCCTGATGCACGCCGACTCGCTGCGGGTGTCGAGGATGCTTTGGCGTGTCCGCTGAGCAGCTTAGGATTGCTGCGTCAGAGTCCTGGCCAGCGCAGCTACTATCTTGCGAGTGGCTCACAGCCCAGCCTTCCCGACACACTCGTTGCCTGGGCTACTCTGGCCTTTCTACGGACAAACGGCCAGTCTATCGCCGCATTCAACGACCTTGCCTATAGCCCCGGATCCCCCGGTCGTCTCTTCCGACTCGATGATGATGGGCTGCTGAGCCGGCTGATGGTTCTGTCTGATCTCACTGGCGGGCAGGTGGTCTATAACGATCAGGCGGGCATCCGGCAGGTTTACATGAGCGGCGACAGCGGGGACGATCTCGCGGATACCCTGTTGCGCCGTACCTTTGAGGATCTACGATGACCACCCTGCCTGCGCCCCCGCGTGTCGAGGCTCGCTACACGCGCTCCGTCCACCTTCAGCGCGACTTCGCTGGTCGCACGAGTCTGGCCGGTTATCAGGTGACGCCTCTGGTCATCCAGACGATTGAGCGGATTATGGCTGGGCTTGAGCCAGAGGCGACGGGCCGCGCCTTCACGCTGATTGGTCCGTATGGGGCGGGTAAGTCGGCCTTTGGTGTCTTCCTTGCGAAATTCCTGAGTGTGGTGGACAAGAGCCGCCGAATACTGGTGCAGGAGCATACCGCCCAAGATCTTCCGCAACGTCCGATCATCTACAAAGGGCGCACTCTGCTGCCCATTCTGGTGAGCGGAAACAATAGCTCGCTGCGGATTGCGCTGCTGCGTGCGGCGCAGAGCGCACTTCATACGCTCAAACACCCTGCTGCTGGCCCGTTGCTGGCCGATCTTGCCGCCGCCGCCGCTAATCCTGAGGTTGATCCCCAGCACGTTACCGATCTGACCGAGCGTGTTTCAGCTATCGCAGGTGAGGGGAAGACTTACAGTGGTGCGCTGCTGATCATTGATGAGCTTGGCCAGTTTCTTGATTATGCCGCCCGTCACGACCAGCGCGATCTCTTTGTTCTCCAGACTCTCGCCGAAATGGCGGCGCGCAGCCAGAAGGCGTCCTTCCTCTTTGTCACCATCCTGCACCAGTCGTTCGACCGCTATGTTGGTACGGCGGGCGCAACTAAGCGGGCCGAGTGGCGCAAGGTGCAGGGCCGTTTTATTGATCTGCCCTTTCTCGAACCCGATAGCCAGATCCTACGAATGGTTGGCCGTGCGCTCTGCCCGGCTGATGATCCGTACACGGAGCAGCGCCGTGCCTGGGCTGAACAGGTGGCTTCGCAGGCCGATACCTTGGGCCTGCGGCCAACGGACATCGCCCCCGATGAGTGGACGCAGCTTGTTGCTCAGGCGTACCCGCTGCACCCAACAGTGTTAGTGGCGCTGCCGACACTCTTTCGTCAGCTTGCCCAAAACGAGCGTTCGCTGTTTGCCTTCCTCAGCGCCCATGAACCCTGGAGCCTGCCCGAGTTTCTGCTCACAGCGCCGCGTGATTCTGCTCATGATCTGCCGATCTATCGTCTGCCGCACCTCTTTGCCTATGTTGAGGCAACTTTGGGGCCAAGCCTCTTCGGACGAGCGCACGGGCGGCGTTGGGCTGAAGTTGCGGCATTGCGTGAGCGTCTGCCGGATGTTGCGCCACTTACGGCTGACGTGCTGACGGTGATTGGCATCCTTGGTGCCCTTGGTCAGCAGCGCGGTCTACGGGCTGGCCGAGAACAGCTCTCTTTTGCCCTGCACGACAATACGCACGCTGCCGCTGTCACCGAGATTCTTGCCCTGCTCACCGACAAGCGGTTTATTGTGTATCGCATATACCGCCAGAGCTATGTTCTCTGGGAGGGCAGCGACCTCGATCTCGATAGCCTGATTGAAGCTGCCCGCCGCATTATTGGCGACCAGACCAGCCTCGTGCGTCTGCTCCAGCAACAGGTTGCCCCCACACCCCTGATTGCTCATCGTCACAGCTACCGCACTGGTTCATTGCGCCATTTCAGCGTCCGTTTCTGCGATGCATTAGATCTGCCGAACGATAACCTCTTCCCGCCTACGTCCGATGGCGAGGTGCGCTATATCGTGCCCGCAGATGACGAGGCGCTTGAGTTTGCACGGCGCTGGGCGGAAGACCGGGCGCGGGAGGATCAATCCTGGCTGATTGCGGTTTTACCGCAGCGGGTTGATCTGCTGCGCGATCTCCTGCTTGATGTGGCCGCCCTGCGTCACGTTTTAGACACCCAGCCCGAACTGGAGCATGATCGCGCTGCCCGTATCGAACTCACAGCGCGCCGTGATGAAGCCAGCCAAAGCCTTGATCTTGCCATTGGTGAGATCTACGGGCCGGGCGATAGCCACTGGTATTGGCGAGCGAAGGCCGATCAGGTGGCGAACGAGAAACAACTCGATGCGCTCTTATCGCGGGCCTGCGACGAAACCTACCGCTCTGCGCCGCAGATCTGGAACGAGCTGATCGTGCGACGCACGCTCTCATCTTCCGCCACCAAAGCCCGCCGTAATCTGATTGAGGCGATGATCGATCACGCCCACGAGCAGATGCTTGGGCTAAGTGGCTATCCGCCTGAGCGGGCGATCTATGAGAGCGTCTTGCGGCAAAGCGGGATTCATCGTGAGGAGAGTGACGGTGTCTGGCGATTCGGCCCGCCCACCAACCCCGCCATGCAGATCGATCCGGTCTGGGAGACGATCCAACTCTTCATTGAAAGCAGTGTCGGAACCGCTCGTCCCATAAGCGATATCTACACCCAGCTTGCGGCCCCGCCCTACGGGATCAAAGCTGGTCTGCTTCCGTTGTTCTTTATGGCCGTCTATATGGCCAATGCTGGTCAGGTTGCCCTCTACGAACACGGCAACTACATACCCGTGCCAGACATGGCGATCTTTGAGCGGTTTCTGCGCAACCAGAACAATTTTAGCCTTCGCTACAGCCAGGTCAGCGGCGTGCGGGTGGCGGTATTCGAGCGAGTGGCCCGCGCCTTTGCGCCCAAAGCCTTGCAGAAAGACGGGCAGCTTGCGCTGAACGATGCGGTGACACCCCTGCTGCGTTTTGTGGTCAAGCTACCGGCCTACAGCAAAACAACTCGGCGCATCAGCACGCTGGCCCAGGCTATTCGGCAGGCCATGATCGAAGCGAGGGCTCCCGACGAACTGCTCTTTGATCAGCTTCCCCGCGCCTGTGATCTCCCGCCCTTCACCGCAGGCGTGGCCGACGATGAGGCCCACTTTAACCGGTTCTTTGTGGCGCTGCGATCGGGTTTAGATGAACTGCAAGCGGCCTACCAAAACCTCGTTGCCGAGGTACGTGAGCAGATTCGCCACGCCTTCGGGGGAATCTCCCTCGATAGCAGTGAGTTGCAGGTTGAGTTGACCACCCGCTATCGCCAGATTGCCGCCGAAACCAGCGACACCCAGCTACGGGCACTTGGAGTGCGCCTGGAAAATGCGGGGCCAGACGATGTATGGATCGAGAGCGTCGCCGCCCTGGTGGCGCGTAAGCCACTCACCACCTGGCAGGATACCGACATCAAAATGTTTGAGACCCAGATCTCAGACCTTGGCCGACGCTTTACGCTGGTTGAACAAGTTGCCGTGATTCGCCACGCACTACCGCCCGATACCGCCGTGCTGCGGGTAGGCATCGCCGATGCTCAGCGCGAACGCAGCATCGTCGTCCACACACACGGCCACGCCACAGACAACGGCTTTGTCAGGAAAGGATTGCTGAAATCCCTTGAGGACAACGGCATCCTCACCCGCGAGCAACAGATTTTTGCCATTGCCAACCTGCTGCACACACTTTTAGAGCCAACAGATCAGGCTGATTCTGACTATAGCAATCCTATTCCGGTCGTGAAGGAGGAGTCCAGGCTTTAGCCGGCTGAAGCCTGGACTTCTCTTCACGGCTCCGAGAGGATTGCTATAAGTAGTCCGTCAACGAAGTCTTCGGGTATTTCTGGAGGGGAGTCTAGGCTTCAGCCGGCCAGTTCGCCGATGCGGGTCTCCTCAACGAGATCATCGTGCAGGTCGGCTCAGTCACGCTCAGAACCGGAAAGCCGCTCTTCCCGCGCCGACGCACACAGCCGCCGTTACGCTTGGTGTCGGTTCAGCAAATCGGAACGAGCTTCGCAGAGTTGCGCTATGAGGTCATCTACTAACGCGCCTTGGTGCATGATACGTACCCCTGTATCTCGCCGCGCACTGGCTCATCCCTGATCCCGAGAAAGCATTCCACCTGC
>JBAXMH010000287.1:0-5725 GCA_037134395.1 Chloroflexales bacterium
GGGCGTGGCTCAGCCTGGTAGAGCACCGCGTTTGGGACGCGGGGGTCGTGGGTTCGAATCCCTCCGCCCCGACCAGAGTCACACTGCGGTGTGAGCAGGCGATTGACGCCGACCATCTACGCGCAAGCGCCGATGTGTCGGCGTTTCTTATTGTGAGGAAGGAGCGCGTGGGGAAACCTGCGTACAGCCCCCCATGTCTACTATCCTGCTCGTCGAAGACGAAACCACCCTAGCCGAAGCGCTACGCTACAATCTGGAGCGTGAGGGCTACAGCGTTATTATCGCCACCGACGGTATGCAGGGGCTCGACCAGGCCCGCCGTGCGCAGCCCGACATGATCGTCCTCGACATTATGCTCCCGCTCCTCGACGGGTTCTCCGTCTGCCGGATCATCCGACAGGAGAGCGATGTCCCGATCATGATGCTCACCGCCCGCCAGGACGAGGTTGATCGCATCGCCGGACTCGAACTCGGGGCCGACGACTATATCAGCAAGCCCTTCAGCCTGGGCGAATTCCTGGCCCGCGTGCGCGCAATTATGCGCCGCAGTGATCGCCAGCCGCGCACCGGATCCCGCGAGGTGCTGGAGGCCGGTGCCCTGCGCATTGATACCAGCAGCCGCCGCGCCTGGTGCGAGGGCAACGAACTCACACTCCCTCATAAAGAGTTTGATCTGCTCACCTGCCTCGTCCGCAACCGTGGCATTGCTCTCTCGCGTGATCTGCTCCTTGAGCGGGTCTGGGGCATTGACTTTATCGGCGATAGCCGCACGGTTGATGTCCACATCCGCTGGCTCCGCGAGAAGATCGAGCCAGATCCCGCCCGGCCACGCTCTATCCAGACGGTGCGCGGGATTGGCTATCGCTTCGAGGTGCCGGAGTTTCTGTGAGAGCATAGAGCAATTCTTTGGGATTCATGAAATGAGGAGGAGTCAAGGCTTTAGCCGACTAAAGCCTTGACTCCTCCTTGTCATAACCTGTCTATGGCTGGACGACTTTTGCTCTAGAAAAGGCTTCCCGCTACTTTTTCCGGCAAATCGCCACACCGTCGCGCAGCGGGATGATCACCGACTCAAGCTGCGGGTGGTTCATCAGCGCCTTATTGAACTCCTGGATGCCACGGACGACAGGCGGCGCATCCTCCTCAAGCACCTGGGCGCTACAGAGCACATTGTCGGCGATCAGCACACCGCCCTGGCGCAGCAGGGGCACACAGAGATCCAGCGACTCGGTGGCCTGGCCCGAGTTGGCTGCACTGCGCAGGACGTCGAGGAAGATCAGATCGTAGTTATGCTCCAATGTCGGCAGCAGTTGTGTCCACTCGCCGTGCAGCAGGGTCACCCTATCGCCCAGGCCAGCCTCCGTAATCACTCCTGTGGCGATTTTGATCCGATCCTCATGACGCTCAATCCCCGTCAAATGCCCGCCCGTCTGCTTGAGCGCATGCAACAGGTGAAGGGCCGCGTAGCCCGTCGTGATCCCAACCTCCAGCGCCTTCTTGGCGTTCATCGCCAGCGCTTGTATATAAAGGAACTGGCCCTGAACGGGACCAACGAGTGAGAGACCCTGCTGGCGAGCACGCTCTTCAAGCTGGGCAAGTACCGGCTCGCGAGGCGGCATCAGCGCAGTCAGATAATCTTCAATCTCAATGTTGGTAATGTCATAACGCATTGGGTGGTGATCTCCTCTGGATAGATTGTATACGTGTTCGGCAGACAGAAACCGGCGGTTAGGCGCACAGCCTTAGCCCCCGATTTTGGCCACCGGTTTCATGCTTTATGCACGCTGATTGTATCATATTTGTCCAACGTGTTGCACACTCCTAGGGTTAACACCTAGGGCATGAGCAAAGTCCCAGCATCGCATCGCCGTGGGGCTAAAGCCAATACCTTTCACATAAGCAGATCCCATGCCGACCTTTCCCCCTCACCCCCTGCCCCTCTCCCACCAGGGGAGAGGGGAGATTCTGCACCAGAGTGCGTTCGGCTCCCCCTCTCCCGTTCTGGGAGAGGGGGCTGGGGGGTGAGGGCTGCGCGGCAATGGATTCCTTATGTGAAAGGTATTGGGGCTAAAGCCCTCGGCTCCTCGTCGCGAAGGCCGCCTGTGCGGCCTCAGGCAGGCCGCGCAGGCGGCCTTCGCAACCAAGAGAAGAGCCCGCCCGTTTACGGGTCGGGCGTGTGACTTTGCAACAGCTCTGTTTTTATGGACGATACATATAGTATTAGCGTATTCAATGTGCTATCATAGGCGACAAGCACCAGCCATAGTGTCCAAAATCATATGCACGAGGAAGGGAGAGAATCACCCATGATTCGACGTACCTCGATGACCGCAGTTGTCTTGTTCGCACTGACGTTGCTGCTGTCCGCTGCCTCAGTTAAGACCGCCTCGGCCCAAGGTCCACGCTGCTTTCCTGAAGTCCAGAATAAGTGTATCTCCGGATCAATCCGCACCTACTGGGAGAAGAACGGTGGCCTGCCGATCTTCGGATACCCCATCCGCGACCAGAACCTAGAGACCGTCGAGGGCCGCACGATCCAGGTGCAGTGGTTTGAGCGTGACCGCCTGGAGATCCAGGCCGACGGCACTGTGACCACGGGTCGCCTGGGTGTCCAGATGCTAGAAATTCAGGGCCGACCTTGGCAGCAAGGCAACAAGATGGCCCCCGACTCGGGCTGCATCGCCAACTTCCCCACTGGACACCAGGTCTGTGGCACCTTTGCCAGGTTCTGGCAGAAGAACGGTGGCCTTGTCCGGCTAGGATACCCGGTCACCCCGGAGATCCAGGAGACGATCCAGGGTCAGCTCTATACGGTGCAGTATTTTGAGCGCCGCCGCTTTGAGTTGCATGGCGACCAAGTTATGCTTGGTCTGCTTGGTAGCGAGGTTCGTTCCATCCTCGATACCCCCCCCGATCCCTGTGTGAGTCCGGGAGTGCCTACAAGCCAGAACGCAGCCGTCAAGCCGAACTGTGGTCCAGGAGGCACGGTATTTGCCGCCGTTGGCGCTGGCTTTGATGTCGGTGAGAACATCGGCGTTTACATCACCGCCCCCGATCAGACGGTGTTTGGAGCAAAGTTCCAGGTTCCGTCTGACAAGGATGGACTCTCAGATGTTGTTACGTTCACGACGAAACCCGGCTTCCCGCTGGGTGTCTACGCGATCAGCTTCGAGGGCGTGACCAGCCATCACAAGGCAATCGCCTACCTCCGCGTGAAGTAAGCGGGAGGAGAGGGGCGTGGGGAGACGGTGCTACCCCCCACGCCCTTCGCATTTCTGTCCGGTTCGAGGAGTTGCTCGATGAACAACATACTTACGGATCAGAGCATCGTCAGCAATCGCTACCAGATTGTGCGCTCGATCGGGCGCGGCGGCATGGGTGCCGTCTATGAAACAATTGACCTCCGCCTTCAAACAACCGTTGCACTTAAGCAGCGGACAACGGTTGATGATACCTTTCGGGACGCCTTTGAGCGTGAGGCGCGTATGCTGGCCAAGCTGCGCCACCCCGGCCTGCCGATTGTCAGCGATCACTTCTTCGATGGCGAAGACCAGTTTTTAGTGATGGAGTATGTGGCAGGGCCGAGTCTTGAGGATGTGCTGGCTAATCAGAAAGGTCCACTGGACGAGGCCGAGACGCTGCGTATCGCCGACCAGTTGCTAGAAATCCTTGAGTATCTGCACGCCTACTCCCCACCGATCATCCACCGCGATATTAAACCGCAAAATATAAAGATCAGTGGCGAGAGTCGTCGGGTAGTGCTGCTTGATTTTGGCCTCGCTAAAGGCAGCGCCGCCGTCAACTCACCAACCTTGGTCAAAAGCATCTTTGGCTACACCCGCAGCTACGCACCCCCGGAACAGGTCAACAATACCGGCACCGATCAGCGCACCGATGTCTATTCGCTAGGAGCAACGCTCTACCATATGCTCACCGGCGAAGCCCCGGCATCGTCTGAGATGCGTATGTTTGCGGCAGTGAACGAGCAATCCGATCCGCTAAAGGCTCCCACTGAGCTGAATCCACGCCTGAGCCGCGATGTGAGTACGATCTGCGTAACTGCCCTGGCCTTATCACAGGCACAACGCTATCAGAGCGCCCACATGATGCGGACGGCCCTGCGCTTGACGACGCTGGGCAAACGTCTCTGGCCGACGACCTCGACAACTGAGCTGATTCATCCGCCGCCAATTCAGCCCACTTTTCAGGTTCCTCCCCCGTCCACCGAGTTGCTACAGACGCCACCGGCCCAAGACCAATCCCGGCGAACACTGGTAATCATCGCGATAGCTGTGATCGCACTGGTGGCATTGATCGGCGCGGGAGCAGCTTTTGTCTTGATGCGTGGCCCCACAAACCCCACAAATGTACCGTTGAGCCTTACCGCCGCGCTGCCGACAGATGCTCCGCCGACACGCACCTCTATACCAAGCGCCACGTCGCTGCCGCCGACACATACGCCTGTGCCGAGTGCGACGCCCCTGCCGCCGACACATACGCCTGTGCCGAGTGCGACGCCCCTGCCGCCGACACATACGCCTGTGCCGAGTGCGACGCCCCTGCCTCCGACATATACGCCTGTGCCGCCACCACCAAGACCGACGCCAAAGCCACAAAAGCCGACGCCAAAGCCAAAGCCACCAAGGCCATCAGAGCCACCTCCGCCAGACAATGGCGACCCCATTCCGCCTACTATCGCGCCGTGAGGCAGGGGAACAGGGAAGAACAGGTCATTGCGGGGAAGACTAGGCGAACTAATGCAAGCTATCGAGTCGCCAACGGTGATTCATCAGCGCTATCAGGTGGTACGCCTGATCGGTGAGGGCAGCACCGGGCGCGTTTACGAGGCGCTCGACCTGAGCTTGCAGACGAACGTGGCCCTTAAGCAGTTAATTTATCTGAACACGCGCCGTGGTCGAGCCTTCGAGCGTGAGGCGCGCATTCTGGCTCGGCTGCACCACCCCAGCCTGCCAATGGTGAGCGATTACTTTAGCGATCAGCACGGCACTTTTCTGGTGATGAATCTTGTGGCGGGGCTCGATCTGGCCAAGCTGGTTGCGCAACAGGGTCCGCAAGACGAGCGGACAACCCTGCTAATTGCCGACCAGCTTCTGCAAACGCTTGAGTATCTCCACGGCCAGCAGCCACCGGTGCTGCATCGGGCGATTAAGCCGCACGATATTCGGCTGCTTGCCGACGGGCGGGTGATGCTGCTCGACTTCGGCATGGCCAGCGATCAGCCACCGAGCGACCCTTCGGCACCACCCAGCCAATCGAGCCTGAATCCTTACAGCCGCTCGCTCTGGTACGCCCCGCCCGAGATGATCTACCGGCGTCCGCTTGACGCACGCAGCGACCTGTACGCCTTGGGCGCAACACTCTACGTCCTGCTGACAGGACAAGAGCCGCCGAGTACGGGGGAGCGGGCAGCAGCGCTGATCGCCCAGCAGCCAGACCCTCTACGTCCAGCCCACGCCCTGCGCCCGCAAGTGAGCAGCGAGGTGTCCGATGTGATTGCCCACACTCTAGCGCTCAGTCCTGATGCACGCTATCCCAGCGCAGCGGCGATGCGTGCAGTTCTACGCGACACCTCTGCGGGGCGTCAGGTGTGGAGACAGCCCGCGCCCCAGCTTCACCAAAATCCCACCTCACCAGATATCACACTGCGTGTGGTGGGATCCGTTCTGCTGCTGCTCAGCATTGGCCTGGGTGCGCTGCTGCTGGC
>JBAXMH010000288.1:0-5717 GCA_037134395.1 Chloroflexales bacterium
CGGCGAATATGTAGGCCGAATTTTTGAGGAGGTGAAGGGCAGGCCGCTGTATGTGGTGCGGAAGGTGTGGGGAAGAGAGTAGAAAATGCGCATCCTCATGCTCAACAACGAGTTCCCACCCCTGGGCGGCGGCACCGGTACGGTGAACCGCGCTATCCTCTTCCGGTTGGCCAATGTGCCGGATCTGGAGGTAGATCTGGTCACGTCGGCGCTGGGGTGGCGGGCCGAGCGTGAGCAGTGGGCCGAGCGGGTGCGCCTGATCAAGCTGCCGGTGGCCAACCGCAACATCCATCACTCCAGTAGCCGTGAGTTGCTGACCTACGCCGCCCTGGCGTTGCCGATGGCCCTGCACCTGCACCGCGCCCGCCCCTATGATCTGATCTTCGCCTGGAGCGCCGTACCCGCTGGCGGAGTCGCATTGGCGCTGCATCGTCTGACGGGCCTGCCCTATATTTTGCGTGTCTGCGGCCCCGACATCCCCGGTTTCGAGCGGCGCTATGGCCCGCTCTACCCGGTACTCACGCCCACGATCAAGGCGATCTGGCGCGGCGCAAGCCGTCTGGTGGCCAAGTGTCGGGCCGAGGCGGAGATGATGCTGGCGGTGCAGCCCGGCATGCGGATCGATCTGGTACCGAACGGGGTTGACCTAGACGCCTTCCCGTTCGCGCCCATCGCCGACGGCGGCCCGCTGCGCCTGATCTGCGTGGCCCGCCTGATCGAGCGTAAGGGCCAGCACCACCTGATCGCCGCCCTGCGCCAGTTGGTTGATCATGGCTGTGATGTCACCCTTGAACTGGTGGGCGAGGGCGACGCCCGCGCCGCGAATGAGGCGCTGGCCCGTCGCCTCGGCCTGACGGAGCGCATTACTTTTGCCGGCTACGTGCCGCGTGAGCAGATCGCCGCCCGCTACGCCGCCGCTCACGTCTTCGTGCTGCCCTCGTATAACGAGGGCATGAGCGTGGCCACTCTAGAGGCCATGGCCGCTGGGCTGCCCGCCGTCATCACGCGCACCGGCGGGGCTGAGGAACTGGTGGCCGAGGGCATCAGCGGGAATATTGTGCCCTGGGGCGATGTGTCTGTGCTGACCGAGCGGCTACGCACTCTGGCCCAGCACCGCGATCTGGCCCGCCAGATGGGACAGGTTGCCCGTACCCGCGCCCAGAACTTCTCCTGGGAAGCGGCGGTCGTGCAGTATCTGGCGATGTTTGCGGAGTTTTACACGACCTAGATTCCATCCTCGCCTAATATTCCGAGCAAAATGCGCAGCAGATCGTGGAGATCCGTAGGTACACGATAGAGCAGCAGATCTTGGCTAATATGTTTTTCTGCGCGGTCAAGTTTGCCAAATTGCCATACATTGCCGATGGACACCGCGCCGTACAGAGTCGGGGTTATTTCTTCGGACCACTGATCGAGCGCCATGAGTTCTGCCGATAACTGCGTAAAGCCGCGCTGGAGGTCGGCATTTTTGGCTTCGATCACCAGAAAATTATGCTTTGCTTGAATGTAGTAGTCAATTGTTCCGCGAAGCTGATTACTCACTTCAAGCGGGAATTCCACTTTTATTTTGACCTGATTGTAGCGTGCGAGATCAATAAGGATAGGAGCAATCAAAAACTCTCGGCGTGCCATTTCACTCGTTAAGCTGATATACGGGAGGCTTGCGTGAATCCGCTGGTGCAAGTCTTCGTACCAGAAAACTTCATGGGTGTTTCGTGGCAAGGTTAGCTCATTGCTCGAAAAAGTATAGCCAAAGTGTGCTAACACCTCTTCAATGTCAATATTAAGCTTGAAGTAATCGGTGAAGGTAAGTCCTTCTTTAGTTGTAAGTGCTGACTGTCGCATTGATACACCTCATCTGTATGCCTTTGACACGCACATTATAGCGTTTTTGTGGGCGCGGTGCGAGGATGTGCCCATGCGGGTATCACGCCTCTGCTACAATGAATCGTGCATACTGGCGCGGTGCGGTTCCTTAGCAAGATCTATACCTTCGAGTAGACTCCATGCAAACCCTTGACCCCCTTCACGGTGCGGCCATCCGCATGGCTTTTGCCCTAACCAATGGCTGGAGACCCTACGGTCGCCATACTGCCGCCCTTGAGCGCAGCCAGTGGCTGCCGTGGCCGCGCATCCAGGAGATCCAGATGCGCAAGCTGCGTGGCCTGCTGGATCACGCTGCGAGGAGCGTGCCCTTCTACCGCCGCCGCTTTGCGGATGCTGGCCTGCGCCCGAAGGATATCCGTACCCCGGCAGACCTGGCCCGTCTGCCGCTGCTTAGCAAGCGTGAGATTCAGGATCACCTGTCCGATCTGCTTGCCAAGGGTAGCGACCGCAGCCAACTCATCGAAAACCATACCGGTGGTTCAACCGGGCAACCGCTAACTTTTTACCAGGATGCTCCCTTTGTTGCGTGGGCGCAGGCCGATAAGCTGCGGAACTACCGGATGGCTGGCTATCGCATGGGCATGCGCTGGGCCTTCCTGTGGGGTTCCGATTACGACGCCAGCGATCATAAGGGCTGGCGCGGACACCTCACGGATCGGATTATCTATAACATGGTGTGGATCAACACGTTTGATCTGACTACCAGTACGCTTCTGAAGGCTGCGCGGGATCTGGCACGCTTTCGGCCCGAGATGATCGTCGCCTATGTCTCATCCGCAACACTGCTGGCCCGCCTGCTGCGCGATCAGGGCGGTGTTGATCTCCGGACTCGCAGCATCCAGACTTCAGCCGAGGTACTCACGGCGGATGATCGTGCGCTTTTGGCTGAAACCTTCGGCTGTGCGCTGTTTGACCGCTACGGCTGCCGCGAGGTCGGCAATATTGCGCACGAGTGCGACGCCCACGGCGGCTTGCACCTGCTTGCCGAGAACAACCTCGTCGAACTGCTTGATGATGCGGATCGTCCAGTGCCCCCCGGACAGATTGGTCGGATTGTTGTGACCAACCTGAATAACCGGGCTATGCCGCTTATTCGTTACGAGATAGGCGACCTGGCTGTGGCAAGCGAGACTGCCTGTAGCTGCGGGCGCGGGCTGCCGCTGCTCAAAACCATTATGGGGCGCAGTGCCGACGTGATCACATCGCCATCAGGTCGTTTGCTTCACGGCGAATTCTTCACCCACCTGTTCTATAAGATCCAGGGGATCTACCAATTTCGGGTGATTCAAGAGACGCACGAGGATCTGCGGGTGCAGATTGTACCCGCCCCTGGCTTTGATCAGTCTGCCGCGCTGAGCTTTCTTGAGCGGACGATCCACGATCACGGCGATCCCGCTTTTCACCTGCGCTTCGAGATCTGCGCCCACTTGCCCACCGCCGCATCTGGCAAGTACCGCTTCACAGTCTCTCAGGTTCCGCTGAGCTTTCGCAAAGAAGGGTGATCAATGACACAGACCCCGATTCAGCGTCACACTCTTTTTGATCCCTCTGTCGCTGTATTTGATGCGCAGCGATTCACCTATCCCGATCGTCCGCCCTTCCACCCCCCCGAACCCTATCCTGAGTACCCGTTCGACCCGAAGGATCGCGACCCGGACAACTATGTGTACGCAGCGGTGCGCCAACTCTTCGTGATGCTTGGCCTCGACACCGCGAACTACGGCACGCCGGCGTGGAATCCCCTCGGGGCACTCATTAAGCCCGGCGATAACGTGGTGCTTAAACCAAACCTCGTGGTGAGCGACCACCCTGAGGGACTGCCAGGAATCCAGGCGTCCGTCGTCCACGGCTCGCTGATCCGTGCGTTTATTGACTACGCCTATATTGCGAATGCTGGCAGGGGCCGATTGACCGTGGCCGACTCGCCGATCAAAGAGGTTGATTTTGCGCGCATCCTGAATATAACCGGCGTCGCTCCTACGGTCGAGCATCTGAACCAGCGATATAGCCTGGGCATTGAACTAATTGATTTCCGCGACCTGCACGTCACCCGCAATGCCGACCGGATAATGGTAGCGAGCAAAGAGCTTGGCGGCGATCCCTCTGGCTACCGTATCATCGATCTCGGTCAGAAGAGTATGCTCCACGAGATCGCGAACCATGCGGCGCTCTATCGTAGCACTGCCGCGCTCTACGACAAAGAGATCACCGAGGCGCACAACGGCACGCAGAACCTCTACAGTTTGCCCAATCGCATTCTGGAGGCCAATACGGTGATCAGCCTGGCGAAGCTAAAAACCCATCGCAAAGCGGGCGTGACCCTGAGCCTGAAGAATATGGTCGGTATTACAAACGAGAAGCGCTGGCTACCGCATCATCGCGTGGGTGGCCCTGCCCAGGGCGGAGATCTGTACGCCGACTCGACCCGCCTCGATGTGAAATTGAAGGAGCGCGCCAAGGATATTCTGATCACCAATCCTTGGGGGCGCTGGGGTGCCGAGTATATCGGCATTCCGCTCTACAAGCTCTACCAGCGTAGCGCCCGCCCTATGCTCGACCGGGCACTTGGCTCGCAGCCGATGCAAGTGGTGGAAGACGGCGACTGGTACGGGAACGACACCGTCTGGCGCATGGTACTCGATCTGAATACACTCCTTTTTTATGCTGACCATGAGGGTCGCCTGCACGAAACACCGCAGCGTCGCTACTTCTCGGTGATTGACGGCATCATCGGCGGCATGGAAGAAGGCCCACTGAAGCCACGTCCGCACCCCTCGGGCCTGATCGTCGCCGGGTTCAACCCGGTGGCCGTCGATCTGTTTTGCACGCGGGCGATTGGCTTTGATGCGGCGCGTGTTCCCAAGATCATGCGAGCTGCTGGGCGCGAGTGGCTGCCCCTTGGCCCCTACACTCACGCCGAACTGCGCATCGAGAGCAATCTTGATCGCTGGCGCACCATCTTTGCGGGCAGCGATCTTGGCCTGCATTACACGCCCTCGGCAGGATGGCGGGGTCATATCGAGCTTTAGATAGCCTTCGGGCTGGGAGTTATTTCAATGAATGTGATGAAGTTACTGTCTCCAGACTTCACGACTGGAAAGCTGCTCGTCACAATCCGATCTGTCTTCGAGATCGGAGCAATGCTGGTCGCTCGGCCATCGGTTGAGTCACTCCATCTGGCGCGGCTGATTATGCAGGTTAAGCCCGCCCACACAATGGTGCGCAACCTGAGCCTGATCAACCTCTACCGCATGGTGCGGTATATCAATCGGAGTGCGCTTCCGGGCGTTATCGTCGAGTGCGGCGTGTGGAACGGAGGATCTGCGGCGATGATGGCCGCAGCCTGCCACGATACACACGTACAACGCGACTTCTGGCTGTTTGACTCTTTTGAGGGTTTGCCGCCGCCCACGGAAAAGGATAATTCTATCGAGCGTACCCACTACTTCGAGGGATGGAACAAGGGCAGTGTTGCGAACGTAGAGCGGATCTTTCGTAAGCTGGGACTTCCCCGTGATCAGGTACGTTTCGTGAAGGGCTGGTTTGAGGATACCATCCCTGTCTCCACGGTTAACCAGATTGCACTTCTGCACATTGATGCCGACTGGTACGACTCTGTCAGCCTTGTGCTCAACACATTCTATGACCGGGTGACGCCAGGAGGCTACGTGGTTCTTGACGACTACGGCTACTGGGAGGGGTGCGACCGGGCGACTCACGATTTTCTCGACGGGCGCGGGATTTCGCGGGCGGCGCTCCATAGGGTTGGTGGGATGGGCGTCTACTTCCAGAAGCCCGCATAGCATGCACATGCGCCAAACACCCTGGTC
>JBAXMH010000289.1:0-5699 GCA_037134395.1 Chloroflexales bacterium
CCCTCGATCAGGCAATGCTCAACGCAATCAATGCCGACCGCCAATCCAACGGGCTTGCGCCGGTTGCCTGGGACGCAACCGCTGCTACTGCTGGCGCTGCCCACGCCGCCGATATGGCTGCCAAGGGCTACTTCAGCCACCGGAGTCCTGATGGCTATGGCCCTGAAATGCGCTACATCCGCGCTGGCGGCACCGATACGACGATGGAGAATATCTTCACGACGGCCTCACATTACAGCGACGGGCGTCCCGTGCCGATTGATAACGTCACCGAACAGGTTTTGCAGGCCGAGGCTGGGCTGATGCAAAGCCCCGGTCACCGGCGCAATATCCTGATGCCCAGCCATACGCACGTTGGTGTGGGCTTTGCTTATAACCCGCAGACCGGCAGTTTCTATCTGGTTCAGGAGTTTGTTGACCGTTATGTGGAGATGCAGCCGCTTGCACAAACTGGGCAGGTTGGTGAGCAGATCACGGTAATCGGGCGACTACTACCCGGCGCGGAAGTGCCGCTGATTAACATGACCTACGCACCCTTCCCACAACCGATGAGCCTGGATGAACTGAACGCCACTGGCTCCTACCAAAGCAATGCCGAGATCTACGCACCGATTGATCCGCAACTCGCCGGGAATGGCACATTCAGCGCGACAATACCTCTGGACTACCGAGGCCAGCCCGGAGTCTATAGTGTGCGCGTGTGGGTCACAGTAGGTGGCGAGCAGGTGTTGGCGAGTGAGCAACTGATAGAGGTGCAATAACATCCCCCAACTAGCTATGTTTTTTTTGTATCGCTGCTCCTCTTGAGTAGGAGCTATCTAGTGCAGAACCCATGAGCGAGGTTGCGATGCATGCACAGCAGAATCGAGAAGGACTGGTAACGATAACGGTTGGGCTACTGACCGTCCATATCTGGTTGGCGATTGGCTATATTTGGTATCTCGTCCTTCAGACAGGTTTTTTTGGAACCGGACTGGTGGGATGGCTAGTAGTCGGCGTAGCCCTAGTTTTCCTACTGACGATTGGTATCGCCTTTGTCCAACTACTACTCAGCATGTTGGTTCGTAAGATTCTGGAGAACACCTGGGTCAGCGGACCGGGTTGTATGTCTGGGATCGGGTTTTACATCACGATGGGAGCGCTGTTTGCGTGGGCGCTGACCCGCGATCTGAACCTCGTATTATGGACCTTTCTGCTCGCGCCATTGGTTGCACTTATCGCCGCACTGGGGGTAACGTTCGTCCCTCAATTGCTACATCGTATGCGTCCATAGATCTGAATCAAGCATAAAGGAGTATATAGATCATGAGAAATCCGTTCCGTTCTAAAGCTCTCCCGTCGGATGGGGTACCCATCAAACACCCCCATCGTACCCCTGGTAAAGGTGCAACATCAGCGGATATCTTCGAGGTTTGGGGCGATCTGATTGATTTAAGTGATCGTGATTCGGCGGAGATTGCGTATCTGGGGAGGCAGGCGACCGCGTATATGCGTGAGCAGATTACTAGACTACTCGATCTGAATGAGCAGCAGCACCCTGACTTTAGCATTGATTGGTGCAGCGATAGTAAAGAACAGCCCTACCTGCTGGTAAAGTGTGAAGACATGCAGGGAGAGATCGGAGCGCGCCCATTTGGTCGCTGCCTCGATCTCTTCGGTATCTTGATCATGTCAAAGGGATTACTCATCAATTCTGACCCCAATCCACTTGTACGTCTATCGAAGCTAGATGCTTCGAAGCGCCGCGACGTGACGATCTTTCAGTCACTTTTGAAGTATGTACTCGATCAGACGGGAGAGGCAATTGATGAGCAACGAATCGTCTGAACCCTACTTTGGCGCACTATCCCCGACGCCAAGCTCACTCTTGAATGGACAGACCGCCCACCACTGTTTTTTCGCCGCCACGATTGATACTATCCCAGATCTTTCTTCTTATCCAGAGTTCGAGCATGTCGATCTGCTGGATCAACTGCGGAGAGTCCTTGATACGCAGCGCCTGCTGCTGATCGGTCTCGCGCAGCAAGAGCCGCAGCTTGCCCACGCACGCGCCCTCGATCTCCGCTACATCTTCCAGCCTGACCGCCCTGGTCGACGTCTGACCATTGCCCTGCTTGGTAAAGGGGTTGCGCTAACCGCTGACCAGGCCAGGGAGGAGGCATCCCGGCTCTGGCTCGATGTTGTGGCCCTCTTTCCGCGTCACCTCTACCGTAGCGGGCTAGTGCCAGTACGTGACCATCAAATGCTTGAACACATCCGCTGTCCGATCAAAGAAGGCCAGCGCATCGTGACTATCCAGAAGCGGGTCGAGCTAACCCGACTGCTCCGCCTTCCCGGTACGCATCCGGTAGCCTACCCGCTACGCTGGGGACTCAGCCCAATGCGCGAGTTCTGCAAGACGATGCTCCAGGCCCAACAACCATGTATGTTGAGCAGCGCCCTGGCCCCGGCGACTCTCGCACTTGAAGAGCGACAGGCACTCAATACGATTGCCGGGCGGCTACGTCGGGGGGGTGAGGGGCGCGAACACTCGCGCCGTATGGGCATGGCCTCAAGTTTGGCCAGTGGTGAGAAACAGGCCCAACTCCAGAGCCAAGTTGGCCAAGAACGTGAGCTTTTTCTGCCTGATCCGCAGGCCCAGATTAATGGCGAGATCTACGAGCAATCGTTACGTCAGCTTGACCACGCACTACTCTGGCGCTGCTACATTGTGAGCCAGGGAGAACTGCCGCGCAGTGTCTCGGGAGCCTTCGTCGCCGAAATTGTGGGTACCAGCCAAGCGACGACGGCGAGTAAAGAGCCTGCCCCGCCGACCTACCTTCCGGCTGAGGTGTTGCTGATTGGTGATGAACGTCGTCAGGCGATCACCAATCTGGATCAGCTTGAGTTTGCGCCCCATGCTCAGCATTGGGAGGGACACGATGCGGGAGAGCTTGCCAAAGCCTATCAGCAACTCACACGACTACCGACGCTGATTGATGTCCAGGAAGCCAGTTGTGTCTTCAAGTTACCCTGCCTGCCCACCCGTGACGAGATCGGCATCCCACTTCATTCGGGTGCCTTTGTTAGTCAGGCTCCGCCGAAGATCGAAGGAACACCCGAATTGCTCACTATCGGTGAAGGTGCGGATCACACGCCCTGGCACATTAAGCTGGAAGACCTGACTCGCCATACGCTGGTTGCCGGTACCACCGGTAGCGGTAAGACCACGTCATGCCTGAATTTGCTGGAGGGATTGATGCGTAACAAGCCACCGATCCCTTTCCTAGTGCTGGAGCCGGTCAACGCCGAACACAACGATTACCGGGCATTGCTCTCGCTCCCCAATACGCCGCATGTCAACCTCTTCACTCTTGGAGACGAGCATGTCGCACCGTTCCGGCTGAATCCCTTTGCTATGGCCAAGAACATCACCGCAGGCGAACATATCGCCGCACTGATGACCTGCTTCAAGGCGGCACTGCCTATGTGGGAGCCGCTGCCGCGCATCTTCCTCAAGGCGCTGCGGCGCACCTATTATCGGGCAGGCTGGGGGCCGAGCCGGAAAGCTGGCAAGGATGACGACCCAACCTTCCCCACGATTTATGACTTCTACGCCGAACTGTGCTTAGTTGTTGATAGCGAGCTTGAGCATAGCGGGGAGGTCCGTGACAACATTCGCGGCGCAACCAAGCTGCGGGTGGAGGCGCTGATCGAGAGCAGTTGCGGGCGTATCCTGGCGACCCGCGAGTCGCTGCCCGCCGCCATGTGGCTGGAGCAGCCAACCATTCTGGAGTTACGGCACATCGGCGATGATGAAGATCGGGCGCTCATGTCGGCCTTTGTCCTTTTGGCGCTACGTGAACACTGTGAAGCCACCCGCCAACGCCAGGGCGGTCTGCAACACATCACGCTGGTTGAAGAGGCTCATCGGTTGCTTGGCCAAGCGCCCGAAGGAGCCAGTGCCGAGGTGAGCAGCATTAAGGGCCAAGCGGCGGCATCCTTCGCCCAGATGTTGGCTGAGACGCGCAAGTATGGCGAGGGACTGATCATTGCAGAGCAACTGCCCACCAAGCTGGTGCCTGATGTGCTGGGGAACACGGGACTCAAACTCATGCACCGCCTGACGGCGAAAGAGGATCGTGAGGTGATGGGCCGGGCGATGCGATTCACGCCCTTTCAGGAAGATCACGTCGCGGGCTTATCACAGGGCCAAGCCGCCCTCTATGCAACCGCAATGGAAGCTCCAGTACTCATCACCATTGAGGGTGCGCGCTGGGACGCCTTGCGGCGCAATGCGCCCGATGATGAGCAGGTACGAAAACGGATGGAGCCACTCTATGCGTCAAACCCGATGCGCCTACTCCCCTTTGAGGGTTGTGCGCTCTGCCCCGCACAGTGTCGGTTCCGCGATGATGGTGAGGCGCTTGCCGCCGACCGCTCGCGGGGCTACGAGTCAGCGGTGAAGGCGATCTTCGCCGCCGTGACCAAGGAGAGCCACCCCGAGACGACCATCGCCTACCTGGTCGCCTGTAGCGACCAACTTGCGGAGCAAGCATCAGGCAAAGGCAATCCCATCCAGCGTGAGGGCATCGCCTTCTGTGCCTTCCTGCATGTGAAAGCACGCAGCGATATCTTCCGTGGGTTTGACGGCATGCACTGGAGCAACGCCTTCCGCAAGGCCCAAGCAGAACGAGGGAACAAGGCATGAGCGACCATAAACCTGCATCCGATCAAGCGACGACCCCAGGTGACACAAACAAGGTGCGCCAGGGTGTTGAGTGGATGAGCCAATGGCTTCAGCATGACAGCCAAGCGAACGCACCCGATAGCACCGAGCAAGCCGAGCTTCAGATACGTGAGCAGACCGAATCCACAGAGGTGAGTCCGGAGGAAGATGAGGTCACTACGGGCGAACAACTCGTCCAATCACCCGAAACAACGCCGACTAAGGACGAGGCTAAACCGCCTGTTGAGAAAACAGAACCAAAGCAATCCATCAAGCAGCAGATTGAAGCTGGATTGATCGCTTTCCCGCTGCTCTTCGGTGCTGCGAGTTCAGCGGCGGCCACGCAAGAGATGGCGCAGACACAGCCCTATGAACAGCATGCAACCATCTTGGAAGTAAGAGCTGCGCCAAGAGAGCGGCACGCGACTCCGACCGAGAACATGCCAAGCGTGGTTGATCCAGAGATCGAGGTACTCGCTGACGCCCATGATCTTGAACGGCAGCGTCGGATCGAGGAGGACGCAGCAGGGCGCTTATTGAAAGAGCCGACAATTTCTGCTGCGCCGCCGCCACCTGACGCTGATCCCGTGTAAGCCAAGGTTTTAGGTCAAGCGCATCAGG
Organism: Chloroflexales bacterium; assembly: GCA_037134395.1. Lineage (GTDB taxonomy): Bacteria > Chloroflexota > Chloroflexia > Chloroflexales > Chloroflexaceae > Oscillochloris. Next base: position 5,330 of record JBAXMH010000289.1, read on the forward strand.
AAGCCCTGTATGAGTAGTAGAGACGCAACATCTTGCGTCTCTACTACGAAAATAGCTGCGAACCCGCCGCTGATGACTGGTTTAAACCTTGTCGAAAGGTAATCCATTCTATGACGAGCGACCATAAACCCCAATCCGATCAAGCGGTTGGCCCTGGCGACACAAACAAGGTGTGCCTGGGCGTCGAGCAGACCAATCGGTTTTTGCAAGGCATAGGCGAGACGAACAGTGACACGCTGCAACCCGATGATCAGGCGGCTGGCTCTGGCGACACAAGCAAGGCGCGCCAGGGCGTCGAACAGACCAACCAGCAGATGCAAGGCATAGGCGAGACGAACAGTGACACGCTGCAACCCGATGATCAGGCGGC
>JBAXMH010000290.1:0-5632 GCA_037134395.1 Chloroflexales bacterium
AGGGGCTGGGGGTGGGGGAGCGGGCGGCAATCTGAGGACTTTGCATCAGCCCTGCTGTGGAACATCCCGGCTACCTGCACGAAGTACCCAGCGCCCCGCAGGTGCTGGTACACGGCGCGCATCGTCATTAGATGGGCGGCGATCTCCTCTTCCGGCCAGCCGCCGGCCCGCTGCCGCTCCAGCCGCATGGTTTCGGCATCGCGGGTGATCCACATGCTCGGCTGGCTTAATCCCGCCTGAACCACGTCGCTCGACATCGGGGCATCCATGACCAGACACGCCCGCAGGCGCGGCTCCCGCAGGCAGGCATCGCCAACGACGATGCCGCCCAGCGAGACCCCAAAAGCGCCGACCCGTTGCATATCGAGCCGCCCAGTCAGGATGCCGTTCGGGTCAGCCTCGTTCAGGGCGGTGAGCTGATCGAGGGTGAAGCTGACGTCTTGGGCGAGATACGGCACGATGCTGCGCTCTCCCACACCGTGCGTCGTGTTGTTGCTGGCAACAGAAAGGGTGTCTCAGATGGTCTCATAGCGCCGCACGAACCAGGTTTTGACCACCTGCGTGAGGACGATGTAGCCCACCAGCATCACGCCGACCAGCGGCCAGTACAGGGGCGGCAGCGCGACAAAGCCCAGGGTGTCGGCGAGCGGCGAGAACGGCAGCCCGATCCCGATGCCCACGATGAGGAGCGAGGTGATCGTCAGTGGCAGGCTGGCCCGGCTTTGCAGGAAGGGGGTCTTGTTGGTGCGGATAACGTGGATAATGAGCGTCTGCGTCAGTAGCGACTCGACAAACCAGCCAGGACGTACTTGAGGATGTTGCCGAACACCCGGCGTCCCTCCGGCACACCGGCCTGAAGCGCCAGCAGGCTGTTCTCCAGCAAAATGATATCGGACGACTCCTTAGCGATGTCCACGGCGCTATCAACCGAGATCCCGACATCAGCCGCCTTGAGCGCCGCCGCATCATTGATCCCGTCGCCCATAAAGCCGACGACGTGGCCGCGCTGGCGCAGCGCCGCAGCGGCTATAGCCTCGTGCGCCCCTTCATTGACGGTGGGATGGCGATGGCCATCCCCAGTCCGGCGGTGCGTGAGCGCACGCTGACCGTCTACACCAATGTGGCAAATGTCATTGCAGCGCTCCAGATCCGCAGCCCGGAGACCATCACGATCCTGCTCGTCGACCGCAGCGGACAGATCTCCTGGCGCAGCGAGGGGGTCTATGCTACCGACAAAGGCACCGGGCTCACCCAGGCGCTCGCCGCAGGGTCTGGATGAGATCCGCACCCTCAGCGCACCTCTGGCCTCACAGCCGCCGTTCCACGTGCTCATCGTCAATGACGCGCCGGATGATCGGCAGACCCCCAGTCAGTACACGCCCCCATTCCTGGGGTCTGCGGAACATTGGAACAGAAAACGCAATAAGCGAAATCGTGTAGAAAACCTCGGATGTGAGGCATAGGTTCCTGCGAGAATGACCCTTCTCGCAGGAATGAGTTCCTTACGGTCGCATCGTGACGCCTTGCACTCCGTCGGCGGATTCATCGTCGGCAGAGGATTATCACAGGAATGAGGCAGAAATACCGTACCACCACCTCGGATGGTCACCCACGTCCTGCGGGAAATGACCCTACTTGTGACCATAAGCGGGATGAATGAGCCAGCAGGGAAGGTGCATTGGCGTGGCACACCCAGATCGACCCGAATCTCGGCAGTGAATCCCTACACGTTCTCGCTTATTGCGTTTTCTGTTCCAATGTTCCGCAGACCCCTGGATGTGCTGGTGGCGTTCAGCGAAACACCGAGCCTCTTCACGCTGGTGGCGCTGGAAGACGATCTTAGTGCCTTGCTCCCGATCACGGTCGATCTGGCGGTGAAGACGGCGCTGCGCCCGCGTATTGCCACCCGTATTCTGAGCGAAGTGGTGCTGGTATGATGGAGTTCGACGACAATGAGGAACTCCGGCATGGCATGACGTAGGACAAAGGGTTCCGTAGAAGAAGGCGGCATCGGGATCGTCATCATCGTCGCCCTCGGCGGCATCCTCGCCCTGTATCGCTGGGCCGAGGCGCTTCCCGGCCCCTGGAAGATTGGGACGGCGACATCCTGGCAGCGCAGATCGCACGGGCCACCGCGCTCCGCGCCGACCCGCTACGGGTGCGAGCCGCCCGTCGCCGCACTGGGGCCATCGTCTACGCGGGCATCCTGCTCAACAGCATCCTCGTGACCTGGGCGTTTGCGACCGGCGGCTCCCCGTCGCAGACGACATCGGCAGTGGGCGCACGGGCCAGCCAGCCCGTCCCCACGCTGATGGGAACTACGTCTGTGCTGGCCCCGCCGACGCTGACCCCGCCGAGCGCGGAGCCGGTTGCCGCTGTCTTCAATGGAGGCAATGTGCGGGCCGCCCCCGCGCTTCATGCCGCCGTCCTTGACCAACTCCACGCGGGCGAGACGGTCGCTCTGCTTGGCCGCTCCACCGATGGGCAGTGGCTACAGGTTCGGGATGGACGGGGGCAGGTGGGCGGGACACACCGCACCCTGCTGACGATTGACCCCGCAATTGACCGATTAAACCCGCCGCACGCCGCCATGCTTTAGCCGAGCGGTGCGGCGGGTTTCTCGCTGGCTTTAGCCAGAACATCGCACACAATGATAGTCCCTTCATTGCGTGCGATGTTCTGTGTTATGCACTCGCATTCTAGGAGTAATTGTTGTAAAATTACTCCTATGGAATACCGAACGATCAAAGTCTGGATGTCTACCTACCAGAAGCTACGTTTACTGGCTGCGCTTACGGGTGAGTCTATGCTCGCCGCACTTGATCGGCTCGTTGTGCGCGAGTTGGAGGCCCAGCAGAAGGAGCAACACGGTGACTCGCACATCCGACGAACCGAAGATTGAGATTGCATGCGCTGGATGCGGGCGCACGCAACATGTACGCCCATCGAAAATCACGAACGGATGGCTCACGAGAAGCCGTGGGGCTTTAGCCCCTGCGGAGTGTCACCGAGGAAGTCATGAAGAGTTTTACCCACGATACTAGTCAGGCGGCGCACCAACGCTACGTAGACAATATTCGGGCAATGTCACCCGCAGAACGCCTCGCCGCCGCCTGCGATCTGAGTCGGCGGGCGCTCGCGCAAGCGTTGTGGGTCATTCGTCGGCAGCGCCCAGAGATTGATGCTCAGGAAGCGCAGTTCATCCTGCTAGGGCGGCTCTATGGAAGCGCCATCGCGGCGCAGGTGCGTTCCTGGCCACTGCCTACGGGAGAGAAATCAATGCAAGGAACGCTCTATGATGCCATTACCCCGGTCATTGATGTCCTCGAAGAACGTGATCTCGCCTACTATATCGGTGGGTCGGTCGCCAGCATCACGTATGGCATTCCCCGCGCAACGATGGATGTGGATATTGCGGTGCAGATGACTCGACGTGATGTATCGCTGTTTGTGCAGCGGCTTACGCCGTATTACTATCTTGATGCCGAGTCCATACGTAGTGCGATCAGTAATCACAGCTCATTTAATCTTATTCCCATGCATGGAGCGGTAAAGATTGACGTGTTTGTCCCGCCGCTCACACTATTTACGAAATCGGTCTTTGCGCGGGTTGCCTATCTCCCGATTGCGCCGGATGCGCCTCGTCCGTATTGTCTCCCCACCGCAGAGGATATTATCCTGCTCAAACTGCACTGGTATGTGCTGGGGAATAGGGTCTCGAACCATCAGCGCACAGATGTTATCGGCGTCCTGCAAACACAAGCTGGCCAGCTCGACCTGCGGTACCTGCGCCAGTGGGCAACCATCCTGAACCTTGCCGATGTCTTTGCGGACGTATACGCCGATGCGGGTGTGTAGGAGTCACCGTACCGGCCTGGGCAAGAAAACAAGCGCAGCGAGCTGGACTGTCCAGCTCGCTGCGCTTGTTTCCTGGTGTCAGCGGTGACACGAGGGAGAGGGTCACGTCATGATCACGACTCCCACGCTGCGGGCGTCAGGCCATAGCGCAAGACCTGGGTGTCGAGGTCAGCCCCGTTCGGCCATGAAATCGCCCCGTCGCTGATGAGCGCCTGACGAAAATAGGCAGGTTCGCGCACGGGCAGGAAGATCGGGCCGCTCAGGTACGGCTCCACATCTATCTCCTTCGTGGTCGTGTCAGAGAACGTCACGCGCACACGATACGTCTCTAGGACGGTGAGAGCAGTCACATCAACGAGCTTCATCCGCGTTGTTCTCCTATGGCTCAATCCACTCCAGGGGGAGGTTCGCCTGAGCGCGATCCCCGTTTGCCGGTCGTGCCTGCGTCGTCATCAGTGGTGCGGCCCGCCCTCCAGCGCGGCCCGCAGCGCCGCATCGTTGACCTCGGCGTAGCCCATTGTGGTGCGAATGTCCTTGTGCCCCAGGCGGCGCTGCACCACCTCGATCTGATGGCCCTCCTCCAATAGTTCGGTGGCCGCCGTGTGGCGAAGCTGATGGATGGTGTAGCGCGGTGTGCCGTCGGGGTCGAGGAGGCTCGCGCCGGTGCAGAGCGTGTTCCAGTGCCACACGACGGTGGTGTAGCGCATGCGGGTCGTGCGGTTGGAGCAGAAGAGCGGGTGCGTCGGCGGCATGTCGGGGCCGAGCGCTTTGAGGTGCCGCCGGAGCAGGCGCATACTTTTCTCGGTGCTGTTCGGCCCCAGAATGACCACGCGCTCCACGCGATTCTTGGGGTCGCGCACATGCAGCCCCTCCTGGCCGGGGGCCACCGTCACATCCCCGACGTTGAGCGCCAGCACCTCGCCGACGCGCATGCCGGTTTCGCGCAGCAGGGTGACGATGAGCCGGACGGGCATGGCGTAGCTCGCGATGGCCGCGTCAAGCACCGTGCGGTCGGTGTCCCCGTTGACGGGGCGGGGCAGACGCCGGGTGGTGCGACGGGCCTCCAGGCCCAGGGTCGGGTCGCGGGAGATCAGGTCGCGGGCGAGGCACCAGGCGAAGAAGGTGCGCAGGCTGGCGAGTTTGCGGGCCTGCGTGCTGGCCGCCGTCGCCTCGGCCAGCCACGCCTCCAGCTCGACCCGCGAGATGGCGGTGATGTCGTGCGGGAATGCGGCACCTGCGGCGTGGAGGTCGCAGGTGTAGGCGCGGAGGGTGGCCTCCGTGCGGCCTTTGTGGCGCAGCGTCAGGATGTACTCGGGGAGCAGGCGGGCGATGGTGGTGATCATCGGGGAACCTCGTGAGCGCGAACGGATGTACGGCGCACCGAGTATACCGCATGCGTCAACACCACGGTGCCACCATAACTGTAGATAATTCCGCCACATGTCTGAAAACGCAGGGGCGACGGATGGCGTGGGTATCGGGGGGTGATCGGCGAAAACCGTAGATAACGCGCATTATCTACAGTTTTTCCATGTCGCGCAGGCCGCGCAGGCTGGGTTCGTTCCCGTCACCTGTGACCTGAGCAACCCTCGGCATCTGCCGCTCGCACGATAGCCAGGGCCGTCGCTGCTCCATGTCGCCGGTGACGTGGTGCAGCGCGATCTACGTCTCGCGATCTTCCTGGGGCGTATCGAGCGCGGCGAGGTTACGCTGGACGGCCTGCGTGTCCGGGTGCTGCGGGCCGAGGCGGGCCGTGAAGATTGTCAGGGCGCGC
>JBAXMH010000291.1:0-5622 GCA_037134395.1 Chloroflexales bacterium
GTGTCAGGTGTCAGGTGTCAGGTGTCAGGTGTCAGGTGTCAGGTGTCAGGTTTACAGTTCGTCGCGGGCGCTTCAGCGCCCGTGCGGCTGAAGTCAATACCTTTTAAGTAAGGAATTCGTTGCCGACCTTTCCCCCTCACCCCCCAGCCCCCTCTCCCAGAACGGGAGAGGGGGAGCCGAACACCCTCTGGTGCGGAATCTCCCCTCTCCCCTGGTGGGAGAGGGGTAGGGGGTGAGGGGGAAAGGTCGGCATGGGATCTGCTTATTTGAAAAGCAGTGCAGATGAAGTCGTGACTACAAACTGTAAACCTGACCCCTGACCCCTGACCCCTTATCTAATAGTGAAAGCCATATCTATGCGTAAGATCCAGGTAACAATAGACGGGACCGAGTTCACTGTTGAGCTGGACGACCTCTCCGCCAAAGATGGCTTTGTGACGGCGACGGTGAACGGTGCGCCGATACGGGTGGCCGTCTCATCGCTGGCTGCCCCCGAGTCCATCCAGTGGGCGGTAGTGGACACACGCCCCTACGAACTGCTGATTGACCACGATCTGCGCTGGGCACAGTCGGCGCGTGGGCGGCATACGCTAAATGTGCGCGACCTCGATGCTGGAGTGGCTCGCCCGGCCAGCACCGACGCTCGGATCAAAGCCCCTATCCCTGGCGTGATCGTGCGATTGCTGGTCGAGGTCGGCCAGGAGGTTGTGGCCGACCAGCCCGTGCTGGTGCTGGAGGCCATGAAGATGGAGAACGAGATCCGCGCCGCCCGATCGGGCCGGGTCGCCAGTCTGCACGCCCGGCCCGGCCAGAGTGTGAAGTTGCACGAGTTGCTGGCGGAGATTGTGTGAGCAGAGCCAACGCCGTATGACTGAGATGCGCCGCGAATCCCCCTACCCGATGGTCTCCATCGCCACGGCCCGCGCCGTGGTGATGGCCCAGGTTACCCCGCTCGATGCCGAGCAGATTGACGCACTCAGCGCCGAGGGCCGCGTCCTAGCCGCCACCATCATCTCCCCCGAGGATGTCCCCGATCTGCCTAAGTCGGCGATGGACGGCTACGCCCTGCGCTCCGCCGACGGACTACGCCCCCGTCGCGTGGTCGCCGAACTGACCGCCGGTGCCCAGTCTGGTCTGCTGATTGGTTCCGGTGAGGCTGCCCGGATCATGACCGGCGCACCCATGCCCGCCGGTGCCGACGCGATGATCCCGGTGGAACTAACCGAGGAGCGCGATGGTCTGCTCTCCATTCAGCGCGAGCTGAAGCCCGGTGCCTATGTTCACACCGTTGGCCAGGACATCGCCTACGGCCAGCCGGTGCTGACGTGCGGTGCCCTGATCGGCGCGGCTGATGTGGGTCTGCTGGCCACGATTGGCGTCATCCGCGTACCCGTCTTCCGCCGCCCGCGTGTGGCCGTGCTAGCCACCGGCGATGAGGTGGTGGAGCCTTCCGCCCCGCGCCCCACCGGTGCCGTGCGCGACAGCAACCGCTACGCTCTGATGGCTGCCGTCCGCGAGTCTGGCTGCGAGGCGATCTCCCTCGGCATCGCCCCGGACGACTACGCCGGCCAGCGTGCGGCCATTTTGCAAGGACTGGAGATTGCCGACGTCCTGCTCACCAGCGGCGGTGTCAGTATGGGCACACGCGATCTGATCAAGCCCATTCTGGCCGAGATCGGCACGCTCCACTTCGGGCGGATCAGCTTCAAGCCTGGTAAACCCACCACCTTCGCTACCAGCGGCGGCAAACTGATCTTTGGTTTGCCCGGCTACCCCGTCTCTTCCCTGGTCTCCTTCGAGGTTTTTGTGCGTCCCGCCCTGCGCGCCCTCCAGGGCGACCCCCACCCCCAGCGCCCGCTGGTGATGGCCAAACTCTCCGCGCCCATACGCCTCTCGTCCGACCGGCCTGAGTACCAGCGGGTCGTACTCACATGGCGCGAGGGCGCCCTCTGGGCGACCAGCACCGGCAGCCAAGGTAGCTCGCGCCTGCTCTCGATGCACGGCTCCAACGGCCTGCTGCTCGTCCCCGCCGGCGATGAGATTCTGCCGGTGGGTGCGGAGCTAGAGGCACTGATCACCGGGACGCTCTAATCAGGGGGCGCATGGTATCATGGAAGTATCGGCGGTCGGATGAGGCGAGGAGGTTGGTATGGCTGAGCAGCGTACCCAAGATCTACTGAGGCGTGAGATTGATAATCTAAGCGAATCTGTCGCCCAGGAGGTGCTTGATTTCGTCCTCTTTGTGAAGGCGCGTCGCGCTGAGGAGGCGTTTCTCTGGGGGCAGGCAGAAGCTGCGCAGCGTTATCGCACGGCTCACCCTCACGAGGTGCAGACGGTTGATGCCGACACCTGGGATCAGTTGACAGCACACCTTGATAATGGCACGTGATGAGTTATCAACTACGCTTCGACCGCAGCTTTATGCGCCAGATTGAGTCGCTCCCTGGCGATCTGCGCAGTGTCGCACGCCGCTTGGTAGGTTCGCTTGCGGATCAGCCGCGACCGGCGCAGGCGAAAGAGCTTGATGGACATCCAACCTACTTTCGCCTCTGGTTGCCACGTACCCATCGCCTCGTGTACCAAATTCTAGATGACGAACAGGTTGTCGATCTCCTCTACATAGGGCCAAAGCCGCCTGATCTGTATGAGCAACTTGGCCTTGGACGTCGCAGCGAGTGAATCTCAATCAGAGGGCAAGCGGTAGGGGGCGCATGGTATCATGGAAGTATCGGCGGTCGGATGAGGCGAGGAGGTTGGTTTATGATCGTAGATCTCACAATCTACTTGCCAGATAAACTTCGCCGCGAGGTTGCTCATCTCGCCGCCGCACGTGGCGAGACGATCTCGGATCTTGTAAGTGAAGCGCTTGCGCGCTATTTTGCGGAGTTGCTTGAAGAGTCCGATGACGCTGCTGCGGTCGAGGAGATTGAGGCTAGGCTCTCGGCAGGGCAGGAGCAAACCCTTAGCTGGGATGAGGTCAGGCAGGATCTCGATGGCCTACCGGATTGAACTGACGAAAACGTCTGCCAAAGAGATCCGTGAACTGCCAGGGCACATACGTCAGCGCGCTCGGCGACTCGTTGACGGCCTTGTAGAGAATCCCCGTCCCGCCGGATCGCAGGAGCTACGCGATCTGCCGGGGCGGTTCCGTGTTCGCCTTGATCGCTGGCGAATTATCTATCGTGTTGATTATGACGCCGAGTTGGTGACGCTCCTGCGGGTGCGTCTGAAGACTGGCCCTGAAACGTATGAGGCCCTAGAAGACTGATGACAGATGATCTCACCGTTACGACCACTACCGCCAGTTATCCTGTTGTTGTCGAGGCCGGTGCCTTGGCGAGCCTGCCCATGCGGCTGGAGGCTCTCGGGCTGCGCGGCAGCCTCTGGCTGATCTGTGACGGGGCCGTGGAGTCGCTCTACGCCGCGCCTCTGGCCGAGCGCCTGCGTGCGGCTGGTTTTACTCTCCATACCTACCGCGTCCCCCCCGGCGACGCCAGCAAGAGCCCGGCCCAACTTGGCGAGTTGCATACCTGGATGATTGCCGGTGGCGTCGAGCGCCGCGACGCTGTCCTGGCCCTCGGCGGCGGCGTGGTGGGCGACCTGGCTGGCTTCGCGGCGGCGACCATCCTGCGCGGGATTGCTGTGGTGCAGATGCCGACTACGCTTCTGTCAATGGTGGACGCCGCCGTCGGTGGGAAGACCGGCATCAACCACCCGCTGGGCAAAAACCTGATCGGTGCCTTCCACCAGCCGCGTCTGGTGCTGGCCGACACCGATACCCTGGCCAGTCTACCGCCGCACGCCCTGCGCGAGGGTTGGTCTGAGGTGATTAAGCACGGGGTCATCCGCGATGCTGGGCTGTTTGCAGAGCTTGAGCAGCTTGCTGATTCCTGTGGCTGGAGCGAGTCGGCTCCCGGTGGCCTGTGGGATGCCACCAACTCCGCACGAACGACGGCGCTCAGCAACATCATCCGCCGCGCTGTGGCCGTGAAGGTGGAGGTGGTCAGCTTAGATGAATTTGAGCGTGGCGAGCGGATTACCCTGAATTACGGGCACACCATCGGCCATGCGGTCGAGCAACTCTCGCACTATGGCCTGCTGCACGGCGAAGCCGTGGCCGTGGGCATGCACGCCGAGGCCCGCATCGCCCAGCTTATGGGCATGTGCGACGCCAACCTGGTGAATCGTCAGGCCGCCCTGCTCCACGCCTACGGCCTAAATACCGCCCTGCCCGCCTACGATCTGGACGCCATTCTCGCCCTGACTATGCGCGACAAGAAGGTTCTTGCCAAGAAGATCCGCTGGGTGCTGCCCACGGCGATTGGCACCGTGCAGGTGCGCGACGATGTACCCGATGAACTGCTGCGTAGGGCGTTGCGGGATGCGATTGCAGATTGCAGATTGTAGATTGCAGATTGGGCCGAGTACGGTTGCAATCTACAATCTGCAATCTGCAATCTGCAATCCACACTAGCTCAGAGGTTTCCTTTTGGATACGGTTAAACAGTTTGCCGAACGGATCTACCAGAACGTCGAGCAGGTAATTGTCGGCAAGCGCAACGCCGTTGATCTGTTGCTGGTGGCGCTGCTCTGCCGGGGCCACGTGTTGCTGGAGGATGTGCCCGGTACCGGCAAAACGGTCCTGGCCAAGAGCATCGCTCGCTCAATCGGCAGTAGCTTCAAGCGCATCCAGTTCACTCCCGACCTGCTGCCCTCCGATGTCACCGGGATCTCGATCTTCAACCAGCAGAGCCGCGAATTTGAGTTCCGCCACGGCCCCATTTTCGCCCAAATCGTCCTGGCCGATGAGATCAATCGGGCTACTCCGAAGACTCAGAGCGCCATGCTTGAGGCGATGGAGGAGCGTCAGATTACGGTGGACGGGACTACCTATGGTCTGCCAGCTCCCTTTATTGTGCTGGCCACCCAGAATCCGATTGAGTACGAGGGCACCTTCCCGCTGCCTGAGGCCCAGCTTGACCGCTTTCTGCTGCGGCTGAACCTCGGCTACCCCTCCCGGCTCGACGAGATTGCCATCCTCAAGCGCCAGCGTCAGGCCCACCCGCTCGATAGCCTCCAGACCGTGACGCAGATTGATGAGTTGCTGCGGCTCCAGGCTGCGATTAAGGACGTTTATGTGGACGACCTGATCGAGGAGTATATCGTCGGGATCACCTCAGCCACGCGCCACCACGCGGATGTGTATCTGGGGGCGAGTACCCGTGGCTCCCTAGCCCTCTATCGTACCGCCCAGGCGTGGGCCGCGATCAAAGGGCACGACTATGTGACCCCCGATGATGTGAAGGAACTGGCGAGCGCAGTACTCGGCCACCGTATCATTGTCAGCCCCGCCGCACGCATCCGCAACGTTAGCGCCCCTTCCGTGATCGAAGATGTGCTGAGCGGCGTAACCATACCCGGTGCCCGCGCCGGTCGCCGCTACGACCGCACGGCGGCGAGGTAGCCTGCGTACGACACATCCTTGATACACGGCCACAGAAGAACACAGAAAGACACAGAAATATATTTTCTGTGTTCTTCTGTGGCTGTCCTAATTCTGGTTGTGAAGGAGGAGTCAAGGCTTTAGCCGGCTGAAGCCTTGACTCCTCCTCACGACTCCAA
>JBAXMH010000292.1:0-5617 GCA_037134395.1 Chloroflexales bacterium
GAGGCGGTGAGGATGCGCTGACCGTCTGGGCTGAACACGGCACTATTGACCCCCCCCGTGTGTCCGGAAAGGGTGGCGAGGGGCTGTCCAGATGCGTCCCACAGCCGCACCGTGGTATCAGTCGAGGCGGTGAGGATGCGCTGACCGTCCGGGCTGAACACGGCACTATTGACCGAATCCGTGTGTCCACTCAGCGTCGCCAGCGGCGTACCCACCGCGTCCCACAAACGTGCCGTGTTATCATCCTGTGAAGCGGTGAGGATGCGCTGACCGTCCGGGCTGAACACTGCGCTCCAGACCTCGCCCGTGTGGCCGCTGAGCGTGGCCAGCGGCGTGCCCGCCGCTTCCCACAGCCGCGCCGTACCATCACCTGAGGTGGTGAGGATGCGCTGACCGTCCGGGCTGAACACTGCACTTTCGACAAAGGACGTATAGCCGCTCAGCGTGGCTAGCGGCGTACCCGCCGCGTCCCATAGTCGCGCCGTCTTATCTGCTGAGGCGGTGAGAATGCGCTGACCGTCTGGGCTGAACACTGTGCTATTGACCCCGCCCGTGTGTCCGCTCAGCGTGGCTAGCGACGTACCCGCCGTGTCCCACAGCCGTGCCGTGTTATCATCAGCGGTGAGGATGTGCTGGCCGTCCGGGCTAAACACCGCACGAAAGACCGAACCCGTGTGGCCGCTCAGCGTGGCCAGCGGCGTACCCGTCACGTTCCACAGCCGCATACCATCAAGTGGTGAGGCGGTAAGGATGCGCTGGCCATCTGGGCTGAACACTGCACTATTGACCCCCCCCGTGTGGCCGTTGAGGGTGGTGAGGGGCTGGCCGGATGCGTCCCACAGCCGCGCAGTGCTATCTTTCGACGCGGTGAGGATGCGCTGGCCGTCCGGACTGAATACCGCACTCACGACCGAATTCGTATGGCCGATCAGCGTGGCCAGTGGTGTGCCCGCCGCGTCCCACAGCCGTGCCGTGTTGTCATCCGAGGCGGTAAGGATGCGCTGGCCGTTCGGGCTGAACACCGCGCTCCTGACACCTCTCGTGTGGCCGCTCAGCGTAGCCAGTGGCATACCCGTCGCGTCCCACAGCCGCACCGTGTTGTCATCCGAGGCGGTGAGGATGCGCTGTCCATCCGGGCTGAATATCGCGCTCGTGACAAATCCCGTGTGACCTTTGAGCGTGGCGAGGATCTGGCCCTGCGCGTCCCATAGCCGCGCCGTGTGATCAGTCGATGCGGTGAGGATGCGCTGGCCGTCCGGGCTGAACACCGCGCTCACGACCGAATCCGTATGGCCGTGCAGCGCTATTGGACGCCACTGCACTGCGTCAATAGCGTCACGTAACGTCTGTCCCGTTACGGGGTTATCGTCGCGGGCGCTGGCCTCGTAGGCCAGGAGCAGCCCTGTCTCCGCATTATCGCGAAGCTGGGTCTGGCCAGCGAAAGCGAGGCGCTGGCTATCTATGACCACCCGCTGCCGCTCTGTCTCGGACTGGGCTGTGGTGGCGAGGGACTGGGCGACTACGGCGTCGCTCCTAGCGACTTGGGCCTGATCGCGTTCCTTATTTGCCTGCACCGCCAGGATGGTGGCGACCACGCTGGCAATCGTCGTGATCACCAGCAGCACGCGGATCATCAGGCTGGTGCGGGCGACACGGCGGGCGCGGGCCGCTTCGGCAGCTACTCCCGCCCCCACAAACTCCCGCTCCATCGCACTCAGATCCTCGTACCCTCGGGCCTCCTCCAGCAGCCGACCCGCCAGCAGAGCGGCGGGATCTCGGCCCAGGCGCTGCCACTGCTCGGCAGCGGCACTCAGTCGTTGGCGATGGCGCAGCGATAACCGCTCGTCTTCTAGCCACTCCACCAGGGTCGGCCAGTTGCGCACCAGCGCCTCGTGGGCCACCTCCACCTGCGTGTCATCCAAGGTATCGCCGGGGGTCAGGCGCAGTAGCCGGGCGTCCACCAGTTTCCCCAGTACCCGCGCCACCCGGCCCGGATCCTCGCCGCCCCGGTCAAGTTCGGCACGGCGCACGCGGTTGCTCGTGATCTCCAGACCCTCGCCGGGGCGTACCAGGCGCAGCAAGATGCGTCGCGCCGTCACTTGCTCTTCGGGGATGAGCGCGGCGTACGCGGCGTCGGCACCACGGGCCAGGGCCAGTCGCCCTCCACCAACCTGTTTGTAGGCTGCGAGCGTCACCCGGTTACGTTCGCGGGCATCCCACAGCTTCAGCAGGCTGTATTGGAGCAGCGGCAGGGCCGCTGGCTCGCCCAGAATATCGCCGAGCAGCGAATCCACGACCCCCGCCTCGAACTTCAGGCCCACCTGCTCGGCGGGGCGCTCGATGGTTTCGCGCAGTTCGCCCGCCGTCAGCGGTGGCAGCGTCACCTTGCCCGCCCCGTACAGCGGATGCAGCGCCTCGGCTCTCGCGATGAATGGCTCGAAGTCGCTTCGCATCGTTAGCACAACCCGGTGCGGCATACCTTTGTCGGTTGCTAGAGCCACCAGATGATTCAGAAACTCCGTACGACGCACCTCGTCCGTACAGAGCGTGAAAGTCTCCTCGAACTGATCAATCAGCAGCAAGAGTGGCGCACCTGAGCCATCATCGGCGGTCAGCGCCCGATCCAGCGCCGCGCTAGGGTCAGAGCCGGGTACCATTGGCGGGAGGATCTGCCAGCCCGCGCTGCCGGGCACGCCGTTGGTGCGCAGGGCGGGCAGCAGACCAGCGCGCACGAGAGACGATTTCCCGCTGCCTGAGGGGCCGACGACGGCAAGCAGCCGGTGGTCGCGCAGTCGCTCGACCAATTCGGCTACCACGCGCTGTCGGCCAAAGAAGATCCCTGTATTCGTCTCATTAAAGGCGTCTAGCCCTCGATAGGGGCAGGCGCTGTCCGGCAACTCCGGGGCCAGCAGCGGGTCGAACTCGGCCAGGGTGGCATCGGGGGCTAACCCACCGGCTCGCTCAATGGCGGCGGCCCAGTAGTCGAGCAGGCCCTGAGCGCTCCAGCGTGCGTCCTCCTCGGACAGCAGGGCACCGGTGGCACTCCCCCGTGCGACGAAGGTCTCCGCCGCGACGACGAGATCCGGCCCCTCGCCCGCGCTGCGGCGCTGTTCGGCCAGCAGGGCGTTCGCCGTACGCAGGGCGGCCATCGAGCTGTACGGGCCGGTCTCCGTGATAGTCATGATGTCACCTTGGTGATCGGCCCGCACCCCCGGCCCCTGCTCCGACATAAGCGAGGGAGATAGGGTGTGAAGGTACGATCATCCCTCATCCAGTGTCCTCAGGATTAGACCGAGGGCGTCGCCCGCCCCGCGCAACTCGTTACAGGTGGTCAGAAGAGCCTTGTCCACCTCGACAAAGCGGCGGCGAGCCCGGCTCTGGTAACTGATAAAGTGGCGGCGGGCCTGCGGGATCGCGCCCTCGGCCAGAGCCTGCCCGATCTGCGCACCGAGCGTGTTCAGCGCCGCGGCCCACTCATCCGTCACGCCCCCGAACAGCGGTGTCGTTTGGAGCAGCAAGTCGCCCCATGCTAGTTCCAGGTCAATCGGATCGCCGGTCATGCTCTCGGCCACCCGGCGCAACTCGTTGTCTACCACCTGCCAGCGGTGATGCTCAGACACTAGTCCCGTGACGTGGGCATGTAAGCTGTCAAATGTGGCGATCCATGTGGCGAGTTCGTGGATGGCCCCGAGGTCGGGGGCGACCTCGCGCAATCCCGCTTGCACGTGACCGAGCGCCTGAGTCACCTGGGCGAGGCGCAGGTCGCCCGCACAGGCGGCAAGGCGATTGTCGGCGCGGGGCAACTCACGCGCCAGGACTCGTTTGTAGCGGCCCATCGCCACGTCGAGCCGACGCACATCGGATTGCGTCTGAGCCAGATCGAGGTCAGCCCCGGCGAGGTGGAGTTGCTGAATACCCCATGCCGACTCATCCGCCAAGAGCGGGTCGGTCATCATCGCCAGTGCCACACGAGCAAAGCCCTGGAGGTCGGCGATCTGCGGGTCGAGATCATCCCATGCAGTCGGGTCATCCGCAACGCGGCGGCGGTCGCGGGCTACGACCGTGAAGGGACGTTCAAGCTCCTGGAGCGTATCGTGCAGCTCTTTGTAGCGGTTGAGTACGCCGATCTGATCACGGGCAGCGCTGAAGATGGCGCGGAACTCGGCCAGTTCGTCGCGCACATGCGGATCGTGGAACGGGTGTGCAAGGCGGGCGAATCCGTCGGGCGGCGGGGTCGTGGGCGACGGTGGGAGAAGATCGTCATTCCAGAGCCGACCGTCGCGCACGCGCATGAACAGGACGGGCATCCACCAGGGCTGGTCGTCGGGAAGGGCGGCGCGGGCCAGGGCCAGAGCGCGGTCGATCTGGCCATCCTCGCGCAGGTGGGCCAGCAGACGCGGCAGCAGCAGTTCAATCGTGGCCATCGGCACATTGCCCTGCATGCCGATCACCGCGCCCACCCCGGCGCGGGCGAGTTGCGGGCCAAGGGCAGCGAGCATATCGGCGTTTTGGTCGCGCCCGGCGGTCTGGCAGGAAGCCAGGATGATTAGCAGTGGACGGCGATCCGGGTCGAGGTCGGCAATGCGCTGCACGAGCGTCTCGCCAGGTACCATGTCACACATGCCATCATCGCGTTCCAGCCAGAGGATCGGACCATCTTTCGTCATACTGCCGTGGCACACCAAGGTGAGCAGGGGGTAGCCGCCGCGCAAGGCGCTACTCAGGGCCTCCAAGGTTGCGCCGGGGCCGTGGGGAGAACCCGCCAGCAAGGTGGTGGGCAGGTCTCCGAGTGCCGCACGAGCGCGGGCTAACTCGCCGGCCACATCCACCGGGGCCAAGGTGTAGTCTACGAGATTGCGGGGGTTCGCGATAGTGATGAGGGCGCGCAGGTTGGCACGGGCAGTTGTGGTGACCGATGCCACGGCGGTGGTATCGAGTGATCGGGCGAAGAGGACACGCTGGCTGCGGCAGAGCGAGGTACCGGTGGCGGGGTCCTGGAGCAACTCCCAGCGCAAGGCGTGGATTTCATCGGCACCGGGAGCGATGCGCAGGCGCAGGCGCAGGGGTGCGTTGGCACCCTGGAGGAAGCCTCTCACGGTCGCCCATGCCTCGCGCATGCGCGGATCGGCGAAGAGGTGGGTGGTGAGGGTACGCCCGTAGGCCGACCAATCGGTGGAGAGTACCCGCAGGCCGGGCGGGTCAAGGGCGACCGGCACACCGAGCGCGAGATCGGAGTCTGCGGCGCTGTCAGGCGCACGGAAACGCAGGTCGGCGACGTAACCGTCGTCCTGCGCGCGCAGGGTGAGTTCCAGCTCGGCGTAGGTCATGTGAGGGTAGCAGATCAAAAAACGCTTGAAAAATCTAGAGGGAATGATAGCCGAAGAGAAAGGCGCTGACAAGCGAGAGGGAATGACGGTTGGCCCTTCATCGTAACCTACGACGGAGTCGTCCATGCGCTACCCTGCTGTCTCCACCCCCACGCAGAGCGATTCCCCGGCGACCAGTGGTCCAATTCTGGTTTCGCCGCCACACAATGATGACGCCCGGACGACGGGTGCGGTCGGAAGGGAGGTGCCCACCCGGGGCGTTCCGCCCCGTCGTGTGCCCGTAGTCCCCC
>JBAXMH010000293.1:0-5615 GCA_037134395.1 Chloroflexales bacterium
GCTTGCGGGGGGGCTAGGGGGGGAACTGTAAAGTATGTACGAACCATGATCAGGTAACACCTGACACCTGACACCTGACACCTGACACCTGACACCTATATCTTAGCGAAAGTGTTTCTCTATGTCACACCGCCGCATTCCCCACCTCCTGCTCGCCCTCCTGCTGCTGCTGACGATGCTCCCCGCCCTGACACCACTCTCACCGATACCGGCGGCAGCTCAGACTAGCGCAACCCTCTTCACCGACCTGCGTACGCTGCCTGGTACATGGAAACTCACCACGAGTGTCGCGTTGGGCGACCTCAACGGCGACGGGTTCCTCGATCTTGTTCTTGGCAACTACGCCGATAATCTTAGTCAGATCTTCCTGAATGATGGCCGGGGTGGCTTTGCTGCGCCTACCGACATTGCGGGCAGCGGGAATACCACAAGCATTGCGCTAGGCGACCTGAACGGCGATGGGTTCCTCGATCTTGTGCTGGGCAATGAGACGATACTCAGCCAAGTTGCGATTAACAACGGCAAGGGCGAATTTGGCACGCCCAGTGACATCACCGGCAGCGGGAAGACAACAACCAGTGTCGCTCTGGGAGACGTGAACGGCGACGGATTCCTCGATATTGTTCTTGCTGAACGTAATAATCTCAGTTACGTCGCGCTCAATGACGGCAAGGGCGTCTTCTCCACGTCCACTATCACGGGCACCGCACAGGCTACCACGAGCATCGCCTTGGGCGACCTGAACGGCGACGGGTTTCTCGATCTCGTTCTCGGTAACAATGGTGCGTTCAGCCAAATCGCGCTCAACGATGGTAAGGGCGTTTTCGGCGTACCCAGCGACATCACCGGCAGCGGGAAGACAACAACCAGTGTGGCCCTGGGCGACCTCAACGGCGACGGGTTCCTTGATCTTGTCCTCGGCAACGATGGTACGCTCAGTCAGGTCTTTCTGAATGATGGCAAGGGCGTTTTCGGCGCACCCAGCGACATCACCGGCAGCGGGAAGACAACGTCGAGCGTGGCCGTGGGCGACCTGAACGGCGACGGGTTTCTCGATCTTGTCTTGGGTAACACTAAAAATAGTATCCTCAGCCAAGCCTTTCTGAACGATGGCAAGGGCGGATTCGCTGCCCCCAGCACGATCACCGGCAGCGGCAAGAATACCGCCAGCGTCGTTTTGGGCGACTTCAACGGCGACGGGTTCCTTGATCTTGTGCTGGGCAACAATGGTGAGATTAGCCAAGTGGTGTTCAATGATAGCCGGAGCAGGTTTCTCGCATCGAGCGACATCACCGGCAGCGGGCGGAATACCCGAAGTGTGGCTGTGGGCGATCTCAACGGTGACGGGTTTCTCGATCTGGTATTGGGCAACGATTCCATCGCGAGCCAGGTTTTGCTGAATGACGGCCACGGCGGATGGGGGACGCCCAGCGACATTACGGGCAGCGGGAAGGCTCCCTCAAAGATGGCTCTGGGCGACCTCAATGGTGATGGGGCGCTCGATCTTGTCCTTGCCAACTATGACATCGCCAGCCAGATCTTTCTCAACCTTAACAACGGCACCGGCACATTTGCCGCACCCAGCGACATCACCGGCAGCGGGCATATCTCAACGGATGTGGCTCTGGGCGACCTCAACGGTGATGGGGCGCTTGATCTTGTTCTTGGCAACAATGATGTCCCCAGCCAGGTTTTTCTGAACGACGGCACCGGCACATTCGCCGCACCCAGCAACATCATCGGCAGCGGGAATGCCACCATGAGCCTAGCGATGGGCGACCTGAACGGCGATGGGGCGCTTGATCTTGTTCTTGGCAACAACGGTTTTCCTAGTCAGATTGCGCTGAACAATGGCCGAGGCGGATTCAATCCGCTGAGCGAGATCAGCGACAGCGGGCGGGACACCTATAGCGTGGCCCTGGGCGATCTGAACAGTGATGGATTTCTTGATCTCGTCCTGGGTAATTACTATGGTGATTCGAGTCAGGTTGCGCTCAACAATGGAAAGGGCGGATTTGGCTCGCCCAGCGACATTCCCGGCAGTGGACAGAATACCAACAGTGTAGCGATGGGTGACCTGGATGGCGACGGGTTTCTCGATCTGGTTTTGGGCAATAATGGTTTCGCCAGCCAAGTTGCGATCAACAATGGTTATGGCGGTTTCACCTTATCCAGTAACATCCCCAACAGCGGGAAGGCCACCACCAGCGCGGCCCTGGGCGATCTCAACGGCGATGGGACGTTGGATGTCGTCCTGGGCAATAATGCTGTCGCCAGCCAAGTCGTCCTTCAGCATAACGGCTTTGCCAAGCAGACAGTTGATACGCCGCCCGCGATCAGTGTGGGTCTGCCAGGAAGTACGCCAGCGGCCCATTTCTACGCCTCGGCCAAGATTCTGAGTACGCCCACAATCAGCGTCCCCTTCACCCTCACCGACGCCGAAGGCGACCCCGTGCGTGAGGTGCAGGTTCACTATTCTCCTGACGGCGGCGGACGTTGGTTCTCGGCAATCGCGGCAATAGGTACGATCACCCGTGAGCTTACCGCTTCGCCAAGCGGAGTCGCGCATACCTTTGTCTGGGATACTGGTGCCAGCGGGTTTTACGGTCAGTCCGACGATGTTGTTCTGCGGATGCGGGCTATCGCCAGCGTTAAGCCGCAGGCGAAGCGACGGGCTGACTCCTACCCTGCCGCAGCCTCGGCCTGGGCCAGCAGCCTCCCCTTCCGTCTGCGTGGCACCATCGCCCGTGTGGTTGATACCAACGCGAAGCCCGTCTCCGCCGCTTTGGTTTACCACGTACCCAGCGGCCAGAGCCGCGATGGCCCGCCATTGCTGAACTGGATTACTCGTGCGCCGCTGCCCAGCCTCGCATCTGGCTATGTCGCCAGTCGTGAGCCGATCACACCAGGAGACCAACTGGTTGCCGTGCAGACGATGACCAGCATTGACCGATTTAGCTTTGCCTATACCAGTGCCGCCCCCAACTCCGTCGGCCTCGATGCGCTGACGGTCGGTGCAGGTGGCGGTACCCAAACCCTCACCGTCTCACCCAGCAACCCGTTGCTCCTCCTCAACCTGAGCGTTGGCCTAGAATGGGATGCCCGCAGCGACACGACTTTTATGTCCAGTCTGCGCGCTCGCCTCCGCCGCAGTTCGGAGATCCTTTACGACTGGACGAATGGACAGGTGGCCCTGGGAACGCTCACCATTTACCAGAATAAAGAGCACTGGGATCATACCTTCGACACCAAGGGAACGGTGATCAATCGTGGGGTTGATCTGCGTATCTACGCCTCCAACCAGATCCGGCCCAACGCCACCCAAGGCGGTATCGTTAACTCGCCCACCACCATCAGTTACCCCAACGCCCCCGGCGGCGCACGCACTGCATCCTACGAGCCGGGGTACATTCGTATCGGTGCTTCGTGGAACGCTATCGGCAACCCTGGCGCGGATGTCGCCGAGGATTGGGCCAAAGCCCTGGCCCACGAGGTCGGTCACTACGCCCTCTTCCTCGATGAGACCTACCTTGGCAAGCAGGGCAGTTTGCTGGTGCCCGTCACGGGCTGCGAGAGTGCGATGTCCGACCCCTACACCGACAGCGCCAGCGAATTTCGGCCCACTAGCGACTGGCCCACTGCGTGCCAGACCACCCTCCAGTACATCGGCACGGGCCTGTCTGAGTGGGCCATGATCACCAAGTTCTATAATCGCATCGCGGCGACGAACGGCTTCACCTTCACCTTAAACGTACCGGCTCTCACCACCAGCAATCCTGGCCCCGCCGTCTTGCCCCTCGGCGTTACGGTGATCAACGACGCGACTGCCGCTGATACGGCCATTAATGCATCCGACACCTACACGGTCATCCCGCCCGGTGGTGGGCGCTACAATGCCTCGCCCGGTGCGCGGACGCTGATCTTCCCCGCCGAAAACCAATTGCCAATTGATCTGGGCACGCCTAGTGCCGGTCAGATAATCGCCCGTGGCTACCGTGATGGTGATCGGCTCTGCGTCTTCGACATCGCAAAATCTCTGCTGGGCTGCACGCTCAGCCCCACCGGCCTGCACCTCAGCAGCGCACCTGGCTGGTCCCCCGATCTCCAGATCATGCCGATTACCTATCCAGGGGCCAGCGGCACGCCCACGATGACGTTACGCATCGTTATCCAGGCCAGCACGGTGAGTACGACCACCTTGCCCAGTGCCCTCCAGTTCCAGATCTACCCGCGAGAGGGAACCACCGTACCGATGAGCGCAACCCTGCCTCTGGCGGGTGGATTCTACCGCGCTGACGTGGCCTTGCCACGTGTGCTTGAGGAAGGTCTGGTGCGGGTCTGGATTCCGGACGATTCGCTAGGTCGCGAAACGATCAGTGATTACGCCGTGGGCGGCAATCCCTCCCCACGCTACATGCCCCCAACGCGCTCGCGCCGCGACGCCCCGGCGGTCTCACCTGATGGCCAAGCCACGCTCTTTGCCGAAGATACATCCTTCGCCACCGGCCAATTCTTCGCCCTCCAGCGTGCCTCCAGCCTGCCGACTCTGCCGCCCTGGGCTACCGCAGTCGGCCAGGGCTACCGTCTGCTCGCATCCGATCCCACAATGCTGAGCAATCTGAATAACCCGATCTCCTTGAGCATGAGCTATGCTCAGAGCGATGTGCCGACGGGAATGGAAGCGGATGTGCGCGTCCTCTTCCACAACGGCACCCGTTGGCAGGAGTTGCCCACCCGTGTGGACACGGATCGCAACGAGGCCGCCGTCACCGTCCAGGCTGCGCCCGGTCTCTACGTACTGATCACCAGCCTACGCCTAAACTTCAGCCGCTCCGGCTGGAGCCTGCTCTACGCCTACCCCGGCGCAAGCCAAGATCTGCCCCTAGCCCTCCAATCGGCCCACGATCAGGCTGCCTACGACATTGTCTATGGCTACAGTTCCACCGACAGCGCCGACCCCTGGAAGGTTTTCAGCCCACAGATGCCAAGCTGGGCGAACGACCTGACGAGGCTGGTTGAAGGTGCGAGCTACTGGCTCCATCTCACCAAAGCCACGAGCGTAGCTCTGCCCATCCCCGGCCTAAGCGCACAGGATTTTCTACCCGCGCCGCCATCCACCGTCTACGGCACCCTAGATGCCAGTTGGGGATTCACGCCCACCGTAGGGTTGAATGTACAGGCTCTGGTAGGCACCGCCGTCTGCGGCAGCACCACCACCAAAGACATCGGCGACGGGAAGATTGGCTTCGTCCTCGACATCCTCGCCCGTGATGGGAATCGGCCCACCTGCGGCAGCAATGGCGCAACGACAACGCTGCGCATCCTGAACGGCAGCAGCACCCTCAAGGACGTAACCCTTAGCTGGCAGAACGACCAGATCCGTGCGATTGGCCCGAACGGGGTGTTGTTGTTTAATCACGTCTACCTGCCGCTCGTACAGATTCCTGGATGATGTAGGGGCGCAGCAGCCCCGAATGAGTCGGGGGTGGGGATGAAATCGGTGCTGCTGCGCCCTTACGCGCCCCCGGCGAATGATTCTGCGACCCCGGTGAATGATTCTGCGACCCCGGTGAATGATTCCGCGACCCCGGTGAATGATTCCGCGACCCCGGTGA
>JBAXMH010000294.1:0-5602 GCA_037134395.1 Chloroflexales bacterium
ATTGCCGCCCGCTCCCCCACCCCCAGCCCCTCCCCCACGCGGGGGGAGGGGAGCTAGATCTCTTTCTGGTGCGAAATACCCCCTCTCCCCTTGTGGGAGAGGGGGCAGGGGGAGAGGGGGTTCACTGACTTTGCATCAGCCCTGCGCACCGAGGCGATCTGGGCAGCCCCGGCGGGCGGGCTGAGGGTCAGCTCGTGATGACGGGCCAGGGCGACGAGGGCACCGGCGAAGCCGCGATCCATCGCACGCGCCGAGAAGGGAGTGACGCTGGTGGCCTCTACCGAGCGGTAGAAGGTCTCGTGGTAGTAATGGAATCGCTCATGCCCGCAAGGTACACTCCCATTGCCCGTGGCGGTCTTTGAAGCAGGTGCCCCGCCCCTGCCACTGCGGCCCGACCTCGCCCACGAGGTCGGACAACCAGTACCACTGGGCCTTGCCGGCGGGACGGAATTTACTGCGCGTATTGATGCGCAGGAAGGGGTGCCAGCCGAGGCGCACGATGCGCCGAAAGAGCCAGCGGGCATACAGCCCCCGGTCGGCGAGAACGATCACCGTCAGTCGTGCGGGATGGCGGGACGCATCTGGCGGAGCATGCGTAACCATATCGGGCTGCTCGACACGCCCTTCGTGCTCTCGGGGGAGGCCGAGCGTGCGCGTGCTTGTCAGGCGCAGTACGCCTGGGTCGCCTACACCGGCGCCGACGCGGCTGCCAAGGATCTCGCCCGTGTGCTGCGCGTGCCAGGAACTGTGAACCGCAAGGCCGCGTATGCCTCCGCCTTCCCGCTGGTCGCATTTGTCCAGGCCGGCCTGGAGCGCACCTACGCCCCGACCGACCTGGAGCAGACCGCGTTGGCGCTGGCACCCGCCCATCAGTCATCGCTCGCGGATTGTCCCGATCCCGCGCCCCCTAATGATGCTGCCCGCGCGGCGGGCGCACTGATCCGCCTCGCACCATCACGCTGCGTCGCCTATGATGCCTGGCTCCACGTCGGCATGGCGCTCCACGCCAGCCTCGGCGACGCCGGCCTGGCGCTGTGGGAGCGTTGGTCGCAGCAGAGCACGAAGTACGCGCCCGGCGTGTGCACGGCGAAGTGGGGCAGCTTCGGCCAGCATCCCCACGGCTACACCCTCGCCAGCCTGTTCTACTGGGTGCCGGCCCACGCCGCTTCTGCCCGCAGGGGGGCGCTGTGGTCTAGTTCGGATGCGGAGCCCGCGCTGCCGGATGCCGATGACCCGCTCGTGGCTACCCACCTCACCGATCTGGGCAATGCCCGGCGCCTGGTTGATCGTTTCGGTACTGACCTGCGCTACGTGGCCGAGTGGGGCTGGATGGTCTGGGACGGCCGCCGCTGGGGGCTGGATCGCACCGGGGCGGTGATGCGCCTGGCGAAGGCGACGGTGCTCACCATCGCCGCCGAGGCCGCTGAGGCGGGTGACGCAAAGGTCGCCGAGAAGATCCGCAGCTGGGCGCGGACCAGCGAGGGGCGTGGCCGGCTGGAGGCCCTGATCGCCCTGGCCCAGAGCGAGCCCGGCATCCCCGCTCAGCCGGAGGCCTTCGACACCCAGAACTGGCTGCTCACCTGCCGCAACGGCACCCTCGACCTGCGCACCGGCCAGCTACGCCCGCATCGGCGCGAGGATCTGCTTACGCGCCTGGTCGATATCGCCTACGACCCGGCGGCCACCTGCCCGACGTGGATGGCCTTCCTCGACCGGGTGATGGCCGGCAACGCGGCCCTGATCAGCTACCTTCAGCGCACCGTCGGCTACGCCTTGACCGGAAGCACCGGCGATCTGGCAATGTTCCTGCTCTACGGCACCGGCGCCAATAGCAAGAGCACCTTCCTGGAGGCGCTGCGCGACCTGTTCGGCGACTACGGGCGCCAGACCGATCCCGCCACCTTCCTGGCCCGGGCCGGCAGCGACCGCATCCCCAACGATATCGCCCGCCTCGCCGGCGCCCGCTTTGTGAGCGCGATCGAAGTGGACGAAGGGTGCCGCCTCTCCGAGGAGCTGGTCAAGCAGGTCATCTCGGGCGATACCCTGACCGCGCGCTTCCTCAACCGTGAGTTCTTCGAGTTCCGCGCCCGCTTCAAGCTCTTCCTGGCCGCCAACCACAAGCCAGTGATCTGCGGCACCGACGAGGGCATCTGGCGGCGCATCCGGCTCATCCCCTTCACGGTGACGATCCCCGTGGCTAAGCGCGACCGGACGCTGCCCGATCGCCTGCGGGCCGAGCTGCCGGGCATCCTGGCCTGGGCGGCGCAGGGCTGCCTCGCATGGCAGGCCGGCGGGCTGGCGGATCCGCCCGAGGTGCTCGCGGCCACCGCAACCTACCGCGGCGATATGGATGTAGTGGGCGCCTTCCTCGACGACTGCTGTATTCTCGCACCCCACGCCCGCGCCGACTGTGGGGCGCTCTACGCCGCCTACACCCGCTGGTGCGAGGAGGGTGGCGAGACGGCGCTGAGCCAGCGCCGCTTCGCCCAGCGCCTGGAGGAGCGCGGGCTGCCCCGGCTGCGCGGCGCCCAGGGGCGCTGGTACCGCCAGGGCATCGGGCTGCGCGACGACGGGCGGGGCGATGGGCCGCCATCCCCGCCGGCCGATAGCACCGTGCCATTGTTCGACACCACCCGCCTGCACGCCCTGGAGGCCGTGGACTTCGCCCTCGCCGAGGCGCCGCTGCGCTGACCAGGCTGGCCAACCGAGTCCCGTCACCCTAGGCGCCGGGTGGGCGCAGGGGCTACGCCGATGGCCTACACCCCAGAGACTGTGGGAGCTGCAGGCTTCCCAAGCCGCACCGAAGGTCGTATGTGTATCCTGAGTCGTATCACGCGCCCCTACTGGCAGGCGTCGGGCTGGTCGCCCTGGGCACGGGGGCGCTGTACCTATACACCCTGCCAGGGCGCGCCGCCTGCCCCGGGAGTGCCAGCGCGTGCTTGACGGTGTTACCACCATCGACGACGCCGTGCGCCGCCTCCAGGGCAGCGGCATGACGGGCTGGGAGCTAGTCGCCGCCGCGCAGGCCCTGGTGCATGCCAAGATGGCCTACTTGCGGCGCAACGGCTCGGATAGCGCGCCGCGTGCGTTCGCGCGCGGGATGGGCTACTGCCAGCAGCAGGCGACCGCGCTGCTGCTGATCCTGCGGCGGCTCGGGATCGACGTGCGGCCGGTGCAGGCGCTGCGCTGTCGCTTCCCGCCGAAGCGCATCCACGAGTATGCGGAGGCGGGGAGGATCTCGGGGCACATGTGGCTGGTCGTCAGCATCGACGGGGAGGAGCGCGATGTCTGCCCGGGCGATGCGGCGAATACCCCCGGGCGCGTCCACTTCACCCTCTTGTCGCCGCGCACCGC
Source organism: Chloroflexales bacterium (assembly GCA_037134395.1). GTDB lineage: Bacteria > Chloroflexota > Chloroflexia > Chloroflexales > Chloroflexaceae > Oscillochloris. The sequence goes on from JBAXMH010000294.1 coordinate 3,355, forward strand.
CTACGGCCCGCTCATGCGCCTGCTGGGACACATCGGGTCGATGATCATCAACGTGCAGCGCGACAACGCCGCGCTGCGCCGGGCGGGCATGGAGCGGGGCGGGCCGGGGCACTAACCGTCATTGTGACGGAGCGCGGCTTCACAGCGCATCGGGGTTGATCCCAGCCGTATGCTCGTTGCAGAGGCGTCTGAAGCAGGCGTCGGCCTCGGCGATCATCTCGCCCGGCACCTGCGGCGCGAAGTGGCTGGCGCCTGCGGTGACGCGCAGGTACACCTCCGGCTCGCCGCCCCACAGGAAGGGGTAGATCAGGATCACATCCTCGCCGGGGAGGTCTTTGTAGGCTGCGATGGCGCGGATGATCGTCAGGATGTCGATAAAATCGTAATAGTTCTCTGAGAACTGGAGCACCGCCAGCGTCCAGGTCTGCGTCACGGGGTCGTAGCGCTCCTGCGCCGGCTCGTACGGCAGCGGGCGGCACAGTGCCGCGAGCGCGGCCCGCACGCTGGGCTCCGCGCCTGTCGGCATCGCCGCAATCTCGGCGTCCCTGATCGTGCCGTGGAACGATGCGCGATCCAGCCATCCCCGCCAGTCGCTATAGGCGGTGGGCCGGGCGAGTGGACTCTCCATGAAGGCCCGCAGCGCGGGCGCGCTCAGGTGGACGCGGGCGTAGAGCGAGCTGGGCTCGGACATCGGCAGAACCTCCGAAGGCGACGGATGGGGCCTCCCCGTGGTCGCCTGAGCCAACGGACGGGCAGCGACGGCTGGACACGCCGGTGGCAGTACGACGCGAGGGGCCAGAAAACCCTTTATGGTGCGGAATGCGGGCTCGCGCGGGTTCTGAGTTTGGCAGTCAAATTGGCAGTCAAACTGCCAAAAATGCCAGAAAGCCTCAGCGCGGTGGGTGTGCGCTGAGGCTTTCTGATGCGGTAAACCGTTGGAGCGGGCGACGCGATTCGAACGCGCGACCATCTGCTTGGAAGACACGGATAAAAGATTACCGGTGACCGCTTTTGTCAGGACTATTCTTGCAATTCTCGCCTTTCCAATGCCTAAAATCAATTCCAGCAATGGACAGTGGCTGACAGGGGTGGACTGACGCTGACAGGGCAAATGGTACTCGGAATGGTACTCAGCGCAGCACATTCACCGGCGAGGACTCGCCAATGGCCAACCTGATGCTCTCAGTGATGGGCGCATTTGCCGAGTTCGAGCGGGCGCTGATCAAGGAGCGCCAGCGCGAGGGCATCGCCCTGGCCAAGCAGCGCGGGGCCTACCGCGGCCGCAAGAAGGCGCTGTCCGTAACGCAGGTAGCCGAGCTGCGCCGGCGGGTCGATACTGGAGAGCCGAAGGCTGCAGTCGCCCGCGCTTTCGGCATCAGCCGCGAGACCCTCTATCAGTATCTTAAGCATGCGGGGAGCTGATCTCGCGGCGGATGGTCCACGACGGATATAATCAGCGCACGCTCATTCTGAGACAATGATAGCCGTACAAGAGTAGTGACAGCTATGGCTGGCAAGGCCTATGCAGAAAGCTGCAGCTCAAGAAGCGCCACCGCGTTCTCGTAGTGGCGTTTGGTTCGGTCCTCGGCAGTCGTCGGGGTGACGATAAAGCCGAGACGCGCATACCAGTCGAGCAGATTCGGTATCTCGTTCAAATCGCGCTCCACTACGAAGCCGCGGATATGCTGGAGGCCGTGCGCGCGCGCCAGCTCGATAATATAGTGAAGCAGCGCACTGCCCATGCCTCGGCGGCGGTACGGTGGCTCAATGTGGACATCGGCGAGATCTAGTACCCCTTCCTCAAAGCAGCCCATGCGGGCGTAGCCCACCGTATCCTCGGCGGTTACAGCATCAATCTGAATCGGGAGCAAATCGTCAGCCATGCGATGATGAAACCAGAAGACAACACCGTCTGTGGTCATGCACGTGGTGGTCCCAGGTGGGGGTGTGTACGGTTCGGCTGGATCGCGTAGCTTGATGCCGAACGCCTCCCAATCGGGCTCGGGAAGGTCATCGAGGCCAAGCTTCTGAAGCGTGTCCGCGTCGATCGGAAACAGTCCCTTTAGGTCGAGCGGTCCACCGTCGGGCAGCTCATCTTCTGATGGGTTAGGCAGGTGTCGCGGAGGCATAGGTCTCCTGTGGGGTAATAGACACAGCAACTTCAGTAAGTCAAGTATGCTGTACCTGTCCACACAGGGCAATCGCATCTTAAAGTCCCAGCACCTTTTCCAGGTAGGTATCACTGAGC
>JBAXMH010000295.1:0-5529 GCA_037134395.1 Chloroflexales bacterium
CCTTGCCGGGAAAGAGTCGCTTGATCTCATCCAGCACCTCGTGTTCATGCACCGTGCGCGAATCGTACATCGTCGGCAGTACGCCGAGAACCTGAAGCCGTGCGTTAGCCCGCCGCTGGATTTTCTCGATGGACTGTATCAACTGGGTGAGGCCGCGCAGTGCCATATAGTGGCATTCGACCGGGATAATCACCGCGTCGGCGGCGGTTAGTGCGTTGACGGTGAGCAGGCCAAGCGAGGGAGGGCAGTCGATCAGGATCTCGTCAAACACCGACGCCACTGGGGCAAGGGCGTCGGAGAGCAGGCGCTCGCGACCGACCTCACTGATCAACTGCATATCCGCTGCTGCGAGATCGATGGTCGCGGGGGCGACAGTGAGTGCCCCGACGCGCTGCAGGATGTCACTGATCACAACATTGCCCAAAAGGACATCATAGGTCGAGCGGGCAAGTTGGCTGGCGTCGATTCCGAGCGCGTCAGTAAGCGACGCCTGCGGGTCAACGTCAACGAGCAGCACTCGCCGGCCCGCAGATGCTAGGGCAGCACCTAGGTTAATGGCGCTTGTCGTCTTACCGACGCCACCCTTCTGATTAGCGAGGGCCAGGATGCGGGCCATAAGGTTCCCTCTGACTACATAACCTCCTCGCGCAGAACGAGGAGGAGATCCTGGACAATAGCATTTCTAGGTATCAGGGCAAACTGTTGAGGAGTGTACCTGATGCAGGTGATGCCCGCCAGCACCCTAAATTATCACAAGAATCACTTACATCTGGCTACATGTCTCTCGCCTCTGCTCCAGACTCGCGAATCGCGTGGTCGGCCCATCAAACTGCACCATCACCACCCCCGTCGGTCCGTGCCTATTTTTTGCGATGTGCAGCTCTGCGACGCCCTGCTGCGCAGTCTGTGGGTTGTATGCCTCCTCACGGTGGATGAACAACACCACGTCTGCATCCTGCTCCAGCGCCCCCGAGTCGCGCAGATCGCTCAGCTGCGGTACTTTGTTCGCCCGCTGCATCAGCGCCCGCGATAGCTGCGATAACGCGAGGATGGGGCAGTGCAACTCTTTGGCCAACAGCTTCAACTGTCGGCTCACTCGGCTTACCTCGTCTACTCGGCTCTGTCCCGGCGCATCGCTGAGCAACAATTGGAGATAATCCACGATCAGCAGATCCAGCCTGCTACCTGCCGCCAACCGTCGTGCCTTGGCCCGCACATCCAGTACCGTCTGTCCCGCCACATCATCAAGCGTGATCGGTGCCGCGTGGATCACGCTCATCGCATCAATAATGCGCGTGTCACCACGGCGGATCTGCCCGCGTACCAGCCGTGTATCTACCCCGGTATGGATGGCCAACAGCCGGTAGCCCAACTCACACTGGCTCATCTCTAGACTGACTACGCCTACCCCCAAGCCGCGCCGTACCCCCAGATAGTGGGCAATGCTCAGAGCCAGCCCCGTCTTGCCCAGGCCCGGTCGGCCCGCCAGTAGTACAAGGTTGCCAGGGTGTAGTCCACCGTCTAGCCGGATGTCGAGTTCGTGCAGTCCGGTCGGCACCACGCCGGTGTCATCAGTCTCAGCATCGGAGAATAGAAGGCCCATCACCTGCCCCACCGACACGAATCCCACACCACTGGAGTGCTGTGTCACATGGAACAGTTTTTGTTCAGCTGCATCGAGGGTGGTAGCGAGATCCACGCGCTCGTCATAACCCAAAGCGGTAATCTGACCTCCAACCTCGATCAGGCGGCGCAGGGTGGCGGTACGGGTGATGATCTCGGCATAGTATTCAATATGGACGGCGGTGGGCATCTCGGCGAGCAGTTCGCCGAGGGCGGATAGGCCACCAATACCATCTAGCTGCCCCTGGCGTCGCAGAGCATCGGCGATGGTGGTCAGGTCGGGCGGCACCTGAACAGTTACACATGCCAGCATGGCCGTGTAGATCTGAGCGTGCCGCTCTAGGTAGAAATCGATTGCCAACAACGTGTCGCGCACGACAAGGATGGCCTCGCGGTCAAGCAGGATAGAACCCAGCACCGCGCGCTCGGCGCTGAGATCGTAGGGAACGCTCCGACCATCCATTAGGAGTACTCCTCGCGAAACTTGGCCATAATCATAATCCGATCATCTGGCCCGGCATGGCTGAAGCGATATAGCCAACGCTGGCGTTCCGCATCATCAATATCGGGGTAGTGGTAGATCTCTAAGATGTTCGGCACGGATGCACTAGCCGGTGCGCCCGGTACTGCCCCAGCCTGAGTACGGTAACGGTCGAGCATCTTGGGCACGCTGTCGGCACGCCAGTTGTGGGCCTGCCAGTCGGTCATCACGCGTTCCCAAATGGACAAATTACTCACAGTCTCGGCAATCTGTTGAGCCTGTACTAGGTTGGGCTGATGCCCAAAGGTGGTCTCATAGCGCACCACTGCTGGGTGGGACAATGTATCTGGCTGTGTGCTTTTATCTGTTGGCAATAATGGAGTAGAGGGTTCGACTTTCTCAATCGTAGGTCGGCTCAGCAGAGCTATGGACACCTCACGCTCGATCTCCAAATCGCTACCCCAGCTATCCTCACGCTGCCAGCGACGGAGCATCGCGCGCAGATAGTTCAGGTTTAGCTGCTGTCCGCGCTCGCTCAAGCAGCGGTCGGCGATCAGGATGGCGCGACCGACCCAGTACGCGCCGTGGCCGCTGGTGGGGGCGTCTAACTCGTTCACTAGCATGATCAACTGATGGCGCTCGCGAGCGGTTAGCGTAGTTCGGTCACCCTGCCAGAGGGTAAGCAGATCCGCTGGGATTGCAGGCTGACCTACGGGTGCAGGTGGTGCATCAGGTATCAGTGGGGTGGTTGCTAGCATAGGGATTGAACCCTGCTGGCGTAGCAACTGGATGACAGCTTGGGCAGCTTGTGCGGCGATCTGCTGAAAATCACCGTGGGTGGGCGCAATCTCACTCACTCCTTCTTTATTTCCCTCTTTCTCTCCCTCCATGTCCCGGTTTCGTGCAATGTCTGTCCCTGAATCGCGCATGTCAGTCCCTTTACCGGGCTGCTCTGTCCTGGTTTCGTGCGCTGCTGGCACGATCTGGGGCTGCTCTGTCCCGGTTTCGTGCGCTGCGCTACCTTGCTGGATCGTTGCTGTCCCGTTTTTATGCAGCGGGGCGATGTCTGTCACTATCTGGGGCGATGTCTGCACTGGAACGGGCGGGGCGACTGTCCCGGATGCGAGAGGTACGTCGCATGCGTCGAAGAAAGAGATTTGGCGCGGATCCGGGGCAGGCATTGGAGGGGCATGTACGCCCTGGGCGCGCAGCACCTCGGGGATGAGCGCGAGGCTTTGCTGCTCCAGATCCCAGAGGTCAAGGTGGTAGACCGGGCGCGGCTCGGCGAGGCCAGGGATGCGTTGGTGGCCGACGATGCGCAGAAGGCCGAGGTCAACGAGGCGCTGGATATAGCCGCGTCGGCCGGCCAGTTCGTTGCGACCGACGCGGGCGCGGGAGGCGATCTCGCGCATGCCGAAGGCACGGCGACCGCTGGCCGCGTGAAGCACGATCAACCAGTGTATGGCCATCCATGTGGCGAGCAGTCCCTTGTGGCCGTCACAGCGTTCGTAGACCACCAGGGGCAGGCTGGTGCGCCACAGCTCCGGGTTCGTCGTCCGGGGGTGGAAGTGGAATATATCTTCGCGGGCGGCGGCACCAATGCTAGGGTATGGCGGGCGTGTGCCGAGGGATGTACTTGATTGAACACTCATAGGACACTCCTACAGTCGCACGAGGCTTGACAGCGGAATCGGCGGCTGCTATAGTGGAATCGGGTAACGATGGCGTAACAAAATCATACCCCTGTCACGGTTCGCGTAGCTGCGGGCTGTGGGTTAGGCTCTCGACGGTGCTTGGCAGCGGTTAGTCGGGAGCCGTTTCTTTTGCCCTTGCGACGCGCCTTGATAGGCGCTCTTTTTTTACGTGGATTTTGGTACTGCGCTACGGGTATATGTTTGTGAAAGCGGACTCCTTGCAGGTTGCGCTACAGTATCCTGATGCGATAGATCGCATGATGCGATTCTAGCAAAAACTTGTGCAAGTCTCAAGATCTAACTTGTGCAAGATCGGCAAAAACTTGTGCAAGTTTTTTCTCTCAACTTGTGCAACTTGTGCAAATTGTGCAATCGCTCCCTCGTTGCATGAGTTGACTGCTTACCCCCCTCTTCCGTTACGCGCCCTCGCGGCGCTGGTAGCGCCGGTTGTTCGTCGCCCCTGTGACCACCAGCACCCCACTATCGACCAACTTGCGCAGGTCGTACTGGAGCGTGCGCCGCGAGACTTGGAGCGTATCCCCGAGGTCGCTGATGCTCATGGGTCCGCGCTGGTCGATGAGCATCAGGATGGTCGTGGTCCGATCTGTGAGCGCCGCACGCTGGGGTACCTCGCGTGGGGTGGCCAGGATGCGCCCGTACACGGAGAACAGCACACGCCGTCCGTTGTCGTTGACGGACAGCGGTCGGCTACCCCACGCGCGGAGCGTGTCCTCGACGGTGTCGATACCCATGCCAAAGGACTCGACCTTGCCGGACTGGTAGAGGATCTGGGCTAGCGCTGGGTTGCGGTTGACCTGCTCCTCGCGCAGGGTCTCGACCGTCACGCCGGGTGGCAGGCTGCCAGGGCTGAGCCACTCGATCCGGTCGGGGAACATCTGGATGCGCACGCGCGATCCGATCTGCGACCAGTCGCGGTGGGCGATGGCGTTGACAGTGAGCTCGCGGAACACCACCAGCGGGTACGCATGATCCTCGATACGCTCAGTGCCCTCTAGGCGGTAGCGGTGCTCCGAGCGCGCCCAGAGCAATTCGACGGTGCGCTCGATCAGGGTGTCCAGGTTGCCGCGCATCTGCTTGGAGAAGATCAGGTCGTTGGAGTTGGGCTGGCTGCCGCTGAATTGAGCCACATCGATGCCGCTCGCGGTGATCCAGCGATCCGGCTCGCGGGCGAACGCCAGGATGCCTACAAGTGTGGGGAGCAGTGCGCCCTCCGGCCCTTCGACGACTGCTGCGTGTTGGATTAGATACTCGATGGGATCTGTTGGGCCGCTATACTCGCGGCGTTCGCTTGTGACCTGGAGGTGCTCGCGCACAAGGTTCAGACTCAGGTCATCGATGGTCGCCCCTGCCAGGGGCTGCCGCTCCGGCGCTGCTGTAGGGTCTGTCATGCCCTGCGCTCTCCTCACTACGGGCGGACGAAATGTCTGGACGATACGGTGAATCAGTGTGGTGCGCGATTTGATCGTCGGTCGTCTAGCGCTGGCGCTACTATAGCCACCTGACGTGCTGCGGTCAATCGCACTGGCCATGCGCTGCGATTGTATAGATTTCCGTCTCGGGGTCTGAGTATAGTCAGTCAGATAAAGAATCTGGAAGGTCGCGAAATTTACCGCTTCCAGATGCGCTATGACGAATTCAACGACTTATCGCAAACGTAGGGGCAGTTGGAACCCGGCCACGCATGCGATAAGGAAAGCTATCGCAAAGGTG
>JBAXMH010000296.1:0-5529 GCA_037134395.1 Chloroflexales bacterium
CGGCTAAAGCCTTGACTCCTTCTTCACGACCGGGATAGGATCGCTATATAGGGAACAGATCGTAATGGGGGCGGCATTGCCGCCCCCACTCGTTCCTGCTAGCAAATACATCCTGATCAGGCGAGCATCGTACCGATCATGTCAATTAGCCGATCGACCTCGAAGGGCTTCTGCAAAATCACCGCACCCTCGGCCTCAAGATCGGCAAACCAGGGCTTGCGGTTGAGCGCGGTCATAATGATAATGGGAATCCCGTCGCTCTGGAGTCGCTCTTTGAGGTGCTGAAATGTCTCGACACCATCCATGTTCGGCATCATAATGTCACTGATAACCAAGTTGGGGCTGAGTGTTTCAAGGAGACGAAGCCCCTCTTGGCCGTCGCGTGCTAGGATAACCTCGTACCCAGCGTTGCGCAGCGCGTACTCAAGCACTGTCTGTAGCGCTAGGTCATCGTCCATAATGAAAATGATGCCCTTGGATTGCGACATATTCCGCCCTTCTGCGCGGGCCGGGCGCAGTTTAAACATCTGCTGCGTGGCCACCGCCTGTGGTCGAGGATCCTTCAAGCGTCAGCCATTATACCAGAGGATGTTGATGCCTCAGCCATGAGGTCAGGGCTGAGGCAAAGTCAGTCATTTCCCCCTCTCCCCCTACCCCTCTCCCACCGGGGGAGAGGGGAGGTTCCGCACCAGGATGCGTCCGACTCCCCCTTTCTCCCCGTGTGGGAGAGGGGGCTGGGGGGTGAGGGGCGGGCGGCAACCTGAGACTTTGCAACAGCCTTGCTTCTGCGATTCCAAGGAAAATATGGAATATGCGGAGTATCATGCATGTGAACACCGCTGGTAATGAAAGGTTAACGATGATGGCCTTCAGCCTTCCAGAGAACCCGCTGCGCTCAGGCCTGCGCCTTGGCCGTACCCCCGAGCCCTGCACAATGGTGATCTTTGGGGCGAGCGGCGACCTGACCAGCCGGAAGCTTGTGCCAGCTCTCTACAACCTGGCCCGCGAGCGACGTATCCCTGGCGGATTCAGCGTAGTCGGCTTCGCTCGCCGTGATTGGGACGATTCATTCTTTCGTCAGACCTTGCTCGATGGCCTGAATGCAAACTCTCGCAGCGGGAGGGCCGAGCATCCCCTGTGGGATAGCTTCGCCGACGGGATTTTCTATCACCAGGCCAGCTTCGATCAGGGCGAGGGTTACTTTGGCCTGAAGGAGCGACTCGACGCCATTGACCGCGAGCGCGGCACTGGCGGAAACCGGGTCTTTTACCTAGCGACCCCACCTGAATCGTACCCGCTGATCATCCAGCAACTCGGTGCCCACGGCCTCGCCCAGTCATCTGGTGGTGGCTGGACGCGGATCATTATCGAGAAGCCCTTCGGCCACGATCTAGAGAGCGCCCGCGATCTGAACGCCCAGGTATTGTCGGTCTTTGATGAGAGCCAGGTCTACCGCATTGATCACTACTTGGGCAAGGAGACTGTGCAGAACCTGATGGTTTTTCGCTTCGCTAACGGGATCTTCGAGCCGATCTGGAACCGCAGCCAGATTGATCACGTGCAGATTACTGTGTCGGAGACGGTGGGGGCCGAGGAGCGCGGCGGCTACTACGACAAGAGTGGGGCCATGCGCGACATGATCCAAAATCACATGATGCAGTTGCTCACCCTCACTGCGATGGAGCCACCGGTAGCCTATGACGCCAACGCCGTGCGCGACGAGAAGGTGAAGGTGCTACGTGCGGTGCGCCCGATCACGCCTGCCGATGTGGTACATTCTACCGTGCGCGGCCAGTACGGCCCTGGCAATATGGGCGGATCTCCGGTGGTAGGCTACCGCACGGGTAAGGGCATCAACCCCGAATCACAGACCGAGACCTTCGTGGCGCTCAAGCTCTTTGTTGATAACTGGCGCTGGGCCGGTGTGCCCTTCTACCTGCGTACTGGCAAACGTCTGCCGCGCCGGGTCAGCGAGATCGCCGTGCAGTTCAAGACTGCGCCGCACCTGCTGTTTGACGATACGCCTATCAACGATATTGAGCCGAACGTACTCTCGATGAAGATCCAACCCGATGAGGGCATTACCCTGACATTTAGCTCGAAGGTACCCGGCCAGGGCCAGATCCGCCCGGTGACGATGGACTTCCGCTACGGCAGCAGTTTTGGTGTGGCCTCGCCTGAGGCGTATGAGCGCCTGCTGCTCGACTGTATGCTCGGCGACGGCACGCTCTTCACGCGCCGCGACGAGGTTGAGGCCAGTTGGTCACTGATCACGCCCATCCATCAGGGCTGGGCCGCTGGGCCACCTCAGCCCTTCCCCAACTACGAGGCCGGCGACTGGGGGCCGACCGCCGCCGACGAGTTTATGGCCCGCGACGGTCGCGCATGGCGACGGGTATAGGGGCACGGAGGATATATGACCACCGACATCGCCCGTATCGAGCGCGACCTCCAGGATCTCTGGAAGAACAACGCGGTTGAGTCTGCTGCCGCCGGCCACACGACGACTCGCGCCCTGACTGTGAATCTCCTTGTCCGCGCCGACACGAGCGCCCGCGCCGATGAGATGGGCGCGGTGATTCAGCAACTCACCGCTAGCCATCCCAACCGTGCGCTGGTGCTGATTGACCGCCCCGCTGTCGGCGATCCGCAGATTGAGGCGTGGGTGCAGGCCAACTGCTTGCTCAACGTCCTCGGTGCAACCCAGATCTGTGGCGAACAGATCACCATTGACTCGCGGGGCGGCCATGCCGGTCAGGTAGTCAGCCTTATGCTGCCGCTGCTGGTGCCCGACCTGCCAGTGGTACTCTGGATGGACGGGCCACAGCCCTTCGATCTCCCGCTGCTCCACAAGCTGCGCGGCGTCCTCAACCGGCTGATCGTTGACTCGGCGGGGTTTGCCGACCCGCTGCATGAATTGGTAATGATGGCCAACTACGAGGCTCACAGCATGCTTGGCCCCAAACCCCTATCCCTCAGCGACCTCAACTGGGCTAGGCTCACCCCCTGGCGCGAGTTGACGGCCCAGTTTTTTGACACCCGGCCTTTCTTGCCCCATTTGCGCCGCCTCGACCATGTGGAGATTGATTATGTGGCCGTTGGCGAGGGCGGGTTGCTACGGGCGTTGATGCTGGCAGGCTGGCTGGCATCGAACCTGGGCTGGGAGCTACAAGAAAACGGCGCAGTGCGTACTGGCGATACGATCCAGTTCCACATGCGTCGTCCAGGCGTAGGCGCGGCCAGCGGGGACACCCGCCCGGTGCTGATTGCTCTACGCCCTGCCCCATCGTCCGATAACGCACTCGTTGGCCTGTCGGCCCTGCATCTGCGAGCCGTAGACAATATACTGGCCGACTTCAGCGTCGAGCAAACCGACAGCCCCACATGCGCACGCACGGTCGCCCAAGTGGCAGGCCATCCCACCATCTCTCGGCTGGCCCGTGCCGAGCGTGCGGGGGTTGCCGACCTGCTGGCAGCCGAACTGCGCCTGCTGAGCCGCGACCGCACGTTCAGCGCGGCGCTCCAGGCGGCGGCAGAATGTGCAAGAGCGTTAGACACGTAGGGGCGGAGCAATCGGGTTGGCCCGATTACCCCGCCCCTGTGCGGGACGATATGTAGGTGCGCGTCAGCGCACGCCCAGTTCGAAGGGCGGGCCGACCTCGCGCAGAATCACCACCGCCGTATCCTCTTCGCGCTTGCTGTTCACCGGCACCGAGATCATGGGCCGACGCGGAGCCTCACCGTCTGCCACAGATTGACGGAACGACTTGCCGAGCATGTCAGCGGCGAAGAATCCGAAGAATAGGCCGCCAACGCCGCCAACTACACTCAGGCCGCAGAGAAACGCGACAAGCGACGTGAGCGCCGGCTGGATACTGTCGAAGTTCCCCTGGCCGCGAATATCTGGCGTGTCCATTGAGAACATGCCCATGAGGAAGCCAATCGCGCCAAAAGCGACGGCACCCGCCAGAACCGAGCCGAAGATGATCCCGTAACGGATGCCATCCTCGGTTGCCCCGAGGCCGACCAAGTCACCCAAATCGCCGCCGGACGTACCGACCTTCGCCCCAGAGAACCCGCCCTCGCGCAGGGCCGCTGCGGCGCGCTCGGCGTCACGCGAGTCGGTGTAGGTAGCCTGAATTACAGCCATCGTCGCAGCTCCTTACAATATATGTACATCCTGTGCATGTATTGTACCACTGGTTTGGGTATGCTTGTTATGCAGCGAACATCTGCTCTGGGAACCACATAGCTTCCCTCACTTGTCACCTACGCCCGCAGAGGATATGATTGGTAGGTTAAACAAATATGTACGCGAAGGTATCACGCGAATGAGCAACGAACAATCTCCGCCCCAGCCCATCTCCTACGCCGCGCAGATCTCGTCGTTCATCCTGGGCCTGCTGATCTTCGGTGTCTTCGGTCTAGTCATGTTTTTTGTTGGGGCGAACGGAGCCGCGAACCCATCCAGTATTGTCGGCCTCGCGGTGGTGATGGCGGTACTTACGGTCGGGCCAGCGATCTGGGCCATGCGCAGCGGGAAGATCGCTCTGGGCAGCGGGATTCTGGTGGGCTACACCATTGCCGCCGTCGCCTCGGGTGGCCAGTGTACCTACCTGTCTATGTCAAGCGACTACGGTTTCCTCAGCGGTGCGATGATCTACATCATGAGCGTGGGAATCGCCCTTGTGGTCGGAGGGATCGTCGCGATCATCAGCGCGATTATGGGCTGGCGGAGAAGATCTCAATGAGCCGCGAACACATTCTGTCGAATCTGCGCACCAGCCTGGCTTCCAGCCGTGGGTGGCTGGAGGATGAAGCCAACCGTTCACCCCGATCCATCCCGCCCTACGTGCATCCCTCTGCCGAAAACCTTGCCGACCAGTTTAGCGCTGAACTGCGCAGTCTTTCCGGCACGGTATACCGGGTAGACGACGATGCGGGGGCTGTCGCCCAAATCGGGGCGATTCTGGCCGAAAAGGGCGTATCCCAGATCATGGCCTGGGACGTGGATCAGATCGGGGTAGCCGGGCTATCGCAGTTTCTCATCCAGCGTCACATTCACGTTACCAGGGCCGACATTCACGGCGACGAGCGTACATCTCGGCTCCAGAGACTTGATCCGGTCACCGTCTGTATTTCTGGTGCTGATGTGGGTATTGCCGAAAGCGGTAGCCTGCTGCTGTGCCACGGGCCGGGGCGCCCGCGTCTCGCGTCGCTCCTGGCCCCCTACCATATCGCCGTTCTGCGCTCGGATCAGATCGTGCGTGGCCTCGGCGACGCCCTGGCCCATGTCCGCGCTCGCTACGGCACCGACATCTTCACCGACACCAGCAATCTCACCCTGATCACCGGCCCCTCACGCACCGCCGACATCGAGATGACCCTCTCCCTTGGCATCCACGGTCCGCAGGAGATCCATGTCATAGTAATTAGCACAGGAATCTGACAGGAGGCAGGAGGCAGGAGGCCGGGTTCCTGCCTCCTGCCTCCTGCCTCCTGCCTCCTGCCTCCTGCCTCCTGCCTCCT
>JBAXMH010000297.1:0-5524 GCA_037134395.1 Chloroflexales bacterium
TGGAGCGGCGGAAGAGAATCGATCAGATCCGCCGGTAGATCCGCCCAGTTGCCCAAAGGTCGCTGTTGCTCCAGTGCAGCGGCGAGCGACTGGCTGTTCGTGTGCAGTGTCAGCGGCAGACCGAGCAACGGCAGCCACAGCGTGTGCGTGAGGTCGTTATTCATCAAATAGCCGATAGCCATTGGGTGTTGTGCGCAAACCGCATGGATGTCTTGATGGTAGCGCATCTGCACGGTCTGTGCAAACCTGTTGGGTTTACGATGATGGTTGCTTGCGACTGAAGTCGCGTCACGGGAGCCTACGGCTGGCCGCCCGCCGACGCGGGCGGTTCCGGCATCGGCGTAGGCCGACGCCCGGCGGAACGCCCCGCAGGCGCGACTTCAGTCGCCCGCCAAGGGTTTGCACAAGACACACAAGAGTACGATAATGACGCTATCAAGGTGTTGCTGAGGTTCTCTTCTATGAAATCGCGATCCACTATCATCTCTGTCCATTTGGTTATTACGAGTGCATTTATTGCTCTGTATGTGCTGCTGGCGATGCTCAATCTTATGGGTACGCTGTCGCCGCTGGGGATGCCGCTGATCTGGCTACCGGCGGGATTCGCCGCCGCCGCCGTCGTGATCCTCGGCCCCCGAACGTCAGCCCTCGGGATCTGGATCGGTGCTTTTGTCGCTCGGTTTTTGTTCCCTTTCGTTGATGGTTTCCATTCAGCTGATCTGGCGATCTCTGCGACTATCGCGACGGGGGCGCTGGCGCAGGCACTGACCGCCGGATTTCTCCAGCGCCGATATGCGTTGTTCTGGAGTACGTCCAGTCGGCGCGGTTGGACGATCCTGGCGCTGCTGGCGGCGGCAGCGGTGAGCATGATTGACGCCACGTTTAGCATTGTCGCTCTGGCGGTTGCGGGGCGGTTACTGCCGACTGCCTACGTAATTGTCTGGGGCAATACGTGGCTTGGCAACAGCTTCGGCATCATCCTGATCACCCCAGCGCTGATCTGGATGGGTATGCAACTCCGCGCATGGCCGGTGTCCCGGCAGATCGTGCTGTTTGTCTTTGATGCCGGACTGATCCTCTCGATTGGAATCTTCTTCCTCTTATGGAATATTGAGTCGAGCCGGATTACCGATGAGTTCACGGGCGATGCGGCAACCGCCGCGTTGGTGCTACACAGTGCGGTAACCCAGTATCATGACGACGTGGAAATAATCCACGCACTCTATGTGTCGTCAGGCGGTAATCTCACTCGGCAGGAGTTTAGCTCGTTCGTGCAGCATGTGACCACGTCGCCCGGGACTCGGGATCTGATATGGGCACCGCTGGTAATGGCTGCCGACCGCCCTGCCTACGAGGCGGCGGTACGGCGTGAGGGATTCTCCGACTTTATGATCTTTGAGCGCGGTAGCGATGGGCAGCGCACTCGTACCGGCGACCGCAGTTGGTATGTGGTTGCCGACTATCACGAGCCACTCAACGCTAACCGCGCCGATATGGGCTTCGACATGAATTCGGAGCCGATTCAGCGAATGGCCCTGGAGCGGGCACGCGATACGGGTCAGGCTGCTTCTACTGCACCGATTAATCTTGTCGGCGATTCGACTCCGGGGGTCCTGATCTTCTGGCCGATCTATGCGCCCGGAGCCGCTGTTGATACCGTTGCCGCACGTCAGGCGAATATCCGAGGCTATATGATCGGCGTATTACGTATCCATGATCTCGTGAATACCGTGATGCAGATGCCCGAGTTGCTCGACATTGATCTCTACCTCTTTGACCAGAATGCCACAGCGAGCAATCAACCTTTTTATGTCAATTCGGCGGCATCTCGCTCTGTTCCACTATCCGTGAGCGATACTACACAACTTGGCCATCTGATCACGGGGATATTCTCCGCGACATCCTTTGATGTGGCGGGGAACATGTGGCAGATCATTACCAAGCCCACCCCCACCTTCATCACCAAACGCCGCTCATGGGAGCCGTGGATAACCATGCTGTTCGGGTTAGCGATCTCGGGCTGGGTGGCACGTGCGCTCGCCAAGCGCCAGAAAGACGCCGACACGCTACGGGATAGCGAGATAGCGCTGCGAAAGAGCGACGTGCGTCTGCGCACGATCTTGCAGACGACCCTTGATGGCTTCTGGATTGTCGATCAACAGCAGCACTTTGTTGATGTGAACGACGCATACTGCGCCATGTCGGGTTACAGTCGGGATGAGATCCTCACAATGCGGATCTCGGATGTCGCCGAGGGCGAGCAGCCGGAAGATATTCGGGCACAGATTGGGCAGATCATGCGGGTCGGGTCGGGTCGCTTTGAGTCTCGCAACCGCTGCAAGGACGGTAGCATTTTCGAAGTGGACATCAGCGCCCACTACATCAGCAGCGATGGTGACCAATTGGTGGGATTCTGTCGCGACATCACCGAACGCAAGCGTCGCGAGAACGAGATACAGCAACTGAACAGTGATCTGGAGGTGCGTGTCATTGAGCGTACTTCCGACTTGAGCCAGATGAACGCCGAGTTAGGCAGGGCACTACGCACGAAGGACGAATTTCTGTCCACAATGAGCCACGAACTGCGCACCCCGCTGAATAGTGTCCTGTCGTTCACAGAGATTCTGCTGGAGCAGTACGCCGGGCCGCTGAACGAGCGCCAGACTCGTTCGCTGCAACATATTGACACCAGCGGGCGCCATCTGCTGTCGCTAATCAACGATATTCTCGATCTCTCCAAGATTGAGGCCGGACGCATGGATCTCTTTTTTGAGCCATGTTTGGTCAGCGACATCTGCGAGTCTAGCTTACTCTTCATCAGGGAGCTTGCCATAAAGCAGGGTTTGCATGTGAGCTTCGCCAGTAACAACAATTACGCGATGATGAAAGCTGATGCGAAGCGCATGAAGCAGATGCTGGTCAATCTGCTGAGCAATGCGGTAAAGTTCACCCCGACGGGCGGGCAGATACACCTGGAAGTGGAGGCTGACGCGGCGCAGGATCTGGTTCGTTTCATCGTGGAGGATAGTGGGGTTGGGATCACGCCCGAGGATATGACCCGCCTGTTTACGCCCTTCACCCAACTCGACAGCAGCCTCACCCGTAAACACGAGGGCACCGGGCTGGGGCTGGCTCTGGTACGGCGATTAGCGGATCTGCACGGCGGCAGCGTGCATGTTGAGAGTTCCGGTTTTGGCAAGGGCAGCCGCTTCACAATCACCCTGCCCTGGCTGCACTCGGAGTCAGAGTCGTTGGCAGACATCACGCTGTTCCCTGCCCAGACCGAGGTGATTATACCGGTACAGATCGTCGGGGAGCAACAGATATACGCGCACCGAGATGCCTTGATCCTTCTAGCCGAGGATAATGACACCACGATCAGCGCGATCAGCGATTATCTTCACGACCATCATTGTCGCGTGGTGGTGGCCCGTAACGGCGTGGAAGCCATTGATCGGGCGGTCGAGAGTAGTCCAGACCTCATTCTGATGGACATCCAGATGCCAGAGATGGACGGGCTAGAGGCGACCCGACGGCTGCGGGCGATGCCCGCATGTGCGACAACGCCGATCATCGCGCTGACCGCCCTGGCCATGCCAGACGACCGAGATCGCTGCCTGGAGGCTGGGGCCAATGAGTACCTGAGCAAGCCACTGAACCTACACCGGCTAGTTGGTCTGATTGATCGCTTGTTGGGTGGGTAATCGTACAGCGGTCGTGATACTGCCCGACCCCCACCCCCAGCCCCTCCCCCACACGGGGGGAGAGGAGCCGGATCGCTTTCTGGTGCGGAATACCCCCTCTTCCCTCGTGGGAGAGGGGGCAGGGGGTGAGGGGGCGCACTGATTGTGCAATAGCCCTGAATAGGGCGGATAGCACTCTCCAGGGGAAATAGAGATATGGTAGGATGAAACATGATCGGGTGTGCGGTAACCATCTGCGGGTGGTCAGCCACAGGCTCCACGACGCAACGTCAGTCGTCGGCAACTGTACACAAGCTCTATTGCCATCCGCGAGTTCATAGACATAGTTTTAAGGCATGCCATAATGGATGAATACATTACGTAATAGCAGAAGGTATGCCATGGTTGCGACAACACCACTGTTGTTTTCAAGCGGTCAGAGAGGGCTTATCATGCCGCAGGCCGATACAGACACCCTCCGCAATACCCTGCTCAGCGCCTACGACGGGCAGTGCGCCATCACCGGATGCGCCGTCGTTGAGGCTCTTCAGGCCACGTTGATCGATCCCAACGGCCCGGCAGAGAGTTCCAACGCCATCCTGCTGCGCGCTGATATCGCCCAACTCTTCAACGTCGGTATGATCGCGGTTGATGCCCTAAACTTGAAGGTGAGTCTGGCTGTCGAGATTGCCGATGCTCCCGACTACAGTGGTCTCTCGAATACGCTCTTGCGTCAGCCTGCACGCATTGCTATGCGCTGTAGCCGCCAGATCCTCGACGCCCACTACCGGCGATTTTTGCTTCGGCAGCGCGCCGCCGCCGTACGTCGGGGCGTCATTGAATCTTTGGCGTTTCCCCTTGCCGACACCCCAACACTGCATTATGCCCTCGCTGTCAAGAGTTGGGTGAATAGCGTGGCCTATAATCACGATGGGACGCTTATTGCAACGGGTTCTTGGGACGGGGTCGCCCGCATTTGGCGCACGAAGGACGGCTACTTGCTGCATACGCTCCAGGCCGATCTTGGTGAGGTCAACGATATCAGTTTTAGCCCCAATGGAACCTGGCTCGCCGCCGCCGGGCGGAACCAGGTTGTCCAGATATGGCGGGTGAGCGACGGGATGGCCATGACTCCTCTCCAGGGGGTGGATGGCCATAGCGGTGCGGTCTTTAGCATCAGCTTTAGCCCCAACAACACCACTATCGCCAGCGGTAGCTGGGATCATAGCGTCTGCATCTGGAGTCTAGACAGCGGGCAGCCTATTCGCCGCCTCACCGATCATCGCGGCGCGGTGAATAGCGTGAGCTTTAGCCCATCGGGCCGACTTATCGCTACCGGTAGCCACGACCGTCAGGTGCGGATCTGGCGTGTCTCCGACGGTGTCCTCATCAATATGCTTCAGGGTCACAGTGATGCGATCTTTAGTGTGGCCTTCAGCCCTGATGGGCGCACCCTGGCAAGTGCCGGCACGGACGGCTCCATCCGCCTCTGGCGTGTCGCCGACGGAATACCGCTCTACGCACTGCATTCCAACAGTGGAGCCGTCTTCAGCCTGGCCTTCAGCCCCAACGGTGAACATTTGGCCAGCGGCGATTACAGCCGGTCGGTGCGAATCTGGCGCGTTCACGATGGCACTTTGCTGCACAGCATCCCCGCCCACGCCGAGGGCGTCACCTCGCTCGCCTATAGCCCCGATGGGCGTACCCTGGCCAGCGGTAGCTTCGATTCTTCGCTGAAGATCTGGAGCTTGTAGGGCAAGAGTCGGCTGTTAAACGCAATACTTTATCGAATAACGATTCTGTCGCCGCTCAGCCCTCACCCCCCAGCCCCCTCTCCCAGA
>JBAXMH010000298.1:0-5497 GCA_037134395.1 Chloroflexales bacterium
CCCTGACCCCTGACCCCTGACCCCTGACCCCTGACCCCTGACCCCTGACCCCTACTGCATGGTGTGTCTAAAAGAGCGAACGCAGTACGCCAACCACCCGACCCTGGATACGTACATTATCCGAGGTGGTGTAGATCGGCTGCATCGTGCTGTTCGCCGGCTGTAGGCGAATACGAGCATCTTCCTGATAGAACTTCTTCAACGTGACGGCGTTCTCCTCTACAAGCATCACCGCGACCATATCGCCATTGTTGGCCGTTTCTTGACGGCGCAGCAGGACGATATCCCCGTCATCAATCAGCGCATCAATCATTGACTGGCCACGCACCCTCAGGGCATAGACATCCTTCAGTTTGTCGGCAGAGGCAATATCTTGTGGCACCTCCACCTTCTCCGCCCTCGCGATGTCCACTTGCTCCGGATCGGGCAGGGGCTGTCCAGCGGTGATCGTGCCGAGCAGCGGCACGCGGTGGGTGGGGCCGATAAGTGTGGGCGATAGAGTCGTCGGCAGCGTGATCCCGCGTGAGACCTTGCCCTGGCGGTTGATCTTTCCTTTCTCCTGGAGTGCCTTGAGGTTGTAGGCGACGACCGATGTGGATGAGATCTTCAGATCGGTCTGGATGTCGCGGATTGCGGGCCAGTACCCATGCTTCCCGAAAAATTCCTCAATGTAGCGGAGGATTTTCTCCTGACGCACGGAAAGACCATCGGCAGTTCGCATAGCTTCTGTCCTTTCATAGGCCGCAGCCAAAGCGGCCAGCGGCGACACATGCACTAGACGGTCATGAGCGTGAGCCAAACGTCTAGACTTCAGAACAGCTCGCCGATGCATACAGCTACTCGGCAAGCCAGAACGTATGTGGGAAACATTATAGCGGGCAAACACTTGTGCTGTCAAGTGCCTCTTTTCCCCCCGTGCTACAATAGTCGCATGAAATACGTTATTGGCGTCGATCTTGGGGGAACGCAGATGCGTGCGGCACTCGTCACCGCCGATGGCGAGATCTTGGCCCACG
The DNA here is from genome assembly GCA_037134395.1 of Chloroflexales bacterium. Lineage (GTDB taxonomy): Bacteria > Chloroflexota > Chloroflexia > Chloroflexales > Chloroflexaceae > Oscillochloris. The sequence goes on from JBAXMH010000298.1 coordinate 1,017, forward strand.
AGCGATCCCGCACATGCATTGAGGAGGGGCCAACCGCAGTCATTGCGCGCATGGTCGGCCTGATTGACCGTGTGCGTGCGGTTCTCCCCTCCAGCGGCGACCTGCTCGGGATCGGGATCGGTGCGCCCGGCCCGCTTAATCCCGAGACGGGTGTTGTCTACGCTCCGCCATACATGCCGGGCTGGCACACTATTCAACTCCGCGATGCGGTGGCGGGGCCAACCGGGCTACCTGTAGTGATTGATAATGATGCCAATGTTGCTGCTCTGGCCGAGTGGCGCTTCGGGGCCGGGATCGGCACCCGACATATGGTCTATGTCACCGTGAGTACGGGTATCGGCGGCGGGGTGATCATTGATGGCCGGTTGCTTCTTGGTCGCCTCGGAGCCGCCGCCGAGCTTGGGTCAATCATCCTCGATGCTGAGCGTGGACTAACCTGGGAGGAACTTGCCTCGGGCACAGCTCTTGGTCAGGCCGCCGCAACGGCCATGCCTGCTCACCCCACCAGCCTGCTGCACGATCTGGCTACCCCTGAGAACGTAACCGCCGCCCACGTAGCCCGCGCCGCCACAGATGGCGATACACTGGCCCGGTCACTGATGGATCGCGAGGCTCAGTTCCTGGGCATGGGATTCGCCTCGATCCTACATATCTTCAGCCCTGAACTGCTCCTGGTTGGCGGCAGTGTCGCTTTAGAGAACCCGGATCTGTTAGCGCAGGCCCGCGAGATTGCGTACCGCCGGGTGATCGTCAATCTCTACCGCGATGTGCCGATCAAGCCACCACACCTCGGTGAGCGGGTCGGGGTTCTGGGAGCCGCCGCGCTGATGCTGGATACGAGCGGGTATCGCTAATGCATCTGGTGCTCGTCCCGCGCCGCCAACTCCAGCGCGGCTACGGCCCTGGCTACGAATCTATCTCCACCGCCCTTAACGCCGCCCTCTCCGCCCGCGCCGCTGCCAACATCGCAACTCAGATCTACGACCCCGAAGATGGCATGCCTGAACTCGGCGTGGCCCCCGCCGAACTCACCTCTGTCTCCCTCGTCGCTCAGCTTGCCGCCATTGCGGGTGCCCTGGCAACCCGCAATGGTATAATAGAGAGCCTGTGGATCATTGGCGGGCCAGAGACCGTGCCCTTTGGCAGTTTGCCAAACCCTATGCGCGATCATGATGGCCCAATCATGAGCGATTGCGTCTATGGGATGGCGAGCGCACAAGATCTGCTCGTTCACTGGCCGGTGGGTCGCACGCCTGCTGGCGGGGCCGATACGCCGGATACTCTAGCGAAACTGCTCTCCCTCATCGCCGCCGCCCATAAGGCCGGGCCGCACCTGTATGGCTCAATCCTCGGCCTGAGTACGGCCCGTTGGAGCGATGTCTCGGCTGCAGTCCTGGCAATGGCTGGTGAGTCTACCGAGAACCTGCTGCTGGCACCGCCCCTTTGCTCAGGGCAACTCGACACGGGCCGACTCACGGCAGCAAAGCTGATCTACTGTAACCTGCACGGCGTGATCGGCAGCACTGCCTGGTACGGCCAGTCGCTAGAAGATACAGATCTGCTGCCAACCTTGCGACCCGCCGATCTCGATGGCCTGCGGTTTGATCGGACAGTCGTGATCACGCAGGCGTGCTTCGGGGCTAAACTGCGCTCTATCGGCAACGAGCGAACAATGGCGATGGCTCTGCTTGAAGCGGGGGCCGCCGTGATTGGCGCTATCGGGCTAACGTATGGTTCTCCTGACCCACCGCCGAGCGAGTCGGATCTGTTGGCACAGCACCTGCTGATCGCCCTACGCTCGCCCGGCCAGCGGCTCGGTGCCGCCTTTATGTCAGCCCACCAGGCGATGCTGCGCGACCTGCTTCGGCACCAGGGAGGACTCGACGCCGATGATACAAAGACTCTGCTGGAGTTTGTTCTTTATGGCGACCCAGCGATGCTTATTTCTCTTTAAGACAGACTAAAGTTATGAATACACATAAGCACCAATCCTATGCCCGCTCACGGATGTCTAGTCGTGCGGATCGCCGAGTGGATGCCGATCTTCGTGATGCCCTCCAGGTGGCCAAGGGCTTTGTCTCCGCACGCTGGCCCGCCCTGGCGCAGGTTGAGCCTGAGGTGACGCGGATCAGCACCAAGCACTCTCTCAACCCCGATCTGATCGTGCGCCTTGGGATCGATCAGGGTGAACTCCGCAGCCACGATCAGGCTGCCTCAGCCTACACCTTCACCTTCGCCAGCCAGTGCGGGATGGCTGACGGCGCGGTCGCCCCGCTGGTTGCGGCTGTCACTGTGGACGACCAGCAGCGTATCGTGAAGACAATCCTCTCAAAGTAGGGCGTATTTCAAAGCGGCACATCTGCAATCTAAAATCTAAAATCTAAAATCTAAAATCTGCAATTATGCAACGCACTGAACCTGTTCGTCCCAACCTGCACAGCGCGGCCCAGCAGCGCACATTGCGCCTTGCCTGGCTCACGATCCTCGGGTTCTTCGGCATTTTTCTGCTCCTGGTTGGATGGGCGGTCTACGCTGGTCGTCAGTTCTACCTTTCGGCTACCAACCTGCGCGAAGCGACCCTGGTGGTGCGCGGGCCGACCGAGTGGATCAATTGGCAGCCCGCCAACCGCAGTATCTTCCAGGGTATTCACGACAAACAGGTGATCGGCGAAGGCGATAGCGTCCGTGTTGTGACGAAGGCTGGCTACGGCCAGATCGCCAGCATCCGGCTCTTTGACGAGAGCCAGATTGATCTCTGGGCCGGCGCGGATCTGCGCCTCGACATTCTTCAGACCACCCGCTGGAGCGACCGTCTCCAGGAAGTGACGATCCGGCAGAGCGGCGGGTATGTGCGCTACGATCTGCGCATCGGACAGCCCTACCGACAGGTGCTATTCCGCGTGCTAGTTGGCGATGCGACCATTGATCTTACACCGGGCGGAAGCTACAGCGTCGCAATCCAACCCCCCACCCGGATTGCCCACGTCACGCCGGGCGCGAGCATCCAGCCCTTTACGGTTGATGTCGCCGTGCGCAGCGGTCGCGCCACCGTGAACGGTGTCCGTAGCTCAGGCGTTGTGCTAGGCACTCGCCAGCGAGTCGAGATTGACCAGGCCGGCGTGCCGGGGCCAGCCGTGCCTGCGCGCTGGGAACTGATCCGCGACGGTGGGTTCTCACAGTTCAGCGAGGCGGAGTATAACAACACAACCCTGAGCAATGAATCGACTTTGCTGCGCTCCACGTCCTGGCAGGTCTACTCCGGCCCACCACTGCCCGCGCAGCAACGCGGGTTCTTCCGACTCTCGTCCATCTGCAAGCCGCCCACGGTTGATAACACATGTGCCTCCCTTGACCGGCGCACTGCAGCCTGGCTCTACCGGGCGGGCGGACAGACGAGCGGCTTCACCACCGGCATTCGGCAGCAGCTTGGGCAAGATGGCGGCGGCGTGGATATTTCGGAGTACCGCAGCCTGACATTCTCGCTCTGGGCGCGGGTGATCGCTCAATCCATTGAGGATGTGGGCGACCGTGGAACCGAGTGTCCGGTGATGATCCGCATCCTCGCCCGCCAGGAGAGTCCCGATGACGCCGATCAGGAGCGGGTGGTGTGTATCTACACCGATGCCAATACCCAGCCGCCGCGTGTACGTGCCGACGATGTTCTCTACTATCAGGTGCCAAAAGCGACGTGGATCGCGTTTACGTTTAATCTGCGCGACCTAAATTGGCTGCCTGACTACCGCTATCTCCAGGCTATTCAGATCTACGCCAACGGGCACGACTATAACGCGATGGTCGCGGATGTCTCGCTCGTTGGTGAGCAATAAGTACAACAGCGAGGTTTTGCCGCAGAAGAACAGAGAAAGTCACGGAAGAACAGCACCATGATCTACCACGGCATTGACATCATTGAGATTGATCGAATCAGAAAAGCAGTCGGGCGCTGGGGCAAGCGATTTCTACAGCGTGTCTACACCATCGGTGAGCTACGTGACTGTGACGCCTTTAGCCTCACGCCACGCTACCAGTCGCTCGCGGCGCGCTGGGCGGCCAAAGAGGCTGTATCCAAGGCGCTCGGCGTTGGTCTGAGCGGCATCGCTGCCCCCAGTATGCCCAGCAGCCGACCGAGAATGACCGACATTGAGGTCGTGCGCGATGCCGATGGTCGCCCCACGCTGCGGCTACACGGCCCCGCCGACATCACCGCCACCGCCCTCGGCATTGCCGAAATGGCCCTCAGTCTGTCACACAGCGGAGGAATTGCGATAGCGAGCGTGGTAGCGAATTCGGCTGATCACTAAGACAAGGTTTCAGGTGCGAGGTTTCAGGTTTCAGGTCGAGCGCATCACGATGCCACATTTTGGCCAGAACTGTAAAGCGTCTGCGAGCCATGTCTAACGTGAAAATAGCCGATAGCGAGGGCGCAGAATCATTCACCGGGGTCGCGGAATCATTCACCGGGGTCGCAGAATCATTCACCG
>JBAXMH010000299.1:0-5474 GCA_037134395.1 Chloroflexales bacterium
GGGGGTGATTCAAACTACAACTGTCGTACTATCGGCTATCGGCTATCGGCTATTTCCACGTTAGTTTACACACACTGAGCGGGCAACGATCATCTCATCCTCAGTGGCAATGGAGTCCAGGGGCATATCATAAGAATCATGGGGCAGACAGGCAACCTCCTGCGCACTGAAGGCTACCCCGTAGGCGATGGTGGGGGCAGTCGCAAGAAGCCGATCATAGTAGCCCTTGCCATAGCCGATCCGGTAGCCGTCACGGTCAAAGCCAAGCATGGGTACAATAGTAAGATCCCAGTCGCCAGGGCTGGCCGGACAGATCGTGCGCGGCATGAGGGTGCCGAAGACGCCCTCAGTAAAGTCGGCGGGATCGACCCCGGTGACCCAGCAGTGGCTCAGACGGCGGTGCGAGTCGAGTATCGGAACTGCGACAGCCTTGCCCTGGGTAAGGGCTGTTGCGATCAGGGTATACGTATCAACCTCTGAGCGGATAGACAGGTAGCAGTGGATGGCGCGGGCGCGCTGGAAAATAGGCGAGGCGACGACTCGCTCGCGGATGGCCTCGCTACGCGCATCACGGCCTTTGATGTGATCGCGTCGGGCCAGCAGCTCGCGGCGTAGGTGAGATTTTTTATCCATAGACATGGTTCGTAGCGACTTTACAGTTTGACATTATGAACCATATGAACGCTTGACGCAAAGGCGCGAAGGCGCAAAGGCAATAGCGCAAAAAACACCCCGTCACACATGTCATGCTGAGCGAAGCGAAGCATCTCTCCCGGCCTCCTGACAGACCCTTCGCGTCGCTCAGGGTGACATGACAGAGGTTCCGCTACACCTCGCCGTACTGATATTTCGTACTGGTCTCAATCATCGTGATCTCCTCGGCGTTCAGGTCGAAGAGGTGGTAGACCCGCCGGTTCAACTCAACCTCGCCCGCGATGATGGCGGCGGTGTGCTGGCGGTGTTTCTCGCGCTGGACTCCGAGCCACTCGTCCCAGTCGTCGCGCTCTTTCAGGGCGATGTCGCGCTTGAAGACTTTCTGGATCTCGGTGCGGAAGGCCGGGAAATCCAGATTCCACCAAGCTGTGAGCTTCTGGTTAAGAACCTTCCCCGCCGCGCCTAGGTCGCTCAGGATGCGGTTGCGCGCCCGCCGGTGTAACTGGTAGCGGGCCTTGGCCTCGGCGGTGATCGTCATCGCCAACGCGCCGATGGCTTCGCGCTCTGCGGGCGAGGCGTCGGGGATGGGGAATCGAGAGAGTGGTACGGGTTGGACTTCGTAATATCCATTTGCTTTAGGTGAAAAAATGCTTCGACTATACCATTCTGACACGTGGCTATTCAATAATGCCAAAAGGTACCAGCTCTGTTCTACAACCTCAAGCGGAAGTACATACGATGTGTTTGCAGCATACGCGACTGTGTCATTAATAGAGAAATTCGGGCGTGATGATACCTTTGTGGAATGTATGCGTGGTTTTTCAAAGACATTGTAGTAGTTGCAGGATCTAAGCTCCCACCAATACTCCCCTTGATCATCACGTCGCCGAGCATTCACCTCAAATGGTTTCAGCCATTCGCCTAGACTTGGTAGCTTTGTCTGTAACCAAGACCAGGCTGTAGTATCATCAGTCCTTGACTTCATCTGCATTGAAGTCCAGCCATTAGGCAGCAGCAACAGACACATATCACTTTCCTGTTGATGCCATATTCGCAGGTCTTCGCCTCGCACAAAAGGTTTGATAAAGGCGGCACTAGACTGATCCGCTGTAATTAACTGTTCTCGTACGGATTTGTTAAGGACAAAAGCGTCGTTTAGTCCCGTGGTTACTCCGCGATAAATCGATCCTGACAGATAGGTATGTAGCGGCTGTGAATCGCTCCATCCATCAAGGATATTCCGTAGGCGTGACGTAGTGAATGTCCATACGCTGTCTCCCGTAGGTAAAGGGAAAGAAACCCGACTATCAGAGAAAATTTGAGCTGAATTTTCAACCTGCCTTGCAATAACTGTTGATTCGGGGCGTGGAGTCGCTCTCGTGAGTAAGATAACAACAGGGTAAGTTGTGGCATCAGTAAATACCTGATATTCACCAAAGTCAACCAATTCGTCCAAGGTTGTATTCTCAGCGATCCAACGACGTAACGATGCCCCAAATGCCAGCTTCCGAAATGTGCCTGAAGTAATGTATCCCAACTTCCCACTCTCACGTAAGAGTCGCACGCCTTGTTCTAAAAAGTAAATAGACAGGTCAGCAGTGCCGCTGTAGGTCTTGGTATATGCCTGCTGGAAGAATGGCTTGAGCGGGCCAAGCTGTTCCTGGCGCACGTAGGGCGGATTGCCGATCACCACATCGAAACCAGCCTGATCACCCAGCGGGCGACCGTGGCGGTCGTAGAAAACTTCAGGAAACTCCAGATCCCAGTGGAAGAAATGGCGTGTGTTGCGCAGGGCGCGCACCTCGGCCAGCGGGCGCTCGAATGCCGGGGTAGAGAACGTGCCTTCGGGCCGCTGCGCATAATCGGCGATAGCCCGCCACAGACTGCGCTCGGGGGCCGCGCCGAATCCCGCCGCCGTCGCCAGATCAGCGTGTACCGCAAAGCGCTCCGTCAGCCCGGCCCGCACCGTCTCGTAAATGCGCTCCTGCTCTTTAACATCACTCACCGTGTACCCGGCGCTCCCCTCGATTAGCCACATACTGCCCACGGCGCTGCGCATCGCCCCGGCGAAGGCCGCATCATCGAGCAGGCTGAGTTGCGTATGACCCTCACCCCCCTGGCCCCCCTCTCCCACAAGGGGAGAGGGGGGAGAACCTTTGGCCCGCACTTTCCCGCTGCGGCGGGCGAGGGGAATCTCGGATAGCTCGCTGGCACGGGTGCCGACCAGGGCGTTACCGCAGCGTAAGTGGTGATCGAGGAACGAGAGCGGGCGACCTTTGGCGGCGGTAGCCAGCCAGAGCGAGAGCTTGGCCAGATCTACCGCCAACGGGTTCAGGTCAACCCCGTAAATACAGCTCTGGGCCACGCGGCGCTTCCAGTACGCGAGGTCGGATTCTTCTTCAACGCGATTCCCCTCACCCCCCTGGCCCCCCTCTCCCCGTGTGGGAGAGGGGCTGGGGGAGAGGGGCGAGATTGGCTCTTGTGTGAGAGAAGATCGAGGAGTGAGGGGCGGCGATACGCCAATTTCCACCAGATAGCGGGCGATGTATTCCGTCGCCGCGACCGGGAAGTGTCCGCTGCCCATCGCCGGATCAACGCAGTTCACCTCCATCACCGCCGCGATCTTGTCGGCGTCGGTCTTCTTTCCCGCAACCGCAGCATCCAGGATGGGGCGCAGGGTCTGCTCGACAATGTACTGCACCACAAAATCGGGGGTGTAGTAGGAGCCGGTGCGGTGACGCTCGCCCTTGTCGTTGACAAGGTCAATGCTGAATCCATCAGAGGCAGAATCAACCGGCATCAGATGATACTCCAGCAAACCCTCGTAGATCGTACCCAAATGACGTTCGGCCAAGTCGCGGTAGTCAATAAACTCCGGCAGACCCGTCTGCGGATTGACGATGCGGGCCAGCTTGTCGAGGGCCAACTGAAGCTGCGCATCACCGATGCTATAGCGTTCGAGGAAGGCGTGATGCTGCGAGTCGAACAGGCCGCCGTTAAAGGTGGCCACCTTCAGCGGCGGGCTGCCGAGATTGATGATCTCAAACAGCTCGCGCAGATTCGCCCATGTGCGTCCCATATCAACCAGCAGGCTCATACCGCTATCGAGGCGGCGACCCACATCACGCACCATCGCGTAGAGGCTGTAGTCATCGCGGTAGCTCAGGTTCTCGCGCAGGGGCAGTAGCTCACGGGCCTCGGCGTAGAGAATAAACAGCAGCCGGTAAAGCACAATCAGGCTATTGGCATAAATGGTCTGTAAGGTTGCAGTAGGGTCGGCGGATCGCTCATCTGCTGTACCCGTACCGACATGAAACCCATTGCGCTGATAATCAAGGAAACCCTGGGCGATATGGCGTAGGGCGTCGAAGACCTGGGCCTTGAGCGACTCAGACACGCCACGGGCATAATCCACACTCTCGCGCAGCATCCCGTCCAGGGTGAGGGCGTCGCCAAGCGGGGCGGCAAAAGCGGCGCGGCGGAAGAAGGCGAAGAAATAGAGGAACGCCTCGGGGTCGTTAGCATCAGCCAGTTCCTTGAGGTCTACCTCGTAGAAACGATCCTGCTTTTCAACCGTCTCCTTGTGATAGAGCCGCCAACGTCGGCCATTGGTCAGGATACCCCAGGGCGCGCCGGTATGGCGCATATAGAAGGCGATCTGGTCGGAGGGAACCTTCGTAATCTCATCACTCTCACCCTGACTAGAGACATCGAGCTTACGATCCCAGTACTTCGCCTCGCCCACAGCCAAAGCCGCGCCCAGGTCGGCATCGTTCAGCACCTTACCCTTATTCGCACTAAGGGCGGCCACATCGCGGTAGAAGATGTAGTCTGGCTTCTTCGTACCCTTAGGCGTGCGCAAAGCAGCCTGCACCTCGAAGGTATGGCCGAGCACCTCCAAAACAGGGCGCACCAGATCACGCTCCGTCTGAGCCTCGTTAGGCGAAGGGGTGAAGGCCGCAAAAAGGGCACGAATCTGCGCGAGGACGGGAGCAGCCTCATCCACCAGATCGAGCCACGCACCCCGGCGGGGCAAAGTCTGATCGAGGTAGCGGTCGGCGAAAAGCTGGCGGTTATGGTGGCGCTGGGCGAGAGCTAAAGGGAGCTGGGAGACACTCATAAGGGTTCAGGTACGAGGTTTCAGGTTTCAGGTGCGAGGTTTCAGGATGCCACATTCTGGCGTGAACTGTAAAGTATCTGCGAACCTTGATCATAGAGCAAAAAGTAATATATGTCACGTTGAGCGAAGCGAAGCGTCCCGGCAATGATAATGCACATCGGGCGGGCGACTGAAGTCGCGCCTGCGGAGCCTACGGCTGGGCGTCGGCCTGCGCCGACGCCGGAACCGCCCGCGAAGGCGGGTGGCCAGCCGTAGGCTCCCACGCTGCGACTTCAGTCGCAAGCATTGAGAAATACACCCGTCACTTTTTGGGTCTGGCAGCGACATCATGAAGAGCGACGGTGAACTGCATCTTCGAGTGGAGCGCTATCTTGCGCACACCAGAGCGACATCTCTCATACGCCCCTGAATGCGCCGTTCATCTGCGCTTCAGGGGCGATGTGCATTCACCCTCGGGCGAATGACTGCGCCTCGTGACTTTCTCGTATGTTGGCCGTGCTATCATGATCTTATTCGCGCCGTTGTAAGGAACGCGGAAGATTTTCCTTTTGATGCGCTCAACCTGAAACCTGAAACCTCGCACCTGAAACCTTATCTTGCAGATGCGCTCAACCTGAAACCTGAAACCTCGCACCTGAAACCTTGTCTTGCAGATGCGCTCAACCTGAAACCTGAAACCTCGCACCTGAAACCTTGTCTT
>JBAXMH010000300.1:0-5397 GCA_037134395.1 Chloroflexales bacterium
TTATGACTAAACTCTCTTCATTCGACGTGGTCGCCCTACGACGCGAGTTCCCGATCTTACAGCAGCATGTCAATGGCAAACTGCTGGCCTTTCTCGACAGCGGTGCCTCGTCGCAGAAGCCACGACAGGTGATCGAGTGCCTGGATGACTACTATCGCCGCTATAACGCCAATGTTCATCGTGGCGTCTATAAGCTCAGCGAGGAGGCGACCTTCGCCTTCGAGCGGGCACGCGGCAAGGTAGCCCGGTTTATCGGGGCGGCGCATAAACGTGAGGTGGTTTTCACCCGCAACACCACCGAAGCGATTAACTTGGTGGCCTACTCCTGGGGCGGGGCTAACATCAAGGCAGGCGACCGTATCCTGCTCACGCTGATGGAGCATCACTCCAACATTGTGCCCTGGCAGATGCTGGCCCAGCGCACCGGCGCGAAGCTGGACTATATCGGGCTGACCGACGAAGGTCGGCTGAATCTGGCCGAGCTGGACACCAAACTCACCGAGGGCGTGAAACTGCTCGCCGTGACCCACCAGTCGAATGTGCTGGGTACGGTGAACCCAATAGCCATGCTGGCCGAGCGGGCGCACGCCGTGGGGGCCAAGATTCTGGTAGACGGCGCGCAGAGTGTGCCGCATATGCCGGTGGATGTGCGGGCGTTGGGCATTGATTTCCTGGCCTTCAGCGGCCACAAGATGTGTGCGCCCACGGGCATTGGTGCCTTATGGGGGCGGCGGGCACTGTTAGAGGCGATGCCGCCCTTTATGGGTGGCGGCTCAATGATCGAATTTGTGGAGCTGGATCGGAGTACCTACGCCGAAGTTCCCACCCGCTTTGAGGCGGGCACACCGGCGATTGGCGAGGCCATCGCCCTCGGCGAGGCGTGCGATTTTCTGTCGAACGTGGGAATGGAGGCGATCCACACCTATGAGCAGGAATTGCTGGGCTACGCCCTAGATCGGCTCTCCAGCGTTGAGGGGCTGCGGATCATCGGCCCACAGAACACCGAAGATCGCGGGGCGGCCCTGAGCTTTACCCTGGAGGGCGTTCACCCCCACGATGTGGCGGGCATCCTGGATAGCGAGGGCGTGGCGGTGCGGGCCGGGCACCACTGCACGCAGTTACTCCACCGCCACTACGACATCCCGGCCAGCACACGAGCGAGTTTCTACATCTACAACCTACCCGAAGAGGTTGACCGGCTGACGGTTGGCTTGGAGAAGGCGCGAAAGCTGTTTAGTTAGGGTCACAACTATGGATGACATATATCGTGAGCAGATTCTGGAACACTCGAAATACCCGCACAATTTCGGGTCGCTGGACACCCCATCAATTTCGCACGAGGAACTGAACCCGCTCTGCGGCGACAAGGTGCGGATGGATGTGCAGATCGCCGACGGAGTGATCACCGATGTGCGCTTCAGCGGGAAGGGCTGCGCGATCAGTCAGGCCAGCGCCTCGCTGCTCACCGATGAACTGGTCGGGATGTCGGTAGATGCGGCCAAGGTGTATAGCAAAGACGACCTGCTGGAGCTGATCGGCATCCCCCTGGGCAAGAACCCGGTGCGGCTCAAGTGTGCGCTACTCTCGCTTAAAGCATTGAAGGCCGGACTGTACGGCGTGGGCCATATTCACGACGACGAGGAATTCTAGATTTTAGATTTTAGATTTTAGATTTTGGATTGTCGGATCGGCAATCTAAAATCCACAATCCATAATCTACAATCCGTAGGAGGATTGACATGGCCTCAGAGCCGACGAATCTTGAGTTTGACTACACCAAGTACGGCTTCCGGCAGGAGGAGAACTACCTCTTCAAGGCTCCGGTGGGCCTGAGTGAGAAGGTGGTGCGTGAACTCTCAGGGATGAAAAATGAGCCAGAGTGGATGCTCAAACGGCGGCTCAAGGCGCTGGAGATCTTCTACAAAAAGCCGACGCCGCTGGTGGGCATGTGGGCCAACCACGAACTGGCCGAACTGGACTACGATAAGATCCACTACTTCGTGCGTGCCGGTGAGAAGCCGCAGAGCGACTGGGACGCGGTACCCATCGAGATCAAGAACACCTTCGAGCGGCTAGGCATCCCCGAAGCCGAGCGTAAATTCCTCGCTGGCGTAGGTGCTCAATATGAAAGCGAAGTGGTATATCATTCCCTACGCGAAGAATGGTCTAAACTCGGTGTGATTTTCCTTGATACTGACTCAGCGCTGCGCGAGTACCCCGAGATGTTCAAGGAATACTTCGGCACGATTATCCCGGCGGCGGATAACAAATATGCCGCACTGAATACGGCGGTCTGGTCAGGCGGCTCGTTTGTCTACGTGCCCGCAGGCGTCAAGGTAGACATCCCGCTCCAGGCGTATTTTCGCATCAATGCCGAGAATATGGGACAGTTCGAGCGTACCTTAATCATCATTGAAGAAGGTGCCGAAGCACATTACATAGAAGGCTGCTTCCTTGCTGGTGCGCGGGTCGTGACAGAGGCAGGCGAGAAGCCGATTGAACAGATCGAAGTTGGCGATAAGGTGCTGACCCACCACGGGCGCTACCGCAGAGTCTACAACACGATGCGGCGACCCTATGCGGGCGACACCTATACCATTCGTTATTGGGGTGACAGCACCCAGGCGCTCCAGGTAACGGCAGATCACCCGCTCTTGGTTGTGAAGCGCCAGCGTATGCACGAGCGTAACGATAGCTTGATCCTCTCGTGGATGCCAGCTTCAGATGTGTGCGAAGGCGACTATTTAGCGATACCGATTGCGCACCCGGAGGCGGAGCCGGTTTCCACACCAAGCGTCACCATTCCGTACCGACCACGGGGACATGCATCTGCGATTGAGCGTGAAGTGAGTTTCCCCCAGGAGCCGGATTTTTATCGGTTGCTTGGCTACTACTTTGCCGAGGGTCACGTTAGCAACGAACACTATCTGACCTTCTCATTTCACGCCCAGGAAGTTGAGTATCTTCAGGACACGACCCAGTTACTGAGCTACTACTTTGGCAAGGAGCCGATTGCCAATAAAGAGCGCCAGAACGGGCAAACGCTGGTGCTTTGTTCGACTGAGGCAGCCCGGGCGTTTGCCTATGAGTTTGGCTCAACCGTGTACGAGAAGCACGTACCGGCGTGGATCAGCAACGCGCCACGCTACCTGTTGGCAGAGTTTGTGCGTGGCCTCTGGTGTGGCGATGGCAGTTATGACCCGGTAAAGAATATGTTCCGCTATAACAGTGTGTCGCGGAACTTGGCCTATGCCTTCCGTAATGCGTTGCTGCGGCTAGGAATCGCCGCATCGGTGAACTGCCAGGAGCGCGAGGCACCACGCCAACCAATATATGCCGTGGTTGTCTCTTCACCCTTCAACCCACAGTTCGGCGATTTGGTAGGTGTGGCAGCACCAGCCGGTAGTCTGAGTGGTTCGCCGTTCTGTCTGGACGAGCATTACCTCTACGTGCCTATCCGTAGCATTGAGTGTGGCGAGTCGGAGGCGGATGTCTATAACTTCTCGGTTGAGGAGGATGAGTCATACGTTGGTGAGGGCGTTGTGTCGCATAACTGCACGGCACCGATCTACTCGACCAACTCGCTGCACTCTGCGGTAGTGGAAATCGTGATTAAAAAGGGCGGAAAATTCCGCTACACGACGATCCAAAACTGGGCCAACAATATCTTCAACCTCGTCACCAAGCGGGCGGTGGCCCACGAGGAGGCGAGCATGGAGTGGGTGGACGGCAATATCGGCTCTAAGCTGACCATGAAGTACCCCTCGGTCTACCTGATGGGCCGCAAGGCGCGGGGCGAGGTGCTGAGCATCGCCTACGCGGGCAAAGGTCAGCACCAGGATGCCGGGGCGAAGATGGTGCATATTGCGCCAGAGACGACCAGCCGGATCACGAATAAGTCCGTGAGCAAGAACGGCGGCAAGACCACCTATCGCGGTCTGGCGAAGGTAGCGCCGGGAGCCTACGGCGCAAAGGTCAACGTCAACTGCGATGCCTTGATTCTGGATGAGCGCTCGGCGTCGGACACCATCCCCTTCATCGAGATCGAGGAGGATCGCTGTACCCTGGCCCACGAGGCCACGGTGGGCCGCATCGGCGCGGAGCAGCTCTTCTACCTGATGAGCCGTGGTCTCAAGGAGGCCGACGCCCTCTCGATGATTGTGCTCGGCTTTATGGAGCCATTCACCCGCGAGCTACCGATGGAGTACGCCGTGGAGCTGAACCGCCTGATCCAGATGGAGATGGAGGGGTCGGTAGGGTAAATTCTCATGCACGATGCAAAAGGGCATAGCCCTTTTGCATCGTGCATGTTGCGTATTGAGGTGCTATGCCAGCTATTCAGATCGGCAGCCTAGCCGATGTACCCGATGGCGGGGTGCGTCGCTTTGATCTGGGCGGCGTCCCGCTGGCCGTATTCAAGGTCGGCGGCGTGTTGTATGCGCTTGCCGACACCTGCTCGCACGCCAACGCATCCCTCAGTGCGGGCGAGGTTGATGCCGACGAGGTGTGTGTGGCATGCCCGCTCCACGGGTCACCCTTCGACCTGCGCAGCGGCAAGCCACGTACCCTGCCGGCCTTTGCGCCCGTGGCCACGTACAAAGTGTGGGCCGAGGGTGATGCCCTATTTGTTGAGTATCCCACGTTGATAACTTGACTTAATACTATTGCGGCGGTAAAATAAGAGGAAGTGTGCAATACTGCAAAAGACGTTCATGCGCGGGGCGTACACCGCCGCAATGAAAATGGGGCCGTAGGGGCGCGTCGCGACGCGCCCCTACCCGACACCCGCCCATTTTCACGTCAGCAGCGCTGTCAGGCGGAATGAAGCGAGATTCTTTGCGTCTTTGCGTCAAACCACCCGTGCATATGACGCAAAGGCGCGAAGACGCAAAGCGTAAAAGACTAGGGTGTTCCACTAACGACGAAGGATTTTCCAATGGCCGACTATGCACACCCCGAGGTACTGGTTGATACAGCCTGGGTAGCCAGACATCTGAACGACCCGAAAGTGCGCCTGGTGGAGAGCAACGAAGATCTGTTGCTCTACGAAATGGGCCACATCCTTGGCGCGGTAAAGATTGACTGGGTGCAGGATCTGAACGACCCGGTAGTGCGCGATTACCTCAACGCCGAGCACTTCGCGGCGCTGATGGCGAGTAAGGGAATCGCCCGCGATACCACGGTGGTGATCTATGGTGATAAGAGCAATTGGTGGGCTACCTATACCATGTGGGTGTTCAAGCTCTTTGGCCACCCCGACGTACGTATCCTCAATGGCGGACGAGCCAAGTGGATCGCCGAAGACCATCAGATAACCAGAATTGCCGTCAGTTACCCAGTGGCGAACTACCCTATCCCTACCCGCGACGACACCACGATCCGGGCCTTCCGCGACCA
>JBAXMH010000301.1:0-5383 GCA_037134395.1 Chloroflexales bacterium
AGCTGCGCGCCTCCTCGGTTGCGAGCTGAAGCACCTGCTTCGCCCGCTTCGTGAACTTGCTATAGAGGTCAGACATAGTATTCTCCACGAGCTATCCCTGGCTGGCCGACCGTGCGCCACCGGGACCGAGTACAGGCGAACCGATGTCGGCAGGGGAATGGACAGGATTGAGGTGACGGATGTCTGGGAAGCTCTACTCATCGCCAGCAGAGCCATACGCATCATCGGTCGCATCTCCGATGTCGTGGCTCAGGCGCAGGCTAAGGCCCATACGCTTGCGTGCCGGGTCAATCCGAATAATGCGAGCCTGAACCGTATCACCCTCAGCGACCACTTCTTTGGGGTGCTGGATGCGCTCATCACCCATCTCAGAAATATGAATAAGGCCCTCGATGCCATCCTCGATTCGTGCGAAGGCACCGAATGATGCAAGCTGTGTGATAGTACCTTCAACCACCTGACCAAGCTGATAGCGATCTCCCGCGCGCGTCCACGGCTCGCTCTGAGTGCGCTTGATTGACAGAGCAATCCGTTTGCGTTCCTGGTCAATGCTGAGGATAGAGACTTGAACCTTATCGCCAGGCTTGAGTATCTCAGAGGGATGCTTCACGCGGCTCCAGGAGATCTCTGAGAGGTGGACGAGGCCATCGGTGCCGCCAATATCTACGAAGGCACCGAAGTCGCACACCGAACTGACGATACCAGCACGGACATCGCCCTCCTTCAGACGGGAGAGCAACTCGTCCTTCTTCGACTCGCGGGCCTCTTGTACGGCCTGGCGCTCAGAGAGGATCAAGCGGTTGCGGCTGCGGTTAATCTCGATCACTTTAAGCTGGAGATCCGTATTGACCATGCGGGCCATATCGGACTGCTTCTGAGTGTCGGGACCACGGCTGATGCCATTGACCTGCGAGGCGGGAACAAATCCGCGCACGCCATCGAGGTTCACCAGCAAGCCGCCCTTGTTGTAGTTGACGACGCGGGCAGAGAGGACGTCGCCCTTCTCGTAGGCGGTCTGAAGGGTACGCCAGCTCTTCTCTTGGCGAGCTTTATCAACGGAGAGGATCGCACGGCCCTCTTTATCCTCGGACTGCACGATAAACACGAGCAGCTCACTGCCGACGCGCAGCGCGGCGCGATCCTCGTCGGGCAGCGACTGCATCTCGCGCGAGGGGACGATCCCCTCGGCTTTCGCGCCGATATCAACAAGGATCTCGTCCTTGTCAATCCGCATGACGACACCATCCACTGTGTCGCCATACTTCAGGTTACGATAATCGTGGGCAGGATCGTCGAGGAACTGCTGCATAAGCGCGAGTTCTTCTGCATCCTCCGCACTGATGGTGCCGTTATCCCCCGGCTCCGGCAGGTCTTGCGTGTCTGAGTCGAGGGTTGTCCCCTTACGTTCTTCCATGCGCATCCTTAACAGCGGCGAGCCAGGATCCATGTGTCCCAACCGGGCGATCCGTAGGCAGTGTTCTTCATTATACGCCCACAAGAATCAAAACGCAAGAGTTTGGGTTATCGGATATATGGCGTGCTAATGCATTAAAACAGGTTTTTTATGCAGATTGCTGTGCGAGAGGCAGAGGGGGACAATACGTGACAGGAATGAATCTTATAGCTCGGCAGGTGGCTTCTATGGCCTAGCAATGGCAAAAATGGCAGATCATCAACAGGCCAGAGGCTCAATCTTCGCGGAGGATATAGCCTGCGCCGCGCACCGTCTGAATGATGCGATGCTCTCCGTTGGCCTCGATCTTTTGGCGCAGGTAGCGCACATAGACCTCGATAATATTGCTCTCGCCGCCGAAGTCGTAGCCCCAGACGCGATCGTAGATCACCTCGCGGGTGAGAACCTGGTTGGGGTGGCGCATAAAGAGGTCGAGCAGATCGTACTCTTTTGCGGTGAGTTCGACGCGACGATCGCGAATACGTAGCTCGCGGGCGGCAGTGTCGAGGGTCAGAGTCGCGAAGCGGAGGATGTCCATCTGCTGGGCAGACTGGCGGCGACGGAGTTGGACGCGGATGCGGGCGAGCAGTTCGGCAAAGGCGAAGGGCTTGACGAGGTAGTCGTCGGCACCGGCCTCCAGGCCAGTGACGCGGTCGGGGATGCCATCGCGGGCCGTGAGAATAATAATCGGCACATCGGACGCGGCACGCAATCGGCGGGCGACCTCGATGCCATCAATTCCGGGGAGCATCAGATCAAGGACGACGAGATCGTGAGCAGCCTCACGGGCGGCGGCGAGGCCCTGGGGCCCATCGTTAGCGACCGTCACCTGAAACCCCTCAAGGATGAGGCCACGACGCAGGTAGTTGGCGATCTCCTGCTCGTCTTCGATAATAAGAATACGCTGCTGCATGCGGCCATTGTAACAGGCAGATCTTGCGTTCGCAAGCGGGGGAAGACAATGCCTAGGGTATGTGCAAAGTCCGCAGAGTACCGCCCGCCCCCCCACCCCCAGCCCCTCCCCCACGCGGGGGGAGGGGAGCCGGATCGCTTTCTGGTGAGGAATACCCCCTCTCCCCTTGTGGGAGAGGGGGCAGGGGGAGAGGGGGCGGGCTGACTTTGCATATGCCCTGAGACAATACCGAAGGCGTCAATTCCATCGTGCTACAATGGGCCACAGGAGGGTACCGTTCCATGAACCAATCCATCACCCTAGCCTGGCGCAACATGTGGCGCAACTGGCGGCGCACGGTGATCGCCCTGGTAGCGATCATCCTTGGCGTCACCCTGCTGCTGTTTTTCGACGGCCTAATTAAAGGTTCGGATCAGGCGATCTTCGGCAACGCCGTGCGACTCTATGGCGGCAACCTCCAGATCCACGCGCCCGGTTTCCGTGCGAAGGCGAGTCGCCTGCCGCTGCTGCCTCTAGAGAGCGCCGACACGGTCATTCAGGCGGTGAAGGCCCAGCCAAACGTGCTGGCTGTCTCTGAGCGGATCAGCACTGCCGGTATTGTTAGCAACCGTGGCAATACCCTGCGCGTGGCGATCACCGCCATTGACCCCGTTATCGAAGCACCCATGAGCATCCAGGCCGAGACTATTGCCCAGGGTCGTTTTCTGCTCTCTGCCGACCGTGATGCGATTGTGGTTGGCAAGGGAATGGCCGATGCGCTCCAGGTGCAGGTGGGCGATACGGTGAATGTGGTGGGCCGCCGCAAGAACGAGACGATGCGCCAGCACACGATGACCATCGTTGGCATCTACAATCTGGGCATGCCCGAGATCGAGAAGAGCAGCATCTATATGTCCCTCAGCGACGCGCAGACTCTCTATAACCTGCGCGACCAAGCCACCGAGGCGGTGATCTTTCTCCAGAAGGTCGGTGGCGAGGATCGCCTGATGGGTATCCTCCAGAGCGATCTGCCCCTTTACGAGGTTGATACGTGGCAAACCCTACGCCCCGAGATCCGCCAGACCCTGGACACCAAGCTGGCCGTCTCGAACTTCTTTGGCCTGGTGATTCTGCTGATTGCCGCTATCGGCATCCTCAACCTGATGACCATGGCCGTCTTTGAGCGCACCCGCGAAATGGGCGTTTTGGCCGCCCTGGGTATGAAGGGCCGCCAGATCATGGGCCTGTTCTTGCTCGAAGGTGCCTTGATCGGCGTGGTCGGTGCGGTGATGGGCTGTGGCATGGGTGCCCTGCTGACGTGGTGGATTGGACAGGTCGGCATCAATCTGGCGGGGGTCTCGGGCATGGGCGAGATTGGTGCGCTGATGGGTGATCGGCTCTACCCGTTGATCAGTCCGAGTGCGCTGATCAGCCGTGGAATAATGGTCGTGGCCCTCACCTCCTTAGCCTCGCTCTACCCGGCATGGCAGGCGTCGCGCAAGGAACCCGCTGTTGCGCTGCATCACGTGTGATTTTAGATTTTAGATTTTAGATTTTAGATTTGCAGCACCGTGTCCTCCAATCTGCAATTTGCACTCTTGAAAAGAGAATCTCCATGCTCTATAAGCTCTGGGTCCTGGCCTACCGCGACCTCGGGCGCAACCGCAGGCGCACGGGGATGACGATGATCGCGGTGGCCCTTGGCCTGGCCCTGCTGATCCTGATGAACGGCTATATTGCCGGGGCGATGGATGGTGCGTTACAGAATAGCATCCGCCTAAAAACGGGGCATCTCCAGATCCGGGCCAGTTCCTACAACGAGGCCGACCTGAGCTTGCAGTGGAAGGATCTGCTAAACGAGCCTGAGCAGATCGTCGCTAGGGCCAGGGCTTTGCCCGAGGTGCGGGCGGTCGCCCCGGTGCTCTGGGCGGGCGGCGTGATCGCCACCTCCAGCGACTCGCTCGGCCTACAGATGAGTGGAATTGACACGGGATCGGCAATCTACGACCCCATCCGCACGGCGATGGTGGCGGGCGATTTTTTAGCTGCCGATGACCGCAGCGGCATCCTGATTGGGCGGCGTCTGGCCGAGAATTTGGGGCTGGGTCTGGGCCGTGACGTGAGCCTAACCGTGGTGGACTCGGATGGTCAGGCCGATGAGGGTATTTTCACGGTGCGCGGGCTATTCAACACCGGCATCCCCTCCTACGACGAGAGTACCGTACTGATGCCGCTCTCCAAGGCCCAGGCATTCGCCCGCGCTGACAAGCGGGCTAGTGCGATCATCGTGATGCTCAACCACCAGGAGGCTAGTGCCAGTGTCGCCGCCGCGCTCCAGGCACCCGGCGTGCAGGTCCTTACCTGGAGCGACCTCAACCAATTGATCGTACAGACCCTCCAGACGAGCCTGGCCTTCTACTACATCTTGGATGGCGTCGTCATCCTGATCGTCGCCGTGATCATCGCCAATACCCTGCTGATGTCTGTGTTTGAGCGCATCCGCGAGATGGGCATCCTGAGCGCCTTGGGCATGAAGGGTCGCCACATCATGCAGATGCTGCTGCTGGAGGCCGTATGCTTGGGACTAGGCGGCATTGCCCTTGGCCTAATCATCGGCCTGAGCGGGGTGGCCTACATTACCTATGTAGGCATCCCGATTGGCGACATAGCCTCGGTGGCAGGCACGAGTGTCGCCCTCGGCAGCACCATCAACGGGCGCTTCGTCCCTGGCACCTTCGCTGGTCTTTCCCTGGCGACCCTGCTGATTATCCTGGCGGCGGCGCTCTATCCCGCCTGGTACGCAGCGCGCCTGGAGCCTGCCGAGGCGCTACGGGGATAGGGGTGATTTTTGATTTTTGATTGTGGATTGCGGATTTTAGACAAGGTTTCAGAGCGGCCAATTTTACTTTACACTTGTGATACGCCCTACCCCCCTGGCCCCCCGCAAGCGGGGGGAACCAATGCGTTGTTCCTCCCCGCTTGCGGGGGGGCTAGGGGGGGTAGAACTGTAAAATATCTGCGAACCTTGCATTAGATTG
>JBAXMH010000302.1:0-5315 GCA_037134395.1 Chloroflexales bacterium
CGGGGGCGTGATCATCGTTCGCGGGGGCGTGATCATCGTTCGCGGGGGCGTGATCATTGTTCGCGGGGGCGTGATCATTGTTCGCGGGGGCGTGATCATTGTTCGCATATCCACGTAACCTTCGGTACTAGCTAACGACCGTACCTTTGGTGGACTATCAATTTAGGCTCCCTATGGAATCATATGCTGGTATAGCAATCCTCTTGGAAGTCGTGAAGGGGAGTCAAGGCTTTAGCCGGCTGAAGCCTTGACTCCTCCTTACATAACCGGGATGGGACTGCTAGCATGCCAATGGCGTCACCTATCGCAACCTCCATCGTAGAAAGGAATCACTCCGTGACCACCCGACTGAGCCGCCTCGCACCGAGCATTATCGCCGCCGACCGTTCGATCCTCATGGCCCTCCAGGGGATGAGTGACTACCAGCCGCACAACAGCACCTACAGCGTTGCGACGATGCAGCAGTACGAGTCGAGTATGACCCAGGCACAGCAGGCGGTTATCCGGCTGCAAGAGGCGCTTGAGCAAGCCCGTGTTGTGGAGATCGAAACGTCTCACGCCTTCCACGAGGCCATCCTGGGAGCGAAAGATCAGGTGATCGCTCAATACGGCCCTGATGCCACTGCCGTGCAGATTATCGGGCTGACTCGCAAGTCGGATCACAAGCGGCCAACCCGACGTAAGGCAACGGCGTAAGTGCCTGAAAAGACCTGTCAGGTGGACACACGGGATGAGTCTTGTGCCACAAAATGGTTCTTGTGTGTCCCACCTGACAGGTCTAGGACCAATACTTTTCGAATAAGGAATCTGCCGCCGTGCGCCCTCACCCCCTAGCCCCCTCTCCCAGAACGGGAGAAGGAATCCATTGCCGCGCAGCCCTCACCCCCCAGCCCCCTCTCCCAGAACGGGAGAGGGGGAGCCGAACGCACTCTGGTGCGGAATCTCCCCTCTCCCCTTGTGGGAGAGGGGTAGGGGGTGAGGGGGCCAAGGCTGACGTGGCAACAGCCCCCCGGCGTGCCAACGCTACAGCTCGCCGTAGCGGTAGGCGCTGGCCTGGGCAATCAGGGCGATCTCCTCGGGTGTGAGGTTGAAGAGCGCGGCAACCTGTGCGTTTAGTTCGGTTTCGAGCTGAACGATCTTGGTGGTGATCTGGCGGTGCGCCTCGCTGCGCGTGATCAGCAGCCGCTCCCAGCCGTCGCGGTCTGCAACCGGGATGTCACCCTTCAGCGCTTTCTTCAGTTCGACGCGAAGTGTCTGGAAGTCGAGATCCCACCAGGCGGTGAGTTTCTGGTTCAGGCTTGCCCCCGGCGCTCCCAGATCACGCAGGATGGCGTGGCGCATGGTTTGGTGCAGATCATAGCGCTGCTGCGCTACATCGGTAATCTGCATCGCCAGCCCGCCGATGGACTCGCGCTCTGCCTCGGTTGCGCTGGGGATGGGAATCTTGGAGATATACTGCGCGAACAACTGATACCGCTCCATCCCTGCTCGCTCCCCAAGCCCAAGTGCGGTCTGCATGATAACGAACCATGTTGTCCGTGCATTGAGTACACCCAGCAACCAGCGTTGATCGGTCGGTATAAAAAACCCTTTGTTGTTCACATACGCGCCAGCCGTATCTACGCTAAACCTCGGCTGCTTGGCAATCTCGGGCCAGAAGATCTTTGGTTTGTCGAACTCCTCGTAGTAGGTGCAGGATCGTAGCTCCCACCAATACTCACCCTGATCCTGGCGCTTCCGCGCCACAGGCGCGTGTGGTTCGAGGTATGCAGCGAGTGACGGGTATGTATCGCCGATCTTCGACCATGCAGCGTGCTCTTCCAATCCGGTGCCAAACGTATTTCGTGTCCATCCAGCGGGAAAGACGATCACATAGCGCCCCTCTTGCTCCTGATACCAGGGGCGCAGATCCTCGCCACGCAGGATCGGCTTGATGATCTCGGCACTTGTCGCATCAGCGTGAACCAAGCGGTCGCGGGTGGCCTGATCAATGATAAACACCTCGTTCGCGCCAGTCAGGACACCCCGATACATCCGCCCCTGCACATATTCGGTGAGCGGCGTCCCCGCCTCCAACAGCTTCGCCAGCACCGCCCGGCCTGCATCGGCACCGAGTTGCCAGCCGCTATCGGGCTGGTTGTGGATGGCGGCACTGCTCAGGCGGGCGGTGATGCGCTCCGTAAGCTGTGCGGCAGCCTCAACGCTATCGCGGGCCAACACCTCATCACGGGGCAGATCGCCCCGACGGAAGGCGGCAACCTGAGCGATGTGCGGCGTTGGGGGCAACTCACGGCGCACAAACGGAATTGCCGGGTAGACATCGGGGGCGTCCTTAAACACCTGATTATCGCCCAGGTCAATGATCTGCTCCACCGTCGCGGTGGTGCGCAGATGGGCGCGCAGGCGGGTGGCGTAATCGGCGCGCAGCCAACTATTACTGGCGATGTAGGCCAGCCCGCCGCCTGTGCGCAGCAACTGGATGCCATGATCAAAGAAGTAGACAAACAGATCGGCCCCGCCATCGTACACGTTGGGGTAGAGCATGGCGAAGGTCGGCTTCTGCGCCTTGAGCATCTCCTGGCGCACATAGGGCGGGTTGCCAATGATCAGATCGAAGCCTTTGGCGCTGCCAAAGAATACGTCAGGGAACTCTAGCCCCCAATGAAAGACCCGCCGCTCGCACGCAACCGCAAGCGCCGGTGCAAACCACGGTTCCGCCATCAGCGCATCCCAGGAGCCGGGCTGCGCGTGCGTGGATAGTGCATCAAGCGCCTGCTGATACTGGTCGCCGTTGATCGTCGCGCCAAGCACTGCGCCCATCCAAAGATCAGCCACCGCACGAAACGGCGCACTCGCAGCGAGAAAGAGCCGGTACTGCTCCTCCTTGGCATGCACCTGCGCCGGGGTATCAGAGGGCATCGCCGCGATCTGCGCGAAGAACTCCAGCAGCCGCACCCGCGCATTGGCAAAGGCGAGATCGAAGTAGTTGGTCTGCACAGCGCCGCTGACGATAGGTATTTTCCGCTTCTTTGGCAGCGTGCCGATCTGATCCAAGGCAACGCCCACCAAACTATCGCCAACCTTCAGACGATGGTCGAGGAACGAGAGCGAACGCTGCGGATCGAGGGTGGTCAACCAGAGCGCCAGCTTCGCCAGTTCAACCGCAAGCGGGTTCAGATCCACGCCATAGATACACTGCTCCAACACAATCCGCCGGGAAGCGTCAATCTCCGCATCGTCCGGTGCAAAAAGCGCCGGGTCGGGGTCAAGATCGTCCGGCGTCAGCGTCAGCAGCAGCGCATCGCGCTTGGTCGCCCGTGCGTGGTGAACGGCGAGAGCCTCCAGGGCCGCCGTGAGAAAATGCCCGCTGCCCATCGCCGGGTCACAGATGCGCAGGGCGGCGATCTGGGCCGCCGTTTTATGTTCACAGAGCGCGTCAATCGTCTGCGCAACCATATACTCGACGATGCCATCAGGCGTGTAGTAGCTGCCGGTGCGATGGCGCGTGTTCGTGCTGACCCCGCCGCTGCGCACCAGGCGCACACTGCCATGCTGTCGCTCAAGCTGCTGCTCCAGCAGCCCCTCAAAGATGCTACCGAGATGGCGCACCTGGAGCGAGCGATAATCTACCTGGAGCTTCTGCCCGTCCTTGGTGACGCGGGTAAGCCGATCAATTGCCAAGGCGAGAAAGTGGTCAGGGATCGCACTGTTAGGGAGTCGGCTTTGCGTAAACAGACCGCCGTTGTATGGATAGATCCCCGCACCCGGATGGCCGTCGTTGAGCGCCGTAAAGAATGCCTGAAGCTGGCCCCAGTATTTGGTAGCCGAAGGAGAATCGCTGAGTGCATTGGTATCGAGCCGTGCCAGCAACGTATTCTGAATCGTACGGTAGCCATAATCACGCTGATACTGCGCATTATGCACCGGCAGAATCTCCCGATCCTCGGCATAGGTGATAAACAGCAGCCGGTAGAGCAAAATAATCGCCTGCTCATAGAGCGCAATCAGGTCGAGCATTTCGGGGGCGGGACAGGCAGCATAGATACCCTGCGCCAGCGCCTCAACCGCGCCGAACGCCTGCACACGCATATCCTCCTGCACCGTGACCGCGTGGCGGGTACTGCCCTCATAGACTGCATCAAGGAACGCCTGACGGTCAACCCGATCAAAGGCTCCCCGCGCAAAGAAGGCATAGAACCAATGGAAGGCCACCCGCCGTGCATCTGGGTCAGTCAGCTCCAGAATACTCTTGAGATTGATCTCCAGACAGGCGTCCATGCGCGGCGGATCAAAGCGATGATAGATCCGCCAGCGCGCCCCATCGGTGAGGACACCCCAGGGGAGCTGAGTCATTGTGAGGTAGTGGGTAAGCTGATAGCGGGGGTTGTCGTTATTCCGCGCCGTGCCATCGAAGTTCTTGCCGAGCTTCTTCACCTCAACCACAGCGAGGGCGTGGGCGTAGCGTTTAACCGTTTCGAGCTTCTTGGCCTTAACGAAGGCATCGCGGGCGGCGTTCTCGCAAAAAAGCGTGAGATCAATCCGCTCCGGCTGCTTGCCCACACCAGGGAGATTGCCCTGGTTCGAGTGAACCATCCCCAGGATCTCGCACACCCGCTGGACAAAGCTGACCACATCCTCCTCACTGGCGCTGAGTCCGCCCGCACGGTCATCCCAGAGCGCGGCAATCTTGACGAGTGCGGCATCGGACTCTGCCATTACAGCGGTAAGGTTTTCAGTTGTGGTAGGCGCAAGGGGAAGCGACGGCGCGAGGCGGTGGATGAGGTAGTAATCTTGGAACAGCCCGGTATTGGTGATCGCGATGGGGAGGGTGTTAGCGAGGACCATGTGCATTCCGATGTGAAAATGAGCGGGTGTCGGGTAGGGGCGCGTCGCGACGCGCCCCTACGGTTCGTTTTCATCGCGATGGTGCGCGCACTCCGCGCATGGGTGCCTTAAATGTCACGCTGTGCTGGGCACTATTCAACTGTGCCTTCTGCGCATCCCACTCGAACGCGCAGGGCTGATGCAAAGTCAGTGAACCCCCTCTCCCCCTGCCCCCTCTCCCACCAGGGGAGAGGGGGTATTTCGCACCAGAAAGAGATCCGGCTCCCCTCCCCCCGCGTGGGGGAGGGGTTGGGGGTGGGGGAGTGGGCGGCAAACTGAGGACTTTGCATCAGCCCTGCTCGAACGCGAGGCTCTGGAGCCAGTAGATCACATGCTACAGTATTCGTGCGCCCATCATACCATGCGTGTGCCAGGATCAGGGCTGATGCAAAGTCAGTGAACCCCCTCTCCCCCTGCCCCCTCTCCCACCA
>JBAXMH010000303.1:0-5228 GCA_037134395.1 Chloroflexales bacterium
GATGTGGAGATGTGGAGATGTGGAGATGTGGAGATGTGGAGATGTGGAGATGTGGGGCTGTGGGCTGCAATGCTGGGCCAATCGCGATCTAGACAGATCACCTGAGCGGCGGTTGGCGGCAGGGTGTTGAGCAGATGGGCTTGAGTGAGCAGCACCGGCACAGCGGCATCGTCCAGCATGAAGGCGAGGCGCTCGGCGGGGTAACTGGGGTCGAGCGGCACATACGCCCCGCCCGCCTTGAGGATACCCAGCAGCCCGATGATCATCTCTCGTGAGCGTTCAACACAGAGTCCCACCAGCACATCTGGCCCAACCCCAAGCCCGATCAGGTGGTGGGCAAGTTGGTTGGCACGGGCGTTCAGTTCTGCATAGGTGAGTTGCTGGTTTTCAAAGACCACCGCCACGGCGTTGGGTGTTTGCGCCGCCTGTTCCGCGAAGAGCTCGTGAATACAGCGATCCTGGGGATAGTCCGCCGCTGTGGCGTTCCACTCTCCCAACAATTGCTGCTGCTCAGTCGTAGTGAGCATGGGCAATGTTGCCAATATCGCCGTTGGGTCGGCTACCATTCCTTCGATGAGAGTCTGGAGATGGCCGGCCATGCGGGTGATGGTGATCGCATCCAGGCGGCGGCTGTCGTAGCTGAACGCAAAGGCGAGCCTATCCTCGTCCCCGCTCCCTGGCGGTACGACCGCTATCGTCAAGGGATAGTTGGTCTGTTCGTAGCTCGCCATATCGCGAACTAACGCTGCTCCCGCTTCCAGTTGCGCACTGTCCACCGGGTAATTCTCGAAGACCAGGATGTGTTCAAACAGCGGTGTCCCGGACGGGATACCGCTCCCGCGTTGAATGTCTGACAGGGAAAAATAACC
Source organism: Chloroflexales bacterium (assembly GCA_037134395.1). Lineage (GTDB taxonomy): Bacteria > Chloroflexota > Chloroflexia > Chloroflexales > Chloroflexaceae > Oscillochloris. The sequence continues at coordinate 870 of JBAXMH010000303.1, forward strand.
ATGCTCCTGGGCCGCTGCCTGGGTCTGCTGGAGCCGTTGCAGCCAGGGACCCAGGCGCTCGGCCTGGGAGACGGTCACCGCTATCGGCACGGTGTTGATGAAGAGGCCGACCATCCGCTCCCCACCGGGCAGCGTCGCGGGGCGACCGGAGATGGTGGCACCGAAGATGATCTCCTGGTTGCCGCTGTAGCGACTCAACAGGATCGCCCATGCGCCCTGAATGACGGTATTGAGCGTCACCTGCTGCTGTTGCGCCAACTGGCCTACGGCTCGCGTCAACTCTGGGCTGAGAACATGGCGCTGGGTCGGATAGTGATCATGCTGCGTGCCCCGAGTGGGCGCGGGCCGGTCAACGGTGAGGGGTGTGGGCGCCGTGAAGGAGTGGAGTTGTTCGCGCCAGAAGATCTCGGCCCGTTGGCGATCTTGGCGGCGCAGCCAGAGCAGATAGTCGCGATAGGGACGGGGTGAGGGCCATTCTGCCGCACGACCTGTACAGGCTGCCTGGTAGCGGACAAACAATTCCTGCATCAGCAGGGGCAGCGACCAGCCATCACCAATGAGGTGGTGGCTGGTCCAGACAAAGTAGACCGCGTCGCCCGCCGTGCGGAGGAGCGCACAGCGCATGAGCGGTGCCTGATCGAGGGCGAAGCCACGCTGGCGATCCGCTGCCAACCATGCGCTCAGGGCCGCCCCTTCATCGCCCCCATCCCCCCATTGCTCTTCCGTCCAGGGCAGTGTCACCTCGCGCTGCACCAGTTGGAGAGGCATGGAATCACGTTCCCAGAGGAAGCAGGTGCGGAGCATCGGGTGGTGGCTGACCAGTTCCTGCCAAGACTGGCGGAATGCGGCGACGTTCAGGGTGCGCTCCAGCGTAAGGCAGAGTTGGGTGACATAGACACCTGACTCTGGCGCATAGAGTGCTTCAAAGAGCATCCCCTCCTGCATGGGTGAGAGTTCGTAGATGTCGTCAATGGCTTGCCCATGCATGCGATCCAATTCCGCCTGGCTGAGGGTGAGAGCGGTAAAGTCGCTCGGGGTATAGCCACCCGCAGTCGTGCGGCAATGATCAATGAGCTGTCGCAGCGCGGCGAGATACGCTGCGGCGAGGGTCTCAATCGTCTGGAACTGATGGCTATTTCGACTGAATCGCCAGGCCACCTGTAGTTCGCCGTGGATCACCAGCGCATTGATCTCCAGGAGATGACTGAGCAGTCCGGTGGGGCTATGGGGTTGCCCGCTCCCTTCCTGGGCAAAGCTGGGACGCAGCGGACTCTCGGTGTCGGCAATGGCGGCATCGAACTGGCCGAGGTAGTTGAAGCTGAGGCTGATGGGCGCTGCCGGTACCAATCCCTCCAGCGCTCCCATATAGCGCAGAATCCCATAGCCCATGCCGTGGTTGGGGATGCTGCGGAGTTGCTCTTTGACCGAACGAATCAGGCCGCCATCATCATCGGCCTCTACATCCAAGACGACCGGGAACAGGCTGGTGAACCAGCCCACGGTTCGCGAGAGGTCGAGGGTCGTTGCCTCCGTATCATCCAGCACCTCGCGACCATGGCCTTCCAGTTCGAGCGCAATCCGTTTCTGCCCGCTCCACTGGCTTACGGCGCGAACCAATGCCGCTAACAGCAGGTCGTTGACCTGGGTGTGGTAGGCAGCAGGTGCCGTATGCAGCAGCAGCGCCGTTGTCTCGGCGTCGAGCGTACAGACGACTTCATCGGCTGATGCCACAGTATGCACCACCGGGCCAGTGGGGTGATCAACCGGGAGCGGGCAGTCGCACCTGTTGATCACCCGCTGCCAGTAGGCATGTTCACGGCGCACCTGTACAACACCCTCAATCGCCAGCCATCGCGCCCAATCCCGAAACGCTGTGGTCTTGGGTGGCAACAGAACGGCCTCCCCGCGCAGGAGTTGCTGGTAGGCCAGTTGCCAATCTTCCAGCAGAATGCGCCAGGAGACACCGTCCACCGCCATGTGGTGGATGACCACCAGGAGCCGTCCCGCCTCATGATCACCATAATTGACGTACGCAGCGCGGAGCAGTGGCCCCCGTTCCAGGTTCAGACTCGCCTGGGCGCGATCTGCCTCTTCGGCCAGGCGGGCGCTGCGCTGCTCCGGTGTGAGTGTTGAGAGGTCAAATACGGCGAGATCCAGGCCGGTTGTGGTGGGGGTGTTCTCCTGTCGCCAGACCCCCTCCACCTGGACAAAACGCAGCCGTAGGGCGTCATGGTGGTGTTCGAGAGCAGTAAGCGCCGCCTGGAGATGCAGCACGTTGAGGTTGGCAGCAACCTCCAGCAGCACCGCCTGGTTGAAGTGGTGGACATCGGGCCAGCCTTGGGCGAAGAACCAGTGCTGAATAGGCGTCAGCGGCAGGGAACCCGTGATCTCCGCCTGGATGACGGCTGGCTGGGAGATGGCGGTGGCTACGGCTGACAGTTGCCGGATCGTCTGGTGCTGAAAGAGTTGGCGCGGGGTGATCTGAATTCCAAGTCGGCGGGCGCGAGCAACGACCTGGATGCTCAAGATGGAATCGCCGCCAATCGTGAAGAAGTTGTCATCCGGCCCGATGTGGGGGAGGTGCAAAACCTGTTGCCAAATGGTGGTGAGCGTTGCCTCGGTCGGGGTCAGAGCGACTTCTGTAGACGTATGTGACCGTAGCCCAACATCGGTGGTGGCGGGAGCCGGGAGGGCTTTGTGGTCAACCTTGCCGTTGGGACTGAGCGGGAGTGCATCCAGCACGACGAAGGCGCTGGGGATCATGTACTCGGGCAATTGGCGACGCAAAAAGTCGCGATAGCGTCTTCCATGCGGATCTTCTTCCCTAGGGTGTGGGGTCTGTTCATCAGAGAGCAGTGGCGTGCGTACCAGATAGGCTACCAGTCGTTTCTCGCCCCGCTCCTCACGGACAGTGACCGTGGCGGCTCGCACTAGCGGGTACCGGATCAGCAGCGCCTCGATCTCGCCCAGCTCGATGCGAAAGCCACGGATCTTGACCTGACTATCCAGTCGGCCCAGGTAGACCAGATTGCCATCTGCCAGATACCGCACCATGTCGCCCGTCTTGTAGAGCCGCCCCGCGCCAAACGGATTAGGGATGAACCGCTCTGCCGTCAACTCTGGACGATTCAGGTACCCGCGAGCCACGCCAGCGCCACCAATGTAGAGTTCCCCTGCCACCCCGAGCGGAACCGGCTGGCGCTCGGCATCCAGCACATACAGTTGCGTATTGGCGATTGGCCGTCCGATTGGCACGGCACCGCCCACAAGCTGCCCGGCAGGGACCGTGTACACACAGCAGCCGACCACCGTCTCAGTCGGGCCATACTCGTTCACCATCCGCACACCCGGCGCGTGCTGCCGCCAGAACGCGATATGTCGCTCAAAGAGCGCCTCGCCGCCGATGATATACGCTTGCGCCCCCCCCGCCGCCGCTTCTTCCGGCAACAGGTAGCTCAGCGCCTCCAGATGGGCCGGGGTGATCTTGACCAGACTGTAGTGGTGCGCGCCTTGTAGCACTCTACTCAGGGCTTCGATCTCCTCCTGCTCGGGGATTAGCACGACCGGCTTCCCCACAAGCAAGGGCGTGTAGAGGCTGGTGATCGTGGCGTCAAAGCTGATTGACGAGTGGACGAGCGCACCCTGGCCCTCGGCCACGTGGTACTCCTCCACGGCCCATGTCAGGTAGTTGGTTAGCCCACGGTGCGTGATCTGCACCCCTTTGGGCAACCCGGTCGAACCCGACGTATAGATCACGTAGGCGAGGTGGTAGGGGTGTAGGGGTGTGGGGGTGTGGGGGTGTGGGGGTGTGGTCGCAATGATGGACCAATCGCGATCCAGGCAGACCATATGGGCTGCGGTTGGCGGCAGGTTGGGGAGGAGATGTTCCTGGGTGAGCAGCACGGGGACGCCAGCATCCTGGAGCATGAAGGCGATGCGTTCCGTAGGGTACGTGGGGTCGAGGGGGATGTAGGCCCCTCCCGCCTTGAGGACGCCCAGCAGCGCGACGAGCAACTCCGGGGTACGCTCACAGCAGACGCCCACCAGCACATCCGGCCCAACGCCACGTCCACGCAGGTAATGGGCCAGTTGGTTTGCCTGCACATTCAGCTCGGCGTAGGTCGTCTGCTGATCTTCAAACACCACTGCCACGGCGTCAGGGGTACGGGCCACCTGTTCAGCAAACAGTTCGTGGACGCAGCCCTGCGGGGTGGCCACGGTCGTGCGGTTCCACTCCTCCAGAAGCAGGTGCCGCTCATCTGCCGGTAGCAGGGGCAACTGAGCGATGCGCTGCTCCGGCTCGGCCACGATTCCCTCCAGGAGGGTCAGGAAATGCGTGGACATGCGCGCCACGGTCGC
>JBAXMH010000304.1:0-5211 GCA_037134395.1 Chloroflexales bacterium
GAGACGCTGGGCATCCTCGGCCTGAACGTTCCGGCCCTCGCATGGCAGCGCAAAGGCTTTGCTGATGCACTTCATTCGCTGTCAGATCCCACAGACAGTGACGAATTTCTGGCCACGATCCCCTTTCGCTGGTCATTACGAGGATGTTAATAGATGACCTACCCCATCAAGTCGCCCCGCAAGCTGATCGAGGTGGCCCTGCCGCTCGACGCGATCAATGTCGCGGCAGCCCGCGAAAAGTCGATCCGGCACGGCCACCCCAGTACGCTGCACCTCTGGTGGGCGCGGCGTCCGCTGGCGGCGGCGCGGGCGGTGATCTTCGCCCAGTTGGTCAACGACCCCGGCTACCAGCAGGGCGGCGGGTTCAAGTATGGGATGAACAAGAAGGCGGCGGCGCTTGAGCGCAAGCGGCTCTTCAAGATTATTGAGGATCTGGTGCTATGGGAGAACACCACCAATGAGGAGGTGCTGGAGCGCGCCCGCGTCGAGATCCGCCGTTCCTGGCGCGAGGTCTGTGAACTGAACAAAGACCACCCGCAGGCCACCGAACTGTTCAACCCAGAGAAACTCCCCGCGCTGCACGATCCCTTCGCCGGGGGCGGTTCGATTCCGCTTGAGGCCCAGCGCCTTGGCCTGGAAGCCTACGCCTCTGACCTGAACCCCGTGGCGGTGCTGATCAACAAGGCCATGATCGAGATCCCGCCGAAGTTCGCCGGGCGTGCGCCGGTCGGGCCGCTTCCCGATGGGGAAGCGCAAGCCTCCTTCGGGAAGGAATGGCCCGGCGCAACGGGTCTCGCGGAGGATGTGCGCCGCTACGGTGCGGGGATGCGTGATGAGGCCCAGAAGCGTATCGGCCACCTCTACCCGCCGGTTGAGATCACCGCCGAGATGGCCCGCGAACGGCCCGACTTGAAGCCGCTGATCGGCCAGAAGCTTACTGTCATCGCCTGGCTTTGGGCGCGCACGGTCAAAAGCCCCAACCCGGCCTTCGCACATGTGGATGTGCCGCTAGCCTCGACCTTCATCCTTTCCAGCAAGGAGGGTAAAGAGGCATATGTGCAACCCGTGATTATTAGTTTCCCCCTCCCCAGCCCTCCCCCTTCGGGGGCGGGAGTCGGACACCTCCCCCCGTTGGGGGGAGGTTGGGAGGGGGGCTACCGCTTCACCGTGAAGGTAGGCACGCCACCGCCCGAGGCGAAGAACGGCACGAAGTTGGCACGCGGGGCGAACTTCCGTTGTCTCATGTCAGACATACCTATTGAAGGCGATTACATCAAGGCAGAAGGTCGCGCCGGTCGTATGAGCGCAAAGATGATGGCAATCGTTGCTGAAGGTACAAAAGGACGGCTATATCTTGCGCCGACAGCAGAAATGGAAGCGGTTGCTGCGAGGGCAGAGCCGACCTGGAAACCTGAAACCTCACTTCCCGATGACCAACGAAATTTCTGGACATTCAACTATGGCCTCACCACCTTTGGTGATCTCTTTACGCCCCGGCAACTTGTGGCGCTAACGACCTTCAGCGACCTTGTGGCCGAGGCGCGTGAGAGGGTGCGGCGGGATGCGGGTGGGATGTGGGATGCCCCCTCCTCTGCCCAGGACGCCCCCTCCCCAGCCCTCCCCCTTCGGGGGAGGGAGTCAGATTCTTCTCTCCAACGGGAGTCCGGCTCCTCCCCCCAACGGGGGGAGGTTGGGAGGGGGAGATCTGGAAGGGGGACGACTGAGCGCAACGCTATTTGGTATCCGACCCCTGTACCTCCGGCCCTGCTCCAAGCAGCTCGGAACCTACGTAAGACGATGACCGACGCCGAGCAACTCTTTTGGCAGAGTCTGCGCGGCAAGCAACTCGATGGCTTCAGGTTTCGTAAGCAGCACCCGCTTGAGCGGTATGTCCTAGATTTTTACTGCCCATCCGCTAAGTTGGCGATTGAAGTAGATGGTGGGCAGCACAACACAGATGAGGGGAGAGCGAAGGACGCTGAGCGAACCGCATATCTTGGGACGCACGGCATTCGTGTGCTGCGGTTCTGGAATCACGAGGTGCTGACGAATATCGAAGGTGTCCTCACGGCTGTGTGGGATGCCTTGCATGGGCCAGAGTCCGGCCCCCTCCCCAGTTCTTTCGGCCCCCTCCCCAGCCCTCCCCCTTCGGGGGAGGGAGTCGGACTCCTCCCCCCAACGGGGGGAGGTTGGGAGGGGGGCGACACCACATCCCTCGCCGATGGTGGCACCGGGGCGACCGCGTATGCTGAGGCGGTGAGTGTGTATCTGGCGTTCGCTATCTCCAAAATTGCCAACATCGGCTCGTCTATTGCGACATGGATGAACGACCGAGCTGCTTTCCGAGAAACGTTTGCTCGTCAAGCTATTCCAATGACCTGGGATTTTGCAGAAGCTAATCCTTTTGCTGATGCAGGAGGTAGCCTGGAAAATGCCCTAGATAAAGGGGTCATGTCGATTGCGGCTTTTCCGGCAAGCACCAAGTCTATGGCAATTCAAGTGAATGCGTCCGCCCAAGAAATTAGTCATGACAAATTTATTTCAACTGATCCTCCCTACTATGACAATATTGGCTATGCCGACCTCTCAGACTTTTTTTATGTGTGGCTACGCCGCTCACTGAAGCCCATTTTTCCCGCCCTCTTCGCGACGCTTGCGGTGCCCAAGGCTGAAGAACTAGTTGCAACGCCCTATCGCCACGGGAGCAAAGAGAAGGCAGAGAGCTTTTTTCTCAGCGGCATGATCCAGGCCATGCGGAGTCTTGCTGATCAAGCGCATCCGGCAGCGCCGATTACCATCTACTACGCATTCAAGCAGTCCGAAACGGACTCCGACTCAGCTACAGCATCAACAGGTTGGGTAACGTTTCTTGAAGCTGTGAATCGGGCTGGGTTGTGTCTTACAGGAACATGGCCGATACGTACTGAGGGATCGGGGCGTCTTATTGCGAAAGGCACTAACGCCCTCGCCTCCTCAATCATCCTCGTCTGCCGCAAGCGCCCTGTTGAAGCCCCCACCATCTCCCGCCGCGAGTTCCTGCGCGAGCTAAACACCGTGCTGCCCGAGGCGCTCGATGAGATGACCAGAGGCTCCGGCGATGACCGCTCGCCGGTCGCGCCGGTCGATCTCTCCCAGGCGATCATCGGGCCGGGTATGGCCGTCTTCTCCAAGTACACCGCTGTGCTGGAGGCCGACGGCACGCCGATGAGCGTTCGCACCGCCCTCCAGCTCATCAACCGCTTCCTCGCCGAGGACGACTTCGATCACGACACCCAGTTCTGCCTGCACTGGTTCGACCAGTACGGCTGGGCCGAGGGCGTCTACGGCGAGGCCGACGTGCTGGCGCGGGCCAAGGCTACCAGTGTGGGCGGTCTCAGTGAGAGCGGCGTCGTGCAGAGCGGCGGCGGCAAGGTGCGCCTGCTGCGGCCCGACGAGTACCCCGCCGACTGGAACCCGGACACCGACACGCGGCTGCCGGTCTGGGAAGCCCTGCACCAGCTCATCCGCCTGCTGCGCAAGCACGGCGAAACCGGCGCAGGCCAGACCCTCGCCGCCCTGCGCGGCAAAGGCGAGGGCGTGCGGCAGCTCGCCTACCGCCTCTACACCCTCTGCGAGCGCCAGGGCTGGGCCGACGACGCCCGCACCTACAACGAGCTAATCACCAGTTGGAGCGGCATCGAGAGCGCCGCCGCAAACCAAGTGTCTCAGCGGCGCTTGTTCGAGTAGAGACAATGTTCCCCCTCCCCAGCCCTCCCCCGCTGGGGGCGGGAGACCAACTCCTCCACCCGCAGGGGGGAGGCTGGGAGGGGGGAAGAGGTAGACAGGAGCCGACACATGCTGACCTCGCTCCATCTGAAGAACTTCACTGTTTTCGCTGACGCGACCTTTGACTTTGGGCGACACCTCAACGTCATTGTTGGCGAAAACGGCTCCGGCAAGTCGCATGTGCTCAAAGCCGCGTATGCCGCCATCGCGGTCAGCGCCCAGCGTGCCGCCGCCGCGCCCAACACTTCGCCAACGAAGGCGTACTTCGAAACGGCCATCGCCGACAAGCTACGCAACACCTTCCGCCCCGATGATCTTGGGCGGCTCGCCCGCCGCATCTGGGGCCACACCACCTGTGAGCTGACCTACACGTTTGAGCAACCGTCGCTCGACCTCGCGCTGCACTTCTCAACGGCGGCCAAAACAAAAGTCACGATTACGAAAGTGCCAACCGCCTGGGTAGACAAAGTCCCGGTCTTTCTCCCCACCCGCGAGCTGTTGACCATCTACCCTGGCTTTGTTTCATTGTACGAATCCCGGCAGACCCAATTCGATGAGACGTGGCGTGACACCTGCGTGCTGCTTGGAAATTTGCTTGCGCGTGGCCCGCGTGAGCCAGCGATCAAAAAGCTCTTAGCACCGCTGCAAGAGGCGATGGGCGGGGTGGTGGAACTCGATCAAGCGGGGCGGTTCTACCTGAATCTGAAGAATGGCAGACTGGAGATGCACATGATCGCCGAGGGGCTGCGCAAGCTCGCGATGATCGCCCGGCTGATTGCCACGGGAACGCTGCTTGACAAGGGCTATCTCTTCTGGGATGAGCCAGAGGCCAACCTTAACCCCAAGATCATCAAGGCCGTGGCGAAGACGATTCTCCAAGTCGCGCAGAGCGGCATCCAGGTCTTCATCGCTTCCCACAGCCTGTTTTTGCTGCGCGAACTGTACATTCTTCAGAATCAGGAATTTCCCACCATTGATGCCCGCTGCTTCGGCCTGCACACCGAAAGTGACGGTGCGGTCGCTGTCCAGCAGGGGGCAACAATGGACGATATTGGCGACATCACCGCCCTCGATGAGGAATTGCAGCAATCCGAGCGGTACCTCGATACCGAGAACAAGGCATCCTCATCGTCATCCTTATAGTCAGGGGGCGTTGTGCGAACATTCTATGAAGGACACCTTGCTTGCACCTTCCCCGATGATTGGGATGTGACGAAGTATGACGATTGGATGTTCTATCGCAATCGATTCATCGGTGTCTGTGGTGGCAGTAAAGCGGTGGACTATCTCGCGTATGACCTGAGCAACCGAACACTCTGGCTGATTGAGTTGAAGGACTACCGACAGTTTCGGCGCACCAAAGACGACACGATTTCGCTCTGGGACGAGATGGCGATCAAGGTGCGTGACACGCTGGCCGGTATCGTTGCCGCCAAAGTCGATTCT
>JBAXMH010000305.1:0-5121 GCA_037134395.1 Chloroflexales bacterium
GCCTCCTGCCTCCTGCCTCCTGCCTCCTGCCTCCTGCCTCCTGCCTCCTGCCCCCTGCTCCCTGCCTCCTGCCTCCTGCCTCCTGCCTCCTGCCTCCTGCCTCCTGCCTCCCTCCAGAGCAAGCAGGGCGACGAAGCCCATCGCGATGCTCTGCCCGCCAATGTTGGCCAGTTCGCCGATGGAGAATGCTTCTAGGGCGGTGATGGGCAGCAGGTAGCAAGCGGCCCCCATCAGCGCCGCACGTCGCCCCAGCCCAGCGCGAACAATCAGCAGGGCGATGAGTGGCAGCATGAGGCTATCGAGGAGGGCGGTGCCGATCTGCATCAGGGCCACCCGCGCACTGGCGGGCAGCAGCAACTGGCCGGGCAGCAGCAGGATGTAGAACCCGGTGGGGTAGGGAGCCTGACCGCCACCGGCCTCGCTGGGCAGCCCGGCAGTCTGGAAGACATTACCGAGAATGAGGCTGAAAAGCTTATTGGCATGGAACGCGGAGTCGGAGTAGAGGGCGTGGGGGTGGAACATACCGCCGACACGCAGCGCGAGTGCCAAGAGGGTGAGGGCGAGTACTTGGCGGGCGAAGAAGTGAGATTTGGGATGTGAGATTTGGGATTTGGGAGCCTGCCCCCAAATCCCAAATCTCACATCCCAAATCTCACTTCTCGTGACAGCCCATCCCACTACGGCGATCAGGAGGGCGCTGATTCCTATGCTGGCCAGGATCGGGGTGAAAATAGTGACCTCGGGGCGGGCGAGGGCCAGGGCCAGGGCGGCGGCCACAGTAAGGGCAACAGACAGGGCGGCACTTATGCGTGGGCCGACACTGAGGATACGGGCTGTGCCGTAGGCCGCAGCCACGGCGATGGTCAGCCAGCCCAGATGCGGCCACGCCGGGGCGCGAGGGCTATCGCCAGTCTGCGCGACCTTCAGTTCGTAGAGGACAAACCCCAGCTCACGCGGGTCGCCCTGGGCGGCGAACGGTTTTGTCCGCATGGTGACGCGCAGGTCGCCGGATGCGTTGGCGGGGGCGAGGATGTGGTAGCGCCGGATCTGGCGGGACGGCAGGTTGACCGTGAGCAGGGGGCCGGTGCCGACCTGCCAGGCGCTGGGGGTGGGGTCGAGAGTGGGCTGGCCACGGGCGATAATCTCAACCGCATAGAGACCACCGCCCAGACCGGGGAACGCCGCCGTTGTATCAGCACTCGTCCAGCGGTAGGGGCGCTCTCCCCGAGCAAGGATCTGCCACCACCAACATGCGTGGGTTGCGGTATCGGGGCAGTCCGGGCTGTCCGGCGGCTCCGATCCATTGATCTGATTCAGGAAGGGATCTTCGTCGAAGCGGCGCTGGTGAGTCACATCCCCGCCGACACGCAGAGTCTGGCGGGTGGGCACCTGGTAGGCGATGATCCAGAGGATGAGCGCGAGCAGAAGGCAAGCACTAGGGAGAGACGCCCCGTCGGGGCGTCTGTACCAGCTCATTTTTGGCTCCAGGTGATCACAATCACACCGGCAACAATGATACAGGCACCGACAATACGGGTCGGGCTGATTGTCTCGTTTAGCAGGAAGCGCGAGGGGATGAGCAGGATGACGTAGTTCATGGCGAGGAGCGGGTAGGCGAACGAGAGTTCAACCCGCGAGATCACGCCGAGCCAGAAGAGCGAGCCGCCGAACACCAGGGCGAATCCCAGAAGCACGCGCCAGTCGGTGAAGGTGCTGAAGAGGATCGTGGGCGAAAGTGAGAATGCGCCGACCCGCTCGGTGACGTGAGTGATGCCAACCTTGAGCATCACCTCGCCGATGACGGTGAGGACGCAGGCGATGAGGAGCAGGCCGTAGACAAGAACCATAGCGCGTCTCTCTGCTACAGGAGGATGAGTGAGTGTCATTGGCTACATGTGAGCACATAGACAGCGTAATCGCAGATGCCGGAGCGGATCGTGTAAGATCGCTCAACAGCAAAACCGGGGCCAAAGATCGCCCGGTAGTCGGCCTCGGAGCGGATATAGCCGCCACGGTCGAGCCAGTGCATCAGGTGACCCGCGATGTTCCAAGGGTCGGGCGGGGGAATATCTTCCATCACCAGAACGGTTGCGCCGGGGCGCAGGGCGCGGTGGATCTCGGCCATCGCCGCCGAGGCGATCTCGTCGGGCAGATGGTGGATCACGCCGACAACCAGGGCCGCGTCGAAGCTACTGTCGGCGAGAGCCAAACCCTCGCCGCTGGTGGCCAGGTAGCTACCGGGGCGGTGTTGTCCGGCGAAGCGCAAGTAGGTGGGGGAGAGATCGATGCCGACATAGCGGGCGGGTGGAAATGCGGCGGCGAACTCGCCGGTACCGCAGCCGAAGTCGAGGAAGCGGCGGCTATCGCCGGCCCAGGGGCGCAGCTCGCGGGCAATTGCCAGCCGCTCGCCGTGAAATCCGGCCTCGACAATCCAGCGCAGGATGTTCCACAGCGTCGGCGTGGCGCTCAACGTATCGAGCAGGGCATCAGCAGGTGAAGGTGTCATAATTTAAGGAACGGGCTCAATGGCGAAGATGCCCGCATGCGTCTGAATCCACGGAAGTTTGGGTGAACGTGCTGGAGTGGGCCAGACAGACAATGGAGAGGCCGAAAGGCATACTGCCGCCCATGCCGATCCACGCCGCCTCCAGCGCCATCGGCCAGCGCAGAGCGGCATTGATCAGAGGCGCGGGTGCCCCCATCGCCGACTGGTCGCCCCGGTCGGGCGTGACTCGCTCCAGCAGGCGCTGGGCCAGCGGGATGGGAAACAGCAGACTGAGGGCGTAGCTCGTGCGCTCGACGAAGAACCCGGCCTCGGCAAGAAGCTGCCGCGCCGCACGGGCCGTATAGCGGCGGCGGGTATGAACCTGCCGGTCGTGGCGCGAGCGCAGGAACTCGTAGGCGGGCAGGCGCATCAGTAGTCGCCCGCCGGGACGTAGAACGCGGCGAGCCTCGGCGAGGGCTGCACTCTCGCTGGGGACGGCGCGGTGGTAGAGAACATCGAAGGAGGTCACCAGGTCAAAACTCTGATCGGCGAAGGGCAGAGAGACAACCGAACCTCGTGTGAACATACCAGGAATGCGCCCGGCCCCGAGCCGTGCGGCGTCGCTGCTGTAGTCGAGACCCGCCACCGTGCCGTAACGCCGAAGAAAGAGCGCATCGCCGCCGGTGCCGCAGCCCGCGTCAAGAATGCGTAGATCCGACCGCCCGCGCAGCACCGGGTCGAGCAGAGCCGCGTTGATCGCACGCATACCGCCGTACCACCAGTGGCTCAGTTCGACGGCGGACATCACTTCGTACTCGGACTTTTCCATAATTGGGGATACGTAGAATATGGGAAGACACCGGGGGCGAACTATAGCAGAAGCCTGGAGGCTATGCAAGCTGCAGGCTAGGATGGCCAGGGGTGGTGGAAAGTCACGCGCCCCCTCTCCCCCTGCCCCCTCTCCCACGAGGGGAGAGGGGGTATTCCGCACCAGAAAGCGGTCTGGCTCCCCTCCTCCCGCGTGGGGGAGGGGCTGGGGGAGAGGGGCGGGCGGCAATCTGAGGACTTTGCAACAGTCCTACTAAATCAGCCACATCCATCACGTACTGCGTTTGCGAGTCAGCCAGAAGATACCGATACCGAGCAGGGCGATGCCGACGAACACGCCGCTCAGGTTGCTAACGAGGTCGCTGACATACTCCCACTGGCTGCCGAACACATAGCCCAGGCCGCCGAAGATCACCAGCCAAGTCAGTTCGCCGGCGGCGGCAAAGCCAACAAAGCGCATAGGCGCATACTCGCTGGTGCCAGCGACAAGGTTGATCGGGACGGCGATAGGCGTGAGCAGAAAGCGGGTCAGGTAGATCGAGATCGCGCCACGGCGCTGGAAGTAAGACTCGGCGCTGCGCCAGGGGGCCGTCTTGCCCACGCGAGCGACCACGATATGGCGCAATAGACGGCCCATACCGTAGCTGGTCGTATCACCCAGCACCACACAGACAAGGGCAACGACCATTGTCGAGGCCAGGTCGAGGACGCCCTGCTGGATGAACGCACCGCTAGCCAGGACAAAGAACGTGCTGGGGAAGGGCAGCCCCACCGCCGCAAGAAACACCACCGCACCGAGGGCGAACGCACCGTAGGTGACGATCATGGTGAGCAGCGAACTGCTCAGATCAGACAGATTCATGGGGCTTTCTGGTAGCCAGCGAGTACACGCTGGATGGCGTCGGAGAGAGCCATCGGCCCGTTCGGGTATGCAAGTTCCGCACCGAGCAGATCCAGCGGCTTATCGGTGTTTCCCTCCATCGGCAGGCCGAGTTGGGCGAAGATATAGTCGGCGGGCACGCCGGTGCTATTGGCAATGTAGTGGACACTCATCCAGGGTCGCACGTCGCGCAGGCCGGTAACGACGGGGTTGGCGCGGTAGGCGGTGATCGCGGTCTGAGCCTTGGTGATGATCGCCGGGTAGTTGCCTGTAGCCGAGTCGCCAAGCTGGTAATCGGTGTTGAGCTTGCCCAGCGAGCTATTGGCGTTGCGCCGGTCGAAGGGGATGGCAAGCTGGCTATACAGGTATTCTTCGGGGACAGCGTAGGCCACCGCAATAAAGCGGATCGTCATCCACCCCCGGATGGCCTCGACGCTGGCGGTGCCGCGATCAAGACCCTGGGAGCGAACATACTGAATCTCGCGGAACGAGCGTACGGCCCGTGCGCCGAAGAAGACGGTCATCCCCACGCCGATCACGATCAGCGCGACGAGTGCGGCCCGCCGCCACAGAGGGACGGGGGCTGCCGGTAGTTTAGGCGCTTCCATAGTAATTGTATCCGAGCCACGACAGTGATCAAAAGCCACGCGCATTATACGACCGAACGGCTCGTCAATTCGGTGGTAGCTCGATAGAGCCAAGTGAAATCGCACTACTGCAAAACTCGCTCTTGTCACGCTGAGCGAAGCGAAGCGTCCCGGCGTACATCATCATCGCCGGGACGCTTCGCTTTGCTCAGCGTGACTCGTCTCACAGCGTTACTTTTGCTCTAGGACAAGGTTCGCGGATACTTTACAGTTCAGGCCAGAATGTGGCATCCTGATGCGCTCAACCTGAAACCTGAAACCTGAAACCTCGCACCTGAAAC